>NZ_JBEWQE010000018.1:0-112578 GCF_040538975.1 Flavobacterium sp. UW10123
TAGTTTGAAAGTTCTAGTTTGAAAGTTCTAGTTTGAAAGTTCTAGTTTGAAAGTTCTAGTTTGAAAGTTCTAGTTTGAAAGTTCTAGTTTGGATATAGTTTTTTTAATAGTTCCACGTGGAACGTTTAATTGATTTCAATATTTGAAGATTCTGATTTGAAGATTCTGATTTAAACTTGAAATTTTAAACCTGAAACTTGAAACAAAAAAATATCCGTTCCACGTGGAACAAGAAAAATATAAAAGTAATTCTAGAAACCGCGGTAGCGGTTTTTGGAGAATAATAAAACAAAATGTTTTTAGAAGAATACGATGTTATTGTGGTTGGTGCAGGCCATGCTGGTTCTGAAGCTGCGGCTGCGGCTGCAAATTTGGGATCGAAAACTTTATTGGTTACAATGAGTTTGCAAAACATTGCACAGATGTCTTGTAATCCTGCGATGGGTGGAATTGCAAAAGGACAGATCGTTCGTGAAATTGATGCGCTTGGTGGATATTCAGGAATTGTTTCAGATCGTACGGCAATTCAATTTAAGATGTTGAATAAATCGAAAGGACCTGCAATGTGGTCGCCGAGAGTTCAAAGTGACAGAATGCGTTTTGCAGAAGAATGGAGAATGATGTTGGAGGCAACTCCAAATCTTGATTTTTACCAAGAGATGGTGAAAGGGTTGATAATCGAAGATGGAAAGATAAAAGGAATTAGAACTTCGCTTGGTGTGGAGATTCGTTCCAAATCTGTTGTTTTGACAAATGGTACTTTTTTGAATGGTTTGATTCATATTGGAGAAAAACAATTTGGAGGTGGAAGAGCAGGAGAAAGTGCTGCAACCGGAATTACCGAAGATTTGATCAAAGCAGGTTTTGAAGCTGGAAGAATGAAAACAGGAACGCCACCTCGAGTAGATGGACGTTCTTTAGATTATTCTAAAATGAACGAAGAAAAAGGAGATGCAAAGCCAGATAAGTTTTCTTATTCAGATGTGACTTCTCCGTTAACGCATCAGCGTTCTTGTCACATGACATATACTTCGTTGAATGTGCATGATATTTTGAGAGAAGGTTTTGATCGCTCTCCAATGTTCAACGGAAGAATCAAAAGTTTGGGACCAAGATATTGTCCGTCGATTGAAGATAAGATTAATCGTTTTGCAGATAAAGAACGTCATCAATTGTTTGTTGAACCAGAAGGATGGAATACATGTGAAGTTTACGTAAACGGATTTTCAACTTCGCTTCCAGAAGATATTCAATTTAAAGCGCTTCGTTCTGTTGCAGGTTTTGAAAATGTGAAATTCTTTAGACCTGGTTATGCAATCGAATATGATTTCTTTCCGCCGACACAATTGAAACATACTTTGGAAACGAAACTGGTTGAAGGTTTGTATTTCGCTGGACAAATTAATGGAACAACAGGATATGAAGAAGCAGCTTCTCAAGGTTTGATGGCTGGAATAAATGCGCACTTAAAAGTGCACGAAAAAGATCCATTGATTTTAAAACGTGATGAAGCTTATATTGGAGTTCTAATTGATGATTTGATTACGAAAGGAACAGAAGAACCATATCGTATGTTTACATCAAGAGCGGAGTATAGAACTTTGTTGCGTCAAGATAATGCCGATTTCAGATTGACTCCAATGTCATACGAAATTGGTTTAGCTTCTGAAGCTCGTTTACGCAGAATGGAAAAGAAATTGAACGAATCTGAAAAGATGGTTCAATTCTTCAAAGAAACTAGTGTAACGATTGCAGAAACAAATCCGATTTTAGAAGCAAAAGAATCTGCGCCGATTTCGCAAGGAGATAAAATGTTTAAGATTTTCTCTCGTCCGCAAATTGAATTAGAAGATATGTTGAAGTTTGAAAAAGTTTCTGCTTATATCGACGAAAATAAATTAGATGAAGAAATTGTGGAGCAAGCTGTAATTCAAGTTAAGTATTCGGGTTATATCGAAAAAGAGAGAAATAATGCAGATAAATTAAATCGTTTGGAAGAAGTAAAAATTCCAGACAATTTTGATTATAACAAAATCAAATCAATGTCGATTGAAGCAAAACAGAAATTAAGCAAGATTCGTCCTGTAACCATTTCTCAAGCTTCAAGAATTAGCGGAGTATCACCAAGCGATATTTCAGTGCTTTTGATTTATATGGGAAGATAATATAATTTTAGATTTTAGGTTGTTGATTTCAGATTTTTTAGAATCTAAAATCCTAAGTCTGAAATCTAAAATTTTGATTGTTCCACGTGAAACATTTACTTGAAATTCTCAAATAAACTATTTGTTCCACGTGAAACCTTTTAATAAAATTTATATCAGATCAATATGAAAGTTGTACAGAAAGATATTTTCTCTAAAGAAGAAAAAAAAGAACTATGGCAGCTTCGTAACAATGAATATCCAATTCAATTTGGACATGAAACTTTTGAAGAGTTCGAATTGTATTGTATCACAATTGTAGAACAAAAGAATTATGTACTAATTGATAATAAAAATAAAATTCAAGGTTGGGCTTATACCTTTTTTCGTGACAATGAAATTTGGTTTGCAATTATGTTGAATTATCAATTTCAAGGAAAAGGATTTGGAAGAATTCTATTAGAAGAATTAAAAAAGAATAATACAGATTTGAATGGTTGGGTTATCGATCATGAAAATGATTTCAAACGAAATGAAGAAAAATATAAATCACCATTAGAATTTTATGTTTTAAATGGTTTTTCTGTTTTGAATGATATCAGGTTAGAAAATGAAAAAATATCAGCTGTTAAGATAAACTGGAAAAATAACAAATAACAAAAACAAAAAATCCTAAAAGCGATAAAATTTCGTTTTTAGGATTTGCTATAAATTAAACCCAAATATCTATTAAATTTAAAAAATGAACGTTTTAAACAAAAAACATTTTCTTACGGTAAAAGACCATTCTGTTTCAAAAGAAATTTTTGATTTGTATTATGATGAAGAATTAGATATGTTAATTACTTCACCACAACCTGAACTTCAAAATTTAGGCAAATACTACGAAAGCGAAGATTATATTTCGCACACAGACAACAAACGTTCGTTATTTGAAAAAGCATATCACTTCGTGAAAAATATTGCTCTTAAGAACAAGTTGAATTTAATTAATAGCCAACAACCTCAAAAAGGTAAACTTTTGGATATTGGAGCTGGAACTGGAGATTTTCTTTTAACAGCAAAAAATGACGGTTGGGAAACTATTGGAGTAGAACCGAGCGATCGTGCTAAAAATATTGCTAAAGAAAAAGGAATTTCATTTGTAGAAGAAATTAGCGCTATAGAAAGTAATTCTTTGGATGTAATTACGATGTGGCATGTTTTAGAACATGTTCCAAATCTAGAACATCAGATCCAAGAATTAAAGCGTTTATTGAAACCAACTGGAACATTAATTGTTGCGGTTCCAAATTATAAATCATTCGATGCGGGCCATTATGAAACTTTTTGGGCAGCTTATGATGTGCCAATTCATTTTTGGCATTTTTCGAAAAAATCAATCCAATTGCTTTTTGAAAGAGTAGACATGAAATTAGAAAAGATACTTCCAATGAAGTTCGATTCATTTTATGTGAGTCTTTTATCTGAAAAATACAAAACAGGAAAAATGAATTATATCAAAGCTTTTTTCGTTGGATTAAAATCAAACTGGAAAGCAAAAAGCTCAAAAGAATATTCGTCGCATATTTACGTTTTGAAAAACAAATAAAAATCAAAGAATCATTTTAAAGCCGTTTTATCTCTAAAAGACAAGATGGCTTTTTCGGCTAATCCAAAACAAGATAAAAAAGACCTAAAATATAGCGATAAAGTTGGTTTATGGCTATATTTTTTTCGATAAATAAAAACAATATCATAAAATTTACGCATTTTTTAAACTTTATGTTGATGCTATTGATTTTTTTATATTTTTGTCTTCAATACTTAAAAAAATAGAATTATTAAAAATGAAAAAAGCATTAGTTATTATCGCACTTTCAGTTTTCGCAGTTTCTTGTAACAAAACAGCAGAGGTAAAGGAAGTAAAAACAGCTTACGTGGATACTTCGGTTTTGATGAAAGAATACACTGAGGCAAAAGATTTAGAGGCAAAGTACAAAGCTCAAGCGGAAGAAAAAGGTAGACAATTACAAGCTGAGATTTCACGTTTTAAACAAGACGCCGCTAATTTTCAAAGTCAAGCGCAAGCAAATGGTCAGGCTTGGGCACAGCAAAGAGGTGCTGAATTGCAAAAAAGAGAGCAGCAATTAGGTTATGCACAACAAGCATTAGCACAACAACTACAACAAGAAAGTGGAGTTGAAATGGATTCTCTTGTTAGTGGAGTTAAAAAATTCATTAAAGATTACGGAAAGAAAAACGGTTACTCTTACATCTACGGAACAGGAGATGCTGCAACAATTTTGTATGCTGAAGAGAAATACGATATCACAAAAGAAATTATCAAAGCTTTAAATGATAAATACAAAGCAGAGCCAAAAGCAGATGCAAAACCAGCAGCTGAAACAAAAGAAGGCGAAGCAAAAAAATAAAAAACTACCAAACTAACTAAATTACTAAAAACCTAAATCCACTACGATTTAGGTTTTTTCTTTTTATAAAAATGCGGTAATTTTAGTTTTTAATACAAGCCCAATGCAAAACGTTTCAGAAGCGGCAGCTTATACTTTACAATTCATCAATCAGACTCAGAAATCTATTTTCCTAACGGGAAAAGCAGGTACAGGAAAAACTACGCTTTTGCGCGAAATCATCGCAACAACGCATAAAAATACTGTGGTTGTGGCGCCAACAGGAATTGCAGCTTTGAATGCAGGAGGCGTTACTATTCACTCGATGTTTCAACTTCCGTTTTCTGCATTCATTCCGTCGTACGAAGCAAGTGCGCAATTTACAGAAACAGTAAAGTTTGAAAATAAAGAATCGCTTCGTCGTCATTTCAAAATGAATAACGTTAAACGAAATGTAATCAAAAACATGGAGCTTCTAGTTATTGATGAAGTCAGCATGATGCGTGCCGATTTGTTGGACGCGGTCGATTTCATGATGCAGACTGTTCGAAGAAACACGCAACCTTTTGGCGGAGTTCAGGTTTTGTTTATTGGCGACTTACTTCAATTGCCACCGGTTATTCGTGATGAAGAATGGCGAACGCTGAAAAACTACTACCGCGGGAAATTCTTTTTCCATTCTCATGTGCTCCAAACGTATCCGCCGATTTATATTGAATTGTCAAAAATCTATCGTCAGACAGACGATGCTTTTATCTCGGTTTTGAATAATCTTCGTAATAATCAGATCACTTCAGAAGATATATCCGTTCTAAATCAGTATGTTAAGCCAGATTTCGACTTCAAAGAGAACAAAGGATATATCACGCTGACAACACATAATGCAAAAGCAGATTCTATCAACTCACAGTCAATCAATGATTTAGATGGTAAAGAATACATTTATACGCCATTTGTGGTAGGTGATTTTCCAGAAAAAATCTTTCCGGTAGAAGAAGAATTGAAATTGAAAGTCGGAGCACAAATTATGTTCGTCAAAAATGACTTGTCTTTTGAAAAGAGATATTTCAACGGAAAGATGGGAGTTATCAAATCGCTTTCTGATGAAGAAATCTTTGTTCACTTTCCAGAAGAGAATATGACCCTTGAGGTTGAAAAGTACGAATGGAAAAACATCCGATACAAAGTCAACGAACAAACTAAAGATATCGAAGAAGAAGTTTTAGGAACTTTTGCACATTACCCGATTAAACTTGCGTGGGCAATTACAGTGCATAAAAGCCAAGGTTTGACTTTTGAAAAAGCAGCGCTCGATGTATCGCAAGTTTTTCTGCCCGGACAAGCTTATGTGGCACTTTCGCGTTTGCGTTCGTTAGAAGGGCTTATTTTGCTTTCTCCGATGCAGATGAATGGTATTTCGAACGACCAAGATGTGATGGATTATGCTTTGAACAGAGCAACGGAACAAGATTTGAAGAATTCGCTCCATTTCGAAACCAAGAATTTTATCCACAACTATTTGATAAACAGTTTTAATTGGGGTGAATTGGCGCAAGAATGGCGAAATCATCGTTTCAGTTATAAAGAAAATGCGGCGGGTTCGGAAAAAACAAAACACACAGCTTGGGCGCATAAACGAATGGAAACGATCGAACAGCTTTTAGATCCTTCACAGAAATTCATTACGCAGCTCAATAAAATTTTCATCAAAGAAACGGTCGATTTAATTTTTGTAAAAGAAAGGGTAGAAGCCGCCTATGATTATTTTTTCAAACCAATGGACAAATTAGTCGATGATCTGATTTATAAAATAAATGAAATTCAGAAATTTAAAAAAGTCAAGGAATTTTACGAAGAGCTGAATTTTTTGGAAGACTTGCAGACCAAAGCAGTTCTACGATTGATGAAAGCCAAATTGCTGATCGAAGTTGTAGTTTCGGGCGAAGCAATCTCCAAAGAAAAATTATCATCGCCAGTTATTAGAAATTATAAAATTAACAAAGCGGAAAGAATCCGGGAAGAGCTGAGAACGACAAATACAGACATTTTTAGGACAGAAGAACCTGTTGTTCGATACAAATCAGCTAAAGCAGAAAAAAGCGAGCTTAAAACGGCTAAAAAAACGACAGTCGAAGAAACATACGATTTGTGGATGGATAAAAATTCGGTTGAAGATATTGCAAGAATGCGTAAATTGAATGTTCAAACTATCGAAGGCCATTTGATAAGACTTATTCAGTCAAAAAAGATTGAAATTACCGATGTTTTACCTTATGATAAAATATTGGCTTTACGCGAAGCATTTCAATTTTACCAAGAAGAATCTTTGAGCGGTTTAAAAGAAAAACATGGTGATGAATTTACTTGGGATGAATTGAAAATGTTCAAAGCTAGCATTAATTAAATTTTTGAACGTCCCACGTGAAACATTGGTTTTTGGTTTACAAAAATCTAATTTTTAACGAATTAAACCCATTTTAATATGAAAGCATTTAAAATAGTTTTAGTATTTTTAGTTTGTAATTCTTCATTTTTGAACGCTCAAGATTTGAAGTCAGAATATCAAAAGTTTATTTCTAAATTTATTCTGGAAGTAAAAAGCAACAATAAAGAAGCAATTGCAAAGCGAATAAAATTTCCGTTCAAACGTGAATATCCAATTCCATCAGTGAAAGACAAGGCTGATTTTATAAAAAGATATAACCAAATTTTTGATAAAGTTCTGATTGAAAAAATAACCAAATCGGATCCTGCAAAAGATTGGTCAGAAGTAGGTTGGAGAGGAATCATGCTCAATAGTGGTGATTTATGGATTGATACCGATGGAAAAATTATCAGCATCAATCGTCAATCTGATGAAGAATTGAAACTGAAAAATTTATTAATCGATAAGCAGAAGAAAAGCTTAAATTATTCACTTTCAAATTTTAAGGAACCTGTCGCAATTCTGGAAACTTCAAAATTCAGAATCAGAATTGATGATTTAGGAAATGATAATTATCGATATGCTTCATGGTCTATCAAGAAGAAAATGATTGATGCTCCAGATCTTATAATTGAAAATGGTGTTTTCTTCGCACATGGGACAGGAGGAAATCATCATTACGAGTTCAAAAAAGGCAACTTTAGGTATGAATGTCATTTCATTGTTTTAGGCGAAAAAAATTCGGCGCCTGCGGCATTATTAGTATATCAATCCGGAAAAGAAATTTTATCTCAAAATGCGAAAATTGTTTCACGATAAACATTTAAAAAGAAAGCCTAATTCAAAAAGAATTAGGCTTTCTTAGTTATATAGCTGACATTGCTTTTTCTAGCTCTTTTTCCTGTGTAATTTGAGTTAATTTCAATTTCTGAATATTGACCTCATTTTCTTTGGTTTTAATTCTCTGTTTTTGAATTTCTTCATCAGAAACATAAGTTGTAGTGATTTTGTTTTCAATTTTTTGATTAGCAAGTTCTAGTTTACTGATTTTTTCCTTAGTTGATTTCAAATTGCTTTCAGATTTAGAAAGAGTTTTTCTTTTGATTTCCAACTCTTTCTGTTCTTTTTTCAGCTGATCAAGTTTATCATCTAGTTTTTTATAATTTTCTTTTAAACTTTTTTGCGTTTCAAAATCGGCTTTCTGGCGTTCGATTTCTTGTGTAGTACTTGAAATTTGCTGGGCAAAAAATGATTGTGAACTCAGCAATAATAAGAGAACTAATGTTTTTAAAAGTTTGTCCATAACGTTTAATTTTTCAGGCTAATTTATCTTATGGAATGATCAAAGATAGCCAGTCAAAATTTTTTAAATAACAGAATAGGACAAAAAAAATCCCGTTTTAGAAAACGGGATTTTTTTGATTTATAGATTTTCGACTAGAATCCAAGCTTGTGGATTTTCGCCTTTTTGTATTTCTTTTTGAGCTTGTTCTGCTTCTCTCATTGTAGCATAACTTCCGTATAAAACAGGAAATAAACCGTGTTTGTTTTCTTTCAGCATTCTTGCTTTGTAACCATCTTTAATTAACTGGTTGTAAGCTTTTTTTGCATTTGCTTCACTTCTAAAAGCACCAGCCATAATGTGATAAGGCATTGTGGTTTCAACAGTTTCTACTTTAGCTGAATCAACAGAAAGAGTTACAGCTGGAAGTGGACTTTTGATAAAGAAAGTGGCTTCTTGAATTTTGTTCTGTACTTTTTTCTGAACAGCTTGTTCTACAACAAGAGTTTGGTTATCAATTTGATTTTGATATAATGGGTAACCGATGCTTCCTGTAATTCCAAGCCCTAAAACAAGAATCGCAGCATATCGCAAGAACGGATTTGAAGATTTGGTTTCTTCTTCGTTTTCGTATAATAAAACAGCATCTTTTTCTTTTGCTGCAATTTTTTCGATTTTTTTCTCGAATGCCTCTTTTTTCACCATTGGAGAAACAAAAGGACTCAATCCGAACGAAGTAGATAGAAAATTGGTTTGATCGTTTGGTTTAAAAACGATATTGCTTTCAGAATTTAAACGTAGTTCTCCAATGTTCTTTAAAAGAATTACGCCTTCTTCTTCCAATGTTTTTTTCCAGTTCAAAACCTCAAAAGCAATTGCGCTAACTGCAAAACCGTAAGATGTTTTTTCAGCTTGTGCAATATGATTTGCCAACAATCCGTCATTATTTTTGATACGGCTGTTGAAAGAAATGGTTTTTTTTGGAGGAAAAAACGAATTAGTGCTTTCATTTAGCTGCGCCGAATGCGTTTCGGTTAAAAATGCACCAAATCCTGGAACCGTTACACACTGATAACGATACAATAACTGTGAGATATATACTTCGATTTTCATATTAACAAAGTTAGCCAACGCGCATAGTTATCAAAATTTTATTCACAATTTTTATTAACAATTCAGAATTATTTTTAGACAATTCGTTTTCAGTATATTAACTTTTTAGTTTTTCTTTCTAAATAAGACGCTTCAAAAATATTTTGTAATTTTATTAAGAAATTACTTTGTTTTATAGATATTTGCGCCTCAATAAAAGTAGATTTAATTTTTCTATTTTACATAATGTTAAAGCAAAATGACAGATCAGGAATTGTTTAATTTACTTGCCTTACTGAAGGTCGATGGAGTAGGAGACATAATGGGTAAAAAATTACTTAATTCATTTGGTGATGCTTCCGCTATTTTTAAAGCAAAGAATTCTCAATTGGCTGCCGTTGATGGAATTGGGTCTGTTTTATTGAAAAATTTGAAAGATAAAAGTGTTTTTGAAAAAGCAGACAGAGAGCTTTCATTTATAAAAAGCAACAATATCCAAGTTTCTTTTTTTCAAGACGAAAATTATCCAGAACGCCTCAAGCATTGCATTGATGCACCAATTTTGATTTTTACTGCTGGAAATTTGAATTTCAAAAATAAAAAAATAATCAGTATTGTTGGTACAAGACAAATTACCTCTTATGGAACTGATTTTTGTAGAAAGTTGATAGAAGATTTGGCTCCTTTAGATCCTGTAATTGTAAGCGGATTTGCTTATGGAGTTGATATAATAGCACATCAAGCGGCAATTGATTTTAATTTGCAAACTGTTGGCGTGCTGGCTCATGGCTTAAATCAAATTTATCCGAGAACTCATAAAAAATACATGGCAAAAATGGAAGAGAACGGAGGATTTATTACAGAGTTTTGGAGTGATTCTAATCCTGATAAAGAGAAGTTTGTCCGTAGAAACCGTATTGTCGCAGGAATGACAGAAGCTACAATTGTAATAGAATCTGCCGATAGAGGAGGATCTTTAATAACTGCAAATATGGCCAACGAGTACAATCGTGATGTTTTTGCTGTGCCTGGTAGAGTGACTGATAAATACAGTCAAGGTTGCAATAACTTGATTAAAACGCAGAAAGCAAATGTGTTGACAGATGCTGCTGATTTAATTTATATGCTAAATTGGGATATTAAAGAAAAACCAAAAAACATTCAGAAACAGCTTTTTGTAGAATTAGAACCCGAAGAACAGAAGGTTTATGATTTCCTTTTAAAAAATGGAAAAGAGTTATTAGACATCATTGCAATCGAATGTGGAATTCCGATTTTCAAAGTATCTGGAATTCTGATTGGCATGGAATTAAAAGGCGTGATTAGGCCTTTGCCTGGAAAACTTTTCGAATCAATTTAACGCAGAAAACCCTATATATTACTTTCTCGTAAAATGTTTATACAATCGGTATAGAATATAAATCAGCAGTAAGCCAAAAATTATATTTAAGATTTGAAATACATACGGAGGAACATTATAATCTTCAATATACTTATCCATTTTTTTGTTTTTAAATGATTAATATTCTTGAAGTTACAAAAATTAATTAAAATATGCCTTAAAAGAAAAACGCTGATCAACTTTAAAATGATCAGCGTTTCTTTAAAAGATAGTTTTTGAATTATTTTTCAAAACCTAAAACTTCTCTAACTTTTGCTAAAACACCATCGGCAATTACAGAAGCTTTTGCAGCACCTTTTTTCAACAAAGCGTCAACTTCTTCAAGGTTGTTGATGTAGTAGTTATATTTCTCTCTCTCGGTCTTGAATTTTTCTGTAATTAATTCAAACAAAGCTTGTTTTGCGTGACCGTAGCCATAATTTCCGCCTAAATAATTTGCTCTCATTTGGGCAGCTTGTTCTTCGTTTGCTAATAAAGAATAAATGGCGAAAGCATTACAAGTATCAGGGTTTTTTGGAGCTTCAAGTGGAGTAGAATCTGTTTCAATACTCATAACTTGTTTGCGTAAAGTTTTGTCGTCCAAAAAAATGTTGATGATATTGTTTGCAGATTTGCTCATTTTTCCGCCGTTTGTTCCTGGAATTAACATGATGTTTTCCTGAATTTTAGCTTCTGGAAGTACAAAAGTTTCGCCCATTTGGTGGTTAAAACGCGCAGCCACATCACGAGTAATTTCTAAATGCTGCAATTGATCTTTTCCAACAGGAACAAATTCAGCATCATATAATAAAATATCGGCAGCCATTAACATTGGGTATGTGAAAAGTCCAGCGTTAACATCATCCAAACGATCTGCTTTATCTTTAAACGAATGTGCTAAAGTCAATCTTTGAAAAGGGAAGAAACAGCTTAAATACCAAGTCAATTCAGTAGTTTGAACCACATCAGATTGTCTGTAAAACGTCACTTTTTCAGGATTTAAACCACAAGCAAGCCAAGCTGCAGCAGTGCTATAAGTGTTTTCTCTTAAAGTTTTTCCGTCTTTAATCTGAGTGATTGAATGCAAATCAGCAATAAACAAAAAAGATTCGTTAGTCGGATCATTTGATAATTCGATTGCCGGAATAATTGCTCCTAATAAATTTCCTAAATGCGGTGTTCCTGTACTTTGAACACCAGTAAGTATTTTTGCCATTCTAGTTTTTTCTTATACTTGATCTGCAAAGTTCGTTTTTTTAGCGCAGAGTTCACAGAGTTTTTCGCAGAGTTTAAGAAGATTTTTTGAGTTTTTTAAAGTTCACAGTACTTTTCTAGTTTTTCAGATATTATTTATAACTCTTCTGATGCCATTTTTTAAAAGTGCTTCATTGAAATTGATTAGTAAACCTAGTTTACACTTTGCTAATCTGAGATAGGTTAATGTTTGGGCTAAATGATTTACCGTTAAACTTTCAACAGCTTTAATTTCAATTATGAATTTATTTTCGATTAATAAATCTATGCGATAACCACAGTCTAATTTTATTTCCTCAAAAGTTAAGGGCAGCGATTTTTCCTTTTCTACCATGAGACCTTTTTGTCTGAGTTTGTAGAATAGGCATTCTTTATAAACATTTTCTAGTAAACCAGGTCCAAGTTTTCGATGTATATCAATTGCTAAACCAATTACAATAGTTGAAATCTCATTTTCAGTCATTTTTGTATTTTAAATTTAACGCAGAATTTCGTATAAAATTAATAGTTTTATGCGAAAGAATGATAAAATTTTTTCTTTACATTTTATGAGGACTAGAAATTCGGCTTTGTGAACTTTTTAGCAAAGCATTTTCTCAAAAAAAACTTCGCGCACTCAGCGAAAAAACTCAGCGATCTTTGCGCTACAAAAAAAATACCGAGTTGATTTTTATCAATATTAAAATATTCACAAAATTCATTTCTGTTTTCTTACATTTGAAGCTATGAAAATATTTAAAATTGCTTTTTGGATTCTTTGGAGAGTTTGGTTTTACGTTTTAATGGCGATTCCGATACTCATTATGTTCCCTCTTCTGGTCGTTTCTATCCTTTCTGAGAAAGGATATCCATATTTCTTTAAAATGGCCCGCATTTGGGCTAAATTCATCCTTTTCGGAATGGGTTTTTATTACACCGTAAAACGCGAACAGAAGCTCATTAAAGGCAAAAGTTATATGATTGTGGCCAATCATACCTCTATGACCGACATTATGCTGATGTTGGTGCTTATAAAAAATCCGTTTGTTTTTGTCGGAAAGAAAGAGTTGGTTAAGATTCCGCTTTTTGGGTTTTTCTATAAACGAACTTGTATTTTGGTTGACAGAAATTCTTCTAAAAGTAAAAATGAAGTTTTTAAAAGAGCGCAAAATCGTCTTAACCAAGGTTTAAGTATTTGTATTTTTCCTGAAGGAGGAGTGCCAGATGATGAAAGCATTTTGTTGGATGAGTTTAAAGATGGCGCATTTAGATTAGCAATAGATCACCAGATTCCGATTGTACCCATTGTTTTTCCAGATAACAAAGAACGTTTTTCATATACTTTCATGAGCGGAAGCCCAGGAAAAATGCGTGCACATATTTTGCCATTTGTAGAAACAAAAGGTCTAACAAGTGATCATAGAAAAGAGTTGAAAGATCAGGTTAGAAATTTAATTTACAAAGGTTTAATAGATTTTGAAAAATAATAAACAGTATTATATTATGTAAAATACAAAAGCCGGTAGATTTGACTTGATCTACCGGCTTTTTCTTTGAATTAAAAACCCCTATTTTTATTCAAAAGTTATTATCTGTGAATTATCTTTTCTGAAATAAAACGCAATACTTTCTTAAATTTCAATTTGGTTTTTCTTCGGTTTTTATTGTACAACAATTCTATTTTTTCTTTCATGATTAAAAATATTAACGGTTGATAATAAAGAGCTTGGTTATAACTCGAGTTAATTTCACATTAATATAGATAAAGAAAAGTCAAAAAGGTTGCGTTGGAATTGAAAAAAAAATAATTTAAACCCGTCAGTTTGAACAAACTAACGGGTTTTTTACTCAAATAACCAATCAACGTAAATTCTAAAAAAAAACCGAAATTGATATATGGCAGTACCAATTACGAAACTGCTTTTTTAGATAGATGAAGGTTTAGTAAAAAGGTTGCGTGAAATTTTTAATTTTATTTCAAAAATAAAAAAGCCAAGTGATTTTTTGTGTAATCACTTGGCTTTTTAGAGCGTCTTTTAGACTTATTTTTTAGGCATTTGCCAATTCTTTCATATGCTCTTTAATTTTAATTTCCAGTTCTTCAGCAAGTTCTGGATTGTCTTTAATTAAAGCTTTAACAGCGTCACGTCCTTGTCCTAATTTAGTGTCGCCATAGCTAAACCAAGATCCTGCTTTTTTAACGATGTCAAATTCAACAGCTAGGTCTAAGATTTCACCAGTTTTTGAAACTCCTTCTCCGTACATTATGTCAAATTCGGCAGTTTTAAAAGGTGGTGCCACTTTATTTTTAACAATTTTAACTTTAGTTCTGTTACCAATTACATTTTCACCGTCTTTGATTTGAGCAGAACGACGAATATCTAAACGTACAGAAGCGTAAAATTTAAGTGCGTTACCTCCAGTTGTTGTTTCTGGATTTCCGAACATAACACCAATTTTTTCACGAAGCTGATTGATAAAGAAAACAGTACAGTTTGTTTTGCTGATAGTTCCAGTAAGTTTTCTCAAAGCTTGAGACATTAAACGTGCGTGAAGCCCCATTTTAGAGTCTCCCATTTCGCCTTCGATCTCACTTTTTGGAGTTAAAGCTGCAACAGAGTCAATTACAACAATGTCTATAGCGCCAGAACGAATAAGGTTTTCAGCAATTTCTAAAGCTTGCTCCCCGTTGTCTGGTTGAGAAATGATTAAATTCTCAATATCAACGTTTAATTTTTCTGCGTAGTTTCTATCAAAAGCGTGCTCCGCATCGATAAAAGCAGCAATACCTCCTGCTTTTTGAGCTTCTGCAATTGCGTGAAGCGTCAAAGTTGTTTTTCCAGAAGATTCTGGACCATATATTTCTATAATTCTTCCTTTTGGATATCCGTTTACTCCAAGAGCTAAGTCTACACCTAGTGAGCCAGAAGAAATCGTTTCTACTTCTACAATGGCTCTGTCGCCCATTTTCATTACGGTTCCTTTTCCGTAGGTTTTGTCAAGTTTATCAAGCGTTAATTGTAGTGCTTTTAATTTGGCTTCTTTCTCTGAACTCATTTTTTTCTAAATATCTTAAATTATTATTTTGTCTTTCTGGATAAAAATAAGAAAATTCTGCTATATTTTTATTAGTCAGTTTTATAATTTGTAAAATTACTTCTTTTTTTGAAGTTTGATTGTTCCAAATTGTCACAAAATCGTTCTATACAAACAAAGCCTTTAATTCTGTTGCATCTGTTGGTTTTATCTTGCCAGCAAGCAGTAAACTCAATTGTTTACGACGAAGCGCAGCATCAAAACGCTGAATTTCCAATTCGGTTTCTGGCACAATTGCAGGAACTTCAACTGGTCTTCCGGTATCGTCTACAGCTACGAAAGTATAAATGGCCTCGTTGGCTTTTGTTCTATTTCCAGATTCGCGGTCTTCTACCCAAACATCGATAAAAACTTCCATCGAACTTTTGAATGATCTTGAAACTTTTGCTTCTACAGTGACAACGCTTCCAAGCGAAATAGCTCTATTAAAAGCAACGTGATTTACAGAGGCCGTTACTACAATTCGGCGCGAATGTCTGCGGGCTGCAATACTAGCCGCGCGATCCATTCTGGCTAATAATTCACCGCCAAAAAGGTTGTTTAAAGGATTTGTTTCGCTCGGTAAAACTAAATCAGTTAAAATAGTTAAGGATTCTGAAGGATGTTTTGGATTCATTTTTTTAAGAAAATTTGTTTTAACGCCCCAAAAAGGGCTTTTTTTTGCCACAGATTTCACAGATTCACACAGATTTTTTAATCATTTTAATCTGTGAAATCTGTGGCATATTTTAGTTCAACCAGTAAACTGCCATTACAGCAGGAATAAAATATATAACAATGGTTCTCGCACCATCGTAATCTTTTGCAAGTCTTTGTCCGAAAAGCATCATTAGCAAACAGATACAAGAAAATATAGCTCCGTAAAAACCAAATTCTCTTCCATTATTTGTAAACAACTGAATTCCGCCCACAACACATAAAATTCCTGAAATTAGTTCTAAAATCAATAAATGCAATAGAGCTAGCGGAACTTGGTTTTTTAAAGGTGTTTTGGCAAAGTGTTCTTTAAGCCAGGCAACATTATCTTTCCAGTAAAAAATCTTTTCATAACCGGATTGTAGAAAAGTTAAAGCTAGAAAAGCTAAAAGCAAAATTGAGGCAACATTGTTCATTATGAATTATTTTTTATGAATTAAACGAGTCAATTTGATCGATAAATCGGTAAGGATTATTTTTGCATTTCCATTTCTTTCAATGTGATACATCGCATCCGAAAGTTCTTTGAATATTTCGTGGATATTATTTCCGTTTACGAACGGAGCAAAATTCTCTAGTTTGAATTTATCCACTTTTGGTTCGATATAAACCAAGTCTTGAGCTTGATAATTTAGCATAAGAGCTTGTCGGAACATTTCGATACAGTATTGGATAAATTTTTTCTGGCTTTCGCGCCCCAATGTTGCAATCTGCTCACTCCAAGAAATTAAGTCCTGAATGGCAGCAGCATTTCCTTTTGCTCTAAAAGCAGCGCGAACCCAATTGACAAACCATTGTTCAAACGGAAGATCGTCATCGTCTTCTTTTAACAAATGCAGTGCTTTGTTAAAATTACCTTGAGACTGATGTGCAATTTTTTTAGCAAGACCCGCGTCAATATTTTCTCGAGCAACCAAAGCATCGGCAATGATTTTTTCTGGTAGTGCACTAAAGTGAATTACTTGGCATCGAGAACGGATAGTTTGTATAATGTCTTCTTCGTTTTCAGAAATCAGAATAAACATGGTTTTATCTGATGGCTCTTCCAAAAGCTTTAAGAGTTTGTTGGAAGCGGCAATATTCATTTTATCAGCCATCCAGATGATCATGATTTTGTATCCGCCTTCGTAAGATTTTAGCGAAAGCGATTTTAAAACCTCCTGTGCATCTTCGACACGAATTTCTCCTTGCTTGTTTTGAACACCGAGAATTTTATACCAATCAAACAAACCTCCATAAGGCATTTCTTGAATGAAACTGCGCCAATCTTGAATAAAATCTAAACTTTTTGGTTTTGTTTTTACGTCTTCGGTTGTAACTGTTGGATAAATAAAATGCAGATCGGGATGAGAGATGTTGTCAAACTTTAGATTACAAGAATCATTTCCGTTTGAATTTTCATTACCAGTATTATTGCATAAAATGTATTGGGCGTAGGCTATGGCCGAAATTAAAGTACCACTTCCTTCTGGGCCAACGAACAATTGTGCATGAGGAATTCTACCAGAAGCAGCACTTTTTATCAAGTGGCTTTTGATGTAATCTTGACCTAAAATTTGAGAAAATTGCATGGCGCAAAGATAGAAGAAAATGTGTAGTCAAAAATTTTCAGAAGTAAGATTATTTATTCGTAATAATTTTCAAATTTAGATTTGAGGTTTTAGAACGATTTTTTGATTTTTTTTGCTTCACTTTCGACAGAATATTGTTAATAAATATCTTCAAGTGAGTAAATATCAAGATGTTTTTGTTAATATTTTTTTTCGAAATTCGTTAATCAACGTTATTTTTTGATTATTTATAGAGTCAATTTTATATTTTTTATAGTTAATATCTTACGTATTTTAAATTAACATTTTTAACAAAAAGCCCGTTAAAACGCACATTTTCTCGACATAAGGCTGATTTTTAAGGTTTTTTTAAGGAAATTTTTTGAAAAAAAAATCCATTACAGTTGTAATTTAAGTTAATTTCTATATTTTTGTTTTTATCAACAACCAATTATAAAATAAGAATCTATGAAAGGGAAAATTATTCTATTTAGTGCTTTTTTTATCTTAACTACTGCGGCTGTTTCAGCACAAGCTAAAAACGCACCGAGAAGTATTATCAGTACAACTGCTCTTATCCGAAAATACCATGATCAAAAAGAATTAAGTGGTATGCAAAAGGGTGAACTTTTGGAATTATACATCGAGCGTATCAAAGTATTAGTTAAAACTCTCCCTTACATTGCTTTGGTTACAAAACCTGGAGTTACTATGGCCGACCTTGGTATTCCAGACGATAACGAACACAAAAAAGTATTAGATGCTCAGGCAGTAGGTACATCAACATTTTTGGATACAACTGTAGAATTCCAAAGAAAAATGATGCCTTACTCTGATAAAGGAAATCTAATCGCTGCAATTTTGTTCTACGAAAGTACATTGAAATCATTACACGAGTTCAACGACTTGAACGAAATGTAATAAAGCATTTTTTTTAAAATCTTTTTTGAGAAAGTCTAAGTGAATACCAGCTAGGCATTTTTAAAAAACAAAATAAAAAAACTCACTCTCGAGGGTTCTGAAATATCAGAAAACTCGAGAGCAGTTTTACATTTACGCATACCCAAATTTATTATTAACCGTAATACCCCCCTTATCATGAAAAAAATTACTCAATTGATCTGCGTTCTTTTGACAGTTGCGAGTATGAATGCTCAACAAGAGAAAGGAATTATGGGCTACACCAATTGGTTAAACAACTGGACTGAGTTTAAGCCTAACAAAGTTGATTATGGAGAAGCAAACCAAATTTTGGCAGGAAATATTTCTGTTAATACTAAATTGCTGAAAAGGAATATTTACGTTTTGCAAGGAAACGTTTATGTTACAAATAATGCTGTTTTAACTATTGAACCAGGAACAGTAATTATCGGTGATTTCGAAACAAAAGGAACATTGGTAGTTACAAAAGGTGCTCAATTAGTAGCTGATGGTCTAGAAACTGATCCAATTGTATTTACTTCAAACCGCAGTATGAAAAAAGCTGGTGATTGGGGTGGAATTGTAATTCTTGGAGATGCACCAATTAACAAATTCGGAAATGTAGGTTCTTATAACCTAGATCTTGATCCTACAATGACTACTTATGGTGGAGACAATGTAGCTTCAAACTCAGGAATTTTAAGATTTGTTAGAATTGAGTTTGCTGGTAAAAAAGTAAAAGGAGCTGATACTTTCAATGCTTTGACTTTAGCAGCTGTTGGTAACAAAACAATTTTAGAAAACATCATGGTTAGTTACGCTGGTGGAGATTCTTTCGGAATCTTAGGTGGTGACTTAAATGCTACAAAATTCGTTTCTTATAAATCAGTTAACGATGACTTTAAATTCTCTCAAGGAGTTCAATGTCGTTTCTTCAACTCTCTAGCAGTTAGATCTTCTTACTTCTCAAGTACTAAAGACGGATCTCGTTGTATGGAGGTAAGATCTTTTGAAAAGAAAAGTGAAACAGATTTCACTAAAAAACAAACTTTAGTTGTTGCGAGCAATATTACAATGGTTAATGACAGTGAAAACATTAACGCTGACATTCAAGCAGGTTTAGTAAAAGAGGCTGTTTACGTAGCCGAAAATGCTTCTCTTGAAATGAAAAGAAGTGTAATCTCTGGATTCAACCCTGCAGTATTATTAGACAGCAAAACAGAAATCAATGATGCCAACCTTAAAAAAATCAAATTTGAGGAAATGTATTTCAACTTATGTAAAGGAAACATCTTTACTGAATACAACTCTAACAATGAAGATTTAGAAAGCTGGTATGGAAACAGTGTTTTCTTTAACGTTTACTCACAAAGTGACAACAAAGAAACATTCATTGATATCTTCAATCCTAAAAAACCAGATTTCAGATTACAATTAGGAAAAATCACAGCTTCTAGCGGTAATAGATAAATAGTTTCGATTTTTATTTCCCACGCGTAAATTTTATTAATTAAGTCCCCAGACACAATTTATGTATCGTCTTACGGGCCAAAATAAAGATCAAGACATAATGGTATCTACGAAAAAATATTTTTTATATATAATATTTTTGGTTTCGCCTATATCGTTAACTTTATATGCACAGAACACAGCAGAAAAACCTACTAAGGCTGCTGTTTCTGAGTGTGGTTTAACTTTGGCTAATAATAACCAAATAAACAATAATAATGCTGTTATTGAGAACGGCAAATCAAGTAATTTAAATCAGTCTATAGTAGGGATGTCCACCCCCAAGGATGGCCTTACTATAGCGGCTGAGTCAAATACTGTATCTAATGATTGCGAAGAGAATTCATCATTTGCAGCAACTTCAATTCTTGCAAAAGAAGTGATTGAAAACTACAAGTATGATTTCTCTGAAACATTCATAGATATCTTGTTTTTTGAGCGTATAGATCTAGCAAGAACACGCACTATATGATTCAAAAAATTACTTTATCTTTTTTTAAAGTTTTACTATTATTCAGCATAATCTTTTTTACTGGATCAAGTATTTATGCGCAATCATCAATATCTCCACAGCAATTACCTTTTAAAGATATTTGTGCTGGAGATATTGTTGATGGTGCTAAATACAATGAATATTTGGCAACATTTTCATATTTAAATTTTGCTTCAAATATTACTTTTTCTGTTCAATTATCTGATGAATTTGGTAGTTTTACCAACCCAACATCTACTACTACTCTTGATGTTATTCAATTATCAAGTACTGAACAAACAATTAAATTCGCAATTCCTACGACATTAAAAGGTTCTAATACTTACAGTTTAAGAATAGTAAGTAGTAACGGGGTTAATAGTCCTAGAGCACAAAATTTTTCAGGATTTTACTCTTTTTCAGTTTATTATAAAGACTATGTATCTTCGTTTTTAATAAATCAAAATAGAAATACTGCCGCTTTCTGTTCTGGAGGAAGTTATACTTTATCAGTTGATAATCTTACTCCGGAAGTAGCAGAATCATCGCCTGCAAATTATCCGAATGTTAAATACAAATGGTATAAAGATGATGTTCTAATTCCAGGGCAAAATTTGTCTTCTTTAGTAGTAAATTCTGCTGGCGTTTATTTTGCAGAACTTGATTATGGCGAATGTTCGAATGTGAATTTTAGTTCAAATAGAGTTACTGTTTCGTCATCATCTTCTGGTTCTGCGGTTACAATAAACTCGTCTTTAGGAAATCCTTTTTGTGCTAGTGGTACAGGAACAATTTTAACAGCAACTTCAGGAAATAGCTATCAATGGAAAAAAGACGGTAATTCCATTACAGGAGCGACAAATCGTACGTATTCTACAAACGAATCTGGAGTTTATTCTGTTGATGTCGATTTTGGAGGATGTATAGCTACAGGTAGTATTAATTTGCAAAGTAACAGTTTTGAAGCTAGTATTGACGCTCAAGACGGTTATAAGCTAAGTGAAGGGGAAACGATAACGGTTAATGTTACAACAGATGCTACTGCACCTACTTTCGAATGGTTTCTAAATGGCAATTTAATTTCTGGACAAACATCAAACTCCTATGTTGTAGCTGTTAAAGGTAATTATAAAGTGAAAATTTCTCAAGCATCTGGATGTATTGCAAATAAAGAGTTTTCATTTAGAATAAATGGTGAGTCTGGACCATCAAGCGTTATTCCGAATATTATTAAGTTAAGCGGAATGAACCCTTATTGGAATATTCCAGATGAATATAAAAATGCAAATACGAAGGTAATGATCATTAGTTCAAACGGAGAAATGGTTTTGGATGTAGTGAATTACCAAGGCGATTGGCCTCAAAACAATATAGATTTTAAGAATGTAAATCCCGTTTATTACTATGTCATTCAAGGCGATGCAGGTGAAAAAAAAGGATCAATAACGGTTATAAAATAATATGAAGAAACTTTTACTATTCATCACGTTATTTTACGGTTTATCAAATGTACTCTATTCTCAAGACGCTTCTGAGGATGGAGTTGTTTCGTTTTCATTACCCATTAGAAATTCTCTAAAGTTTAATAGATATTTAATTAACCCAACGTTTAGTTTTGTTAGAGAATCAAACCCATACGCAAGTTTCTATAATAAAAGACAATGGGTGCAGTTCGAAAATGCTCCACAGACTTATTTAGCTAATTATTCTGGACGATTTAGAGAGAATGAAGCATTTGCTGTCGGCCTATTTCAACAGAATTATGGATTAATGACTGTTTTTGGGGGAGTTGGAAACTTTGCTCACAACATCGTTTTACAGGAGGATAATAATTTGACTTTTGGTTTAAATGTTGGAATCTACCAAAGCGGTATCAATACAGGAAAAATTATATCTGATGATTCTACTATTTTGACAGGAGATTTTCCAAAAAGCACATTACTGACGGTAAATCCTGGAATTAATTATGGTACAGAATTTTTAGATTTTGGATTAGCAGTTAACAATTTAGTGCTTTATAATTTCGGATCTGGAATGGTAAAAGAAGATCCAGAAAGAGCGATTCAATTGCATGCCATGTATACTGGCTATATTGACAGTTACGGTTTTTTTGACAGAAGTAAGTTTTCTGGGATTGTTAGAACAGAAATAAAGAAAGATAAAACAGTCATTTCTGGACTTGCTATGCTGGCACTTCAGCAAGGAGTTTGGGCACAGGCTGGATATAATACATTATATGGAGTTTCTGCAGGTCTTGGGATTAATATTTCTCCAAGCATCGCTATTGAATACAATTACGAAAGAGGAATGGGTAATTTCTCAAATCTAGGTGGTTCGCATGAGTTCGCAATTGCTTATAAATTCAAAAATAGAAATTACTATTACGGAGATGATGATGAAGGATCATTGATTGATCCGGCTAAGCCAAAGCGAGTTCCAGCTAAACCAAATTCAGAAGCAACTCAGGTAAACAGAGCTGAAATTGCGGAAAAGAACAGATTGGCCGCTGAAACAAAAGCAAAAGCAGATGCTGAAGCAAAACAAGCAAGATTAGCAGCTGCCGAAAAAGTTAAGGCAGATGCAGAGGCTAAAATGAAAGCCAAATTACAAGCAGATAATAAAGCAAAAGCAGATGCTGAAGCAGCAGCAAAAGCAAAACTTGAAGCAGACAATAAAGCGAAAGCAGATGCTGAAGCTGTTAAAATAAGATTAGCTGCAGAGGCAAAAGCAAAAGCAGATGCCGCAGCCGCAGCAAGAGCACAGACTGCAGCAGCGAACAAAGCTGTAGCTGAAACACAAAAAACACAAGCACAACTAGCAGCAGATAAAGCTAGAGCAGATGCAGAAGAACGTAGAATAAAACTTGCTGCTGATAATAAAGCAAGAGTAGATGCAGCAGCTGCAGCAAGGGCACAAGCCGCAGCAAATAAATCTGGTGCAGTTGCACAAAAAACGCCTGAACAATTAGCAGCAGATAAAGCGCAAGCAGATGCAGAAGCATTAAAAATAAAATTAGCTGCTGATGCTAAAGCTAAGGCAGATGCAGAAGCTTTACAAGCAAAAGTTGCTTCAGCAGATAAAGCTAAAGCCGATGCAGAAGCTGCAAAAGCAAAAGCGGCCGCAGCGAATGCAGCAGCACCAACACAACAAAAAACGGCTACACAACTAGCAATAGAAAGAGCAAGAGCAAATTCAGAAGCTGCAGCAAAAATGAGATTAGCTGCTGCTGAAAAAGTAAAAGCCGACGCTGAAGCAGCAAGACAAGCAAGATTAGCCGCAGCTGAAAAAGCAAAAGTAGATGCAGAAACGGCGAGATTAAAATTAATTGCTGATAATAAAGCAAAAGCAGATGCTGCAGAAGCAAAACGTAAAGCAGATGCAAAAGCAAAAGCAGAGGCAGCAGATATGCAGTCAATATTAGCTGCAGATGCAAAAGCAAAAGCAGATTCAGATGCATTGCAAGCAAGGTTAGCTGCTGAAGCAAAAGCAAAAGCCGCAGCAGAATCTAAAACAAAATCTTCTATCGATGCAGCAAACAAAGCCAAAGTCGCAGCAGATTTAAAAGCAAAAGCGGCAGAAGAAGCTGCGCTTAAAGAAAAATTAGCCGCAGAAGCAAAAGCAAAAGCCGACGAAGAAGCACGACAAGCAATTATAGCTGCAGAATTAAAAGCAAAAGCCGATGCTGAAGCACTAAAAATAAAACAAGCAGAAGAAGCGAGACAAGCACAATTAGCTGCAGAAGCAAAAGCGAAAGCGGATGCAGAAGCGCTTCAAGCTAAACTTGTAGCAGATGCTAAAGCGAAAGCAGATGCAGAAGCTGCTGCAAAAGCAAAATTAGAAGCAGATGCCAAAGCGAAAGCAGAAGCAGAAAAAGTAAGATTAGCGGCAGAAGCAAAAGCCAAAGCTGACGCTGAAGCGGAGCAAGCGAGATTAGCAGCCGATGCTAAAGCAAAAGCAGATATGGAAGCTTTACAAGCTAAACTAATTGCAGATGCTAGAGTAAAAGCCGATGCAGAAGCTACAGCCAAAGCAAAAGCCGAAGCAGAAGCGAAAAAATTACAGGAAGAAGAAGATGCACGTCAGGCAAAACTTGCAGCCGAAGCAAAAGCGAAAGCTGATGCAGAAGCATTGAAAGCCAAACAGGAAGCCGAAGCAAAAGCAAAAGCCGATGCAGAAGCAGAAAAAGCAAGATTGGCAGCAGAAGCTAAAGCGAAAGCCGATGCAGAAGCATTACAAGCTAAACAAGCCGCTGAAGAAAAAGCTAGAGTAGAAGAAGAGGCTCGCCAAGCGAAATTAGCAGCAGATGCGAAAGCTAAAGCCGACGCAGAAGCATTACAAGCTAAACTTGCAGCCGATGCTAAAGCAAAAGCGGATATGGAAGCTTTACAAGCAAAATTATTAGCAGATGCAAAAGTAAAAGCCGACGCAGAAGCTACAGCCAAAGCGAAAGCTGAAGCAGAAGCGAAAAAATTACAGGAAGAGGAAGATGCACGTCAGGCGAAATTAGCAGCTGATGCAAAAGCTAAAGCAGACGCAGACGCATTAAAAGCGAAACAAGCTGTAGAGGAAAAAGCGAGATTAGATGAAGAAGCTCGTCAAGCTAAGTTAGCAGCAGATGCAAAAGCCAAAGCAGAAGCAGAAGCACTTCAAGCGAAATTGGCTGCAGACGCAAAAGCTAAAGCAGACGCAGAAGCATTAAAAGTGAAACAAGCTGCAGAGGAAAAAGCGAGATTAGATGAAGAAGCTCGTCAAGCTAAGTTAGCAGCAGATGCAAAAGCCAAAGCAGATACAGAAGCACTTCAAGCGAAATTGGCTGCAGACGCAAAAGCGAAAGCTGATGCAGAAGCATTGAAAACGAAACAAGCTGCAGAGGAAAAAGCGAGATTAGATGAAGAAGCTCGTCAAGCTAAGTTAGCAGCAGATGCAAAAGCCAAAGCTGATGCAGAAGCGCTTCAAGCTAAACTTGCAGCAGACGCTAAAGCAAAAGCCGATATGGCAGCTGAACAAGCAAGACTTCTAGCCGATGCAAAAGCCAAAGCAGATGCTGAAGCTACAGAGAAGTTAAAAGCTGAAGAAGAAACGAGACGTTTAAGAGAAGAAGAGGAGCGTCAAGCAAGATTAGCAGCCGAAAAAGCAAAAGCCGATGCAGAAGCAGCAGCATTAGCGGCTAAAGCAAAGGATGATACTGGAAAAGCTATAGAAAACTTGACTAAATCTGTTGAAGGAACAAGTAACATTCAAACAGATCTATTAAATCAGTTTAAGGCAACAGTTGCAAATAAGCAAAAAGACTTGAACGATTTAAAGGAGGAGAATGATTTAAGTGAAAAGGGTATTTATAGAGAGCCAAAACCATTTAAGAGTGTGGCGGCAGAAAATAGTCAGATTGAGGCATTGAAAGTTCAGATTGCTGATGCAAATAACAGTATGAAGAATGAGATTGCGAAGCTAACTAATCTTTATAATGAACGACTTAAAAAGTTCCCTAAAGATGATCCTTTGAATAAAGCATATCTTGAAAAGATAAATGAGTTGAAAGCGGCTCAGTTGAAAATGGAAAGAGAAGGAGCTGCTTTAATTGCCGATTTAGAGCGTATTAAAACAGAGACTGAAATTGAGCGTAAACGTAGAATTAAACGTGCAGCTTATGAGAATGATGAAGGAAGATATGCGCAGGACGTTGCAGCTCTTAAACGAATAAAGGAAACAACAAAACTGAGCAGCACGCCATTAACAGCGAATGATTTTGACTTTGGTGAAGAGCAGTCGAACATGCAGATTATCAAGAATATTAAGAATTCTGATAGCGGGTATTACATGATTATAGCAGTCCATAATAGTGTAGAGAAACGTGATGAGTTCTTAAAGAAAGCAGTTGCTGCTGGACGTTCAGATATTAATTTCTTTTATAATGTAGCAACGAGTAAGTATTACATCTATTATGAGAAATTTGATGGTTTACAAGAGGGAACAAAAGCACTAGATGCAAAAGGTAGTAAACCATACAATGGTAAAATGGCCATCGTAAAAGTAGAGAATTAGTAAAAGCAGTAGTCTCTCTTAAAAAGGGAAGAGAGACTTTGAAATAAATGTTATCAAATACAAATTTTTTTATTCACTAATGCCCCTTAGAGGATAAAATGTAAGTAAACAAAAAAAAGATTATGAGAAAGCCTACTAACTTAAGATTGTTTTTATTGACTTTGTTTTTATTGCAAAGTTATCTAATGCTTGGACAAAAAACCTTTGTAGATTTTAAGCCAAGGTTTGAGACAAGTATTAGAGGAGATATGATGCTTATTGGTAATAGTATTGTTAATAGAGATAACGGTAAAGCCAAAGAGTATGCAAACGATGCTTTTACTGGAGGTACAGATAATAACGCGGAGAACATGCAATACATTGATATTGACAATGATTCTGATACCTTTAGTTCAAGTTCTGCAACTTTAAAGGTGCCAGATGCGAGTAGAGCTTGTTATAATATCGTGTATGCTGGATTGTATTGGTCTGGTGTTTATACACAAGCCTCTTTAGATGACAAATCTGTAAAACGCAGTGAATTAGGTAATATAAAGTTTAAGCTTGCTAACGAAACAACTTATAATAATATTACTGGAACGGTAATTTATGATTATTACACTGGTAATCCTAAGACTACAAATGGTGATCAAATACCATATGCTTATTACTATAATGTAACAGACTTACTAAAAGCTTCAAAAAATCCTGAAGGAGAATACACTGTTGCAAATATTAATTCTGCTCGAGGTAAATTATCTAACGGAGGATATGCAGCAGGGTGGTCCTTGTTTGTTATTTATGAAGATCCAAACTCAAGTGCAAAATATATTACAGCTTATGATGGTTTTAGCTGGATTCAAGCTAATGGAGATCCTTTGACTTATTCAGTTTCAGGTTTTAAAACCATTCCAACAGGAAATGTAAAGGTAAAATTAGCTTTCGCAGCTTTAGAGGGAGATAAAAATACGCCAGGAGATACTTACTCTGTAAATGGTACGCAGGTTTATACTACCGAACGTGCAAAAAACAATTTCTTTTGTAGTGTAATTAATAATCTTTCGGGACACAATCTTGCAAGAACGCCAGCCAGTACAAATACGCTTGGTTTTGATGCGGGTATTATTGAGTTGAATAATGCGGATAACGCTATTATTAAAAATGGAGATACTAAAGCTAATTTAAAATTAACGACCAGCGGAGATGGTTATGGTGTTTATTTTAACGCTTTTAACGTAGAAGTTATAGCCCCTCAAATTGCTCTGACAAAAATTGTAAAAGACACAGAAGGAAAAGATATTGGAGGAAAGAATGTGACTCTTGGTCAGCAATTGGTCTATGAAATTACGATTCAAAATAAAGGTAATGACGATGCAACTTCATTAGTTATTACTGATCAGTTGCCAATAAACGTTATTTTTGATCAAAAAAATGACCTACTTCCATTGCCAGATGGAATTAAAGTTAAAAAAGATTATGATCCAGTTACAAGAAAAATTGTTTTTGAGGTAACAGATCCTAAATTAGTAACAAAGAATAATCCTACTATTAGTAAAATTTCTTTCAAAGTTCAGGTAGTTCCTGATTGTCATTCACTGAGTGAGGCTTGCTCTAACAGTATCGACAACCAAGCTTTTGCTACTTATAAAGGAAAGGAAAACACCAACTTTTCAATCGATGAAACAGATCCTCAAGGAAGTGTTAACTCAACGGAAGGATGTGCTGTAACACCAAAAGCTACAAACTTTTTAGTAGGTGTAGATGGTTGTCAATATACAGAGAATGTAACTTTATGTACAGATACTGTAGATCTTATTCCTGCAAAAGGATATGATAAGTACACATGGTATAGTGATGCCAAAATGACCAATAAAATAGGTGAAGGAAGTCCATTTACTGTGAGTAAAGAAGGAACATATTATGTGTATAACTTAGCACAAGCACCTTGTAGATCTATCTCTCAATCTTTTGTGGTAACTCGTTTTAAAAGTACAACTACAAATCCTGTTTTAGAATTCGCAAGTGAAAAAGTAATTTGCGCTGATACTGGTCAACCATTTCCAAACATTTATTTGTGTGGTGGTAATGATAAAAAAGAAATAAAAACAAATATCACAGATGCTTCCAGTATAGTATGGGAACGTTTCATTGAAGGTAGCTGTACAGTATCAACAGGAAAAAACTGTCCAAACGATGCATTGACAAGTACTGGAAATCCGAGTGAGCTTTGTAAATGGGAGGAAGTAGGAAGAGGATCTGATTATACTGCAAATGCGAAAGGAAGATACAGATTAACCGTTACTTATAAAGGCGGAGTTTG
The DNA here is from genome assembly GCF_040538975.1 of Flavobacterium sp. UW10123. Classification (NCBI taxonomy): domain Bacteria; kingdom Pseudomonadati; phylum Bacteroidota; class Flavobacteriia; order Flavobacteriales; family Flavobacteriaceae; genus Flavobacterium; species Flavobacterium sp. UW10123. Next base: position 28,536 of record NZ_JBEWQE010000018.1, read on the forward strand.
TTTCAATCGTTTTTATTTTGATGTTTATCAGAATCCATTAACTCCAAAAGAAAAACACACCGATATTATTTGTTCAACAAATGGTAGTATTACCATTGAAGATGTTCCCGCTGGATACGAGTATGCAATCAGTAAAGACCCTAATGGGCCTATAGGAGCATATCAGACAAGTAATATATTTCCGATTAGCGCTGAAGGTTCTTACACCGTACATATTAAACAAACTAATGTAACAACGTTTCCATGTGATTTTAAAGTTGAAAACATTCTTATTAGAAAACGAGATGTTGATGTTAAGAAAGTGATAACACAACCTCTTTGCGCTGGTGCAAAAGGTAGTGTAGAGGTTGCTGCAAATGATGTAAATCCAAATTATACTTTTGTTATTAAACAAGGTACTACAACAGTTCAAAGTGTTGGACCAGTTTCTAATAATAAAACAAAATTTGATTTACTTGCAGGAGATTATGAACTTATTGTAACAACTTCTGATGGTTGTACCAATACAAGCGATGTAAAAATAGTTGCGCCAGATGAGCTTACTGCTACGTATGATGTAAAATCACTAACGGCATGTTCAGATGGAGAAATTACAATAAATGCTAAAGGAGGTACTGCACCTTATTCTTACTCTATAAATGGGCAACCGTATGTTTCTGAGAATAAAATTACGGTTAAAGACCCAGGAGGCAGCTACATTATTAAAGTTGTCGACAAGAATGACTGTACCTATACAATTCCGACATTTTCAGTAAATCCTATTGCTAAACCAACAGTTACTATAAATTCAAAAAATTTAAATTGTTACAACGCTAAAGAAGGAGAAATTTCGATTACAGTTACTCCTGCAGATTCTGGTTATACTGTTTCTTACAGTGTTGCTGGTGTTGCTGGCGGCGCATATACAACTTTACCAACAACAGGTTTACCAGCTGGGGATTATAAAGTTACTGTAAAATATACAATAAACGGAGTAGATTGTAGTGACCCAGAAAAAACTATTAAGATTACAGGACCATCAGCTACACTAAGCGCTTCTGCAGGTGTTGCTGAATTATCTGGTTGTGGCCCGACAGGGAATACTAAACAAGGAATGGTAAGAATTACTAATCCTCAAGGAGGTGTGCCTTTTCCTGCACCAGATTTATACCGATATAGTTTTGATGGAGGAGTTACTTATATTAAAGAGAATTTTGCTTACATAAACCCAAGCACATCTCCTATTACATTATATATTAAAGATGCGGCTGGGTGTATTTTCCCAATGTCAGGTATTATTTTAGAAGAAAAACCGGCTGATCCTATGTTTGGTGAGCCTGTTTTAACTTATAATTGTAAAGGAGAAGGTACAGCTACAGTAACGGTAAATGCTGATGCAAACCCAAATTATAGCTATTCTTACTATTTAGGTAAACCAGATCCGGCAAACCCTTCTAATTACATTTATACTCTAAATACGAATTCTCCGGCTAATATCTTTAAAGATATTCCGGTTGGAGATTATAAAATTAAAGTAGAATACAATTTAGTATCTGCTCCAACTTTTAGTAATTTATTAAAAGAAGATTTTGGAAGTGGACCACCAACAACAGCACCAGGAATTGCAACAGCATATTGTTTTAATGACCAGAGAACAACGAAACCTTTTACTTGTTTGGATCCTTATGGGGTTCCTAGTCAATCTGTTGAAGATAATCAATATTCTGTAGCGAGTTTCTTCTGGAGAGGCGACGACCCAAGTAGTAATAATTCTGGAGCTTGGTTCCACTATAAAGATCATACTACAAACCCTAATAATTTAGATAACACAGGAGATCCTAATGGTAGATATTTATTAGTAAATGTTGGTAATGCTGCTGGAAAGTATGGTATTTTATACAGTAAACCAATTGTAGATGTTATACCTAATCAAGATGTTATTGTCGACTTTTATGTAGGAAATTTATTAATGCCTACTTATAATAGTGCGGCTCCAATTATTAGAATTGAATTAATTGATTCTAAAGGTAATGTAGTAGCGAGAGATAATACGGGTGAAATTGCGCCTGGTTTAAATCATCCTGATAGAAAAAAATGGGTTCCAATTAGTATTAAACTAAATCCTGGAGCAAATACCAATTTAACTTTTGTGGTACGTTCAGGAAGTGAAGTATTTAATGGAAACGATTTAGTAATAGATGATATTTGGGTACGTCAGTTGCCAAAATCATGTTTGCAGGATAAGATTTTAAATCTAAAAGTTCAAAGCGGACAAGGATTTACAGCTGAAGTAACAAATCTAAAAGGAGTTTTATGTAAAGGTGATGCAAACGGTACCTTCAGTATTGTAGCTAAAAACTTTGATCCAACAAAAGGATTCTGGTATACATTAAACGGTTCTGCTACCACTCCAACATGGGTAAAATCTATGACATCTCCACTTGATTTTAATGACAAACCAGCGGGAAGTTATGATATTAGAGTTCGTTATGATAATAATGCTGCCTCTTGTAGTTTTACTATTCCAACGGTTGTTAAAACTCCACAGGCATTTGTTGTAGACGCTATGGCTGGTACAGCAACTTGTAAAGTTGGTGCCACGGTAACAGCAACGGCTGTTGGAGGTACACCAGATTATACACTTACTATTAAGGATAAAAACTCTGCATTTACTAAGACGTTCCCAAGTAGTTTAATTCTAACGGATATTCCACCGGGAACTTATACAGTTTCAGGAAAAGATGCTAATGGATGTTTAGATGCAAGAGATACAGATTTAGTTATTGCTAGCCCTCAAAAGCCGACTGCGGCAATAGTTCCAAACTCTGGATTATGTTTTGATAATACAAACGCTAAAATTACAGTTAAAGTAAGCGGAGGTGTTGGCCCTTACAGCTATCAGGTTAGTACAGATGGAGGTAATACATACAGTGATCCAAGTCCAACTTTTAACGGTCCAACATTTACGTATACAGCAAAAGCTGTTGGAACTTATGATTTCTTAATTTCTGACCATAATAATTGTGAGGCTATAGCAGTAAGTCAAACAATTAATAAAGCAATCACAGCAAAAGCGGATGTTTCTGCTCCATTATCTTGTAAAACAGGTACTGCTGCAAATGCTACTATAGATGTTACTATAGATGGCGGAACATCACCTTATACTTATACTGTTACAAATAAAGGAACAGGTGTAGTACTAGTAAATAATGGTACTACTGCTGGCCCAACATTTTCTTATTCTGCTACAACGGCTGCGATTTATGTGTTTGCAATTAAAGACGTAAATGGTTGTCCTATTACTGTAGAAAAAGAAGTGCTTGCTAAAGTTCCGGTTACTGCTACTCACACAGTAAACCCAGTTACTTGTTTCGGCAAGGGAGACGGTTATATTGATATTACACCACAAAATGGTGTCGCACCATTTAAAATCCAATTTAATGGTACAGGAGCTTTTACAACAGTAACAACAACACCTGTTCGCCATGCTTCATTACCAGGTTCTGTTGGTGCCGGTACAAAATATACTTATATTGTAGAGGATGCCTTAGGATGTCAACAACAATATACTTTCTATGTAACCCAACCAGCTGCTGTTACACTTACAGCTTCTATTTCAACGCCTTATAATTGTACCACTAATGCGGCTACTATTACAGCAAGCGCAGGTAACGGAAACGGTGGTTTTACTTATGTATTAAAAAATACAACTACTGGCGCTACTATAGAAACTAATACTACAGGTATATTTAATAATTTAACTATTGCAGGAACTTATGAAGTAACAGCAACAGACAGTAAATCATGTCCAATAACAAAAGTTGTTGGAACTATTAATGCGTTGAATCCTCCAAAAGGAATGACACTTACGCCAACGGCTGTAAAATGTCCAAGCAACACAACAGATGTAACGATTACAAATGTTGTTAATGCTGCAGGAGTTGCTGTACCTACGACAGGTTTAGAATATAGAATTAAACTTCCAGTACCTCCAGGTACGTCTACTTACCAAACTAGTAATACTTTTACTGGATTGGCAGCAGGTAAAACATATACTTTTGAAGTTAGAGATGCTAATTTCTGTGTGTACGAAAAAATACTTGATGTACCTTCATTGCCAGTATTCACAGTATCTTCTACATCTAAGAATAATATTAGTTGTTCTACTTCAACAGATGGTTCTGCTATCTTTACAGTTACAGGATTAGGAAACAATGTTGACTATAGCTATAAAGTAGATGCTTTAGCACCAGTTAGTGGGACATCTCCTGCAGCGGGAAGTTCATTTGAGATTCCTGTATCAAATTTAAGTGCAGGACTTCATACAATTGTAGTAACAAACACGGCTACAACTTGTAAACAATCTCAAACAGTTACGATTGCGGCGCCACCTGCTGCATTGGTATTAAATCCATCAACATTAGAACACGTAACTTGTGATAATAAAGGAAAAGCGACAATTAATGTAGTCGGAGGATGGGGAACTTATGAATATACAGTTAAACCTACATCTCCAGCAGGAACAGAGATTGTTCAAACAACAACAAATGTATTTTCTAATTTAAATGCGGGTGACTATTCTGTTTCTGTAAAAGATTTAAATGGTTGTATTGTAACAGGAACTTTTACTATTAATGATAAGGTTAATCCTACTGCAAGCATTGATCTTACAAACTCAAATTTCTGTGTTACAGGTATTGGAGCAAAAATTGTAGTATCGCCTAACAGTGCTCCTAATTATATGTACAAATTAGATAACGGTACAGCTCAAAACAATGGAACTTTTACAGGAGTAACTCCAGGAATTAGCCATACGATTAGAGTGACTGATACTTCTACAGGATGTTATACTGATTTAACTGTACCAACAATTAATTCACCAATATCAGCGAAATTAAATCCTTTAGTAAAAGATTTAACTTGTGATGCTACAAACCCAAATGCAATTATTGAAGTTTCTATAAAAGATGGTTATCCAGATTATAGCTATAGAGTAAGTACAAATGGCGGTGGATTTACCGGTTCTAATATTCCAGTAGGTGCTGGTGCGACTACATTTACGTACCAAACAACTACAGGTGCTGCAGCTGCAACTTATGAATTTGAAATATTTGACAGTAAAGGATGTAGAACTACTTTAACGCAAAATATCGCGGCGAGAGTATCTCCAACAGCTACAACGACACCAACAAATCCTACTTGTTATAATGGAAATAATGGTTCTATTATCGTAAACGCTAGTTCAGGATTAGCACCTTACACTTACGAAGTTTCAACAGTTTCTGCTGCAGGACCATTTAGTACCATGACTAGTAAGACATATTCTAATGCTACGGCTGGAGATTATTGGTTTAGAGTTACGGATTCTAAAAAATGTCAGTTTGTAACAGCAAAAACGACTGTTTCAAACCCGCCACAATTAACTGCTGAAGCCAAAGTTAGCGTACCATTAAGTTGTGGAGCTTCAAATGCTACACAAGCTGCTACTATTACAGTTACGGTATTATTGCCAGGAACACCATATAGCGGAACTGATAAATACAGATACAGTTTCAACGGAGTTTTACCAGCAGGAACATCAAATACCTACACAACTACCACTTCTGGTCCAGTTACAGTTGATGTATTTGATGCAAATAATTGCCCTTATAGAGTTCTAGTTTCACCGGTGGTTAATACATTAAATCCGCCATCAAATATGGCTTTCTCACCAGCCAATGTTATTTCTTGTAAGGCTACAGAATTAGATACAGATTTAACAGTATCTTATTCAGGAGGTGTGGGACCATTTAGAGTTGAAATTACATCTACAGATGCAGTTCCAGCTCCAGCAGTTGCTGTTGCAACTGGTGTAACGGCTCAGTCTTATGTATTTAAAGACTTAGCTCCAGGTAATTATTCTTTTAAAGTTACAGATGCTAATAAATGTACAACGACTGGAGATTACAAAATTGAAAAAGTTGAATTACCGATTGCTAATGGTTCAGTGATTTCAAATGTAATCTGTAAAGGTGCATCAGATGGTAAACTTAGTTTTACAGTTTCTGGTAATGTAGGTGCAACCTATACTTATGAACTAAGAAACAGCTTAAATGCACTTGTACCAATTATTCAATCTTCAAAAACAGGAAATGTTATTGATTATGTTGGATTATCGGCAGATACTTATACATTTAAAGTTACAAATTCAGGAACTACTTGTTCTGCAACAAAGGTTCTTGAAGTTAAAGAGCCGCAAAATCCATTGGCTCTTATAGCACCAACGATTACTCCAATCACTTGTTCACCAAACAATGGTAAAATAGTTATTAATACAACTGGAGGTTGGGGTAACAATAGATATACACTTACTCAACCTGATGGAAGTGTAGTTGGACCTCAAGCAAATTCAACTTTTGCCAATATAACTCAGTCAGGTAATTATGGTATTTCTGTTACAGATTTGAATGGAAACGGATGTACTGTTACTGATACATTTAGTGTTGATGCAAAAGTATTACCAAGTGCAAGTATCGATTTAACAGCTTCGGATTTATGTTATGATTCAGTTGGTAAAGCTACAATTGTAGTTACACCTACAGTTCCATCTCCAACTTATATGTACAATATCAATGATGGTATTTATCAAAGTAGTGGTACTTTCCCTAATTTGGAGCCAGGAAAATATACTGTTAAAGTAAAAGATATGGCTACAGGTTGTATTTTACCATTGTCAGCAATAGATATTGAATCTGAATTGAAATTCAAAGCTACTTTGAGTAAATCAGCAAACTGTCTTACTCAGAATACTGAAATAAAAGGTACTATTTCAGGAGGGAAACTTAATTATTCTTATACTGTAACTAAAAATGGAGTATTAGATCCAACAGTTATACCGGTAACAGGTACAACCTTTACTTATACAGATCCTGTAGATCCTCCGCAAGTTGGAAATACAACTTATATATTTACTTTAACGGATGCATCGGCTGCTAAATGTAGCCTTACATCTACCGTTGTTGTAGGGCCAAGAACAGATCCTGATTTTACGTTAACTCCTAATTCAACTATTTTGTGTAACGGAGATGCAACGGGTTCTATTACAGTAACAATTGACAAAACAAAAGGAGTAGCTCCTTATACGATCTCTGTTTACAATACAACAACATCTACCTCTTATGGCGCACAAACTACTGGTCTTCCAGCTGGCGATTATACAGTAAGAGTAACGGATGATAAAGGTTGTTATCTTGAGAAAACGACAACTATTGTACAACCAAAGAAAATTGAATTCGATGCTGATGTTAAACCTATGACTTGTGATACTAGTGGTAGCGGAATATCTTACGGATCTATTACAGTTAAGAATTTTATAGGAGGTTCAAGTGATACAGCTCCATTAGGACCATTTACTTATACTTTGACAAATAATGTTGGAGAGCCAACGCAAGTTGCACCACATGCAATCTCAGATGTTAGAGGTGATTATACTTTTAATATTTTAAATTTTGGTATTTATCAATTAACGGTTTCTGATAAAAATGGCTGTTCTATTACCAAAACGATCCCAATGGCATCAAAACCAGAAGATTTAAAAATTGAGGTTAAAGCAGGAACAGAATCATGTACAACAGCAAGTCTTATTGTGACTGTAAATACACCAATTATTGGAGGAGCTTATCATTTTGCTCTTTATCCGATCAATTCAGGTTCTACACCGCCATACAAATACGCGGATAATATGGGATCTTACCAAGATGCAGATTCAACTGATCCTGCAGATCCGAAATATACACAATCAACTTTCAACGGTTTACTTCCGGGTGTTACCTATTCGTTTATCGTTTATGATGAAGCAACAGATTGTTATTTCTTTAAACAAGCAGAAGCTGCGACATTGACTTCGTCTACTTTAAAAACTAACGTAACACCTGCTAATGTAACTTGTCAGGGAGCCAAAGACGGAAATGTTTCATTCACGTTTACTGGCACACAACCAACAACAACAGCAGTTAAATACGACGTTTATAATTCGCAAAGTAATACACTTGTTATTCCTTCAGTTGGTGGCACTGTGACTTTACCAAGCAATTCGGCAACCAATGTAGGACCGTTGGTTCCAGGGACATATTATATCTTATTTACAGAGTTGGATAATACTTCAACTGTAGTTTGTATGAATACGTCTAAAACTTTTACGATTAGTGAATCAGTTGTTCCTTTAACATTATCGGTTAGTTCTCCTAAACATGATAATTGTGGAAATGATCAAGGTATAGTTGAAGCTTTTGGACAAGGAGGAACGGTTACCAAAGTAGTCGTTGATCCATCGGATCCTACAAAAACTATAACAGTTCCAGCGCCTTATTTATATCAAATTTTCCCAGATACAGGTGTAGCTGGTGTAATTGATGGTTCAGATAAACCTGTGACTGATGCTGCACTTGCTGCATCTTTCGATCCAGCTCTTCATACTGGCAGTACTTTTAATAAAGAATTTGGTCACTATTTAGTTTATGTAAAAGATGCAAATGGCTGTATTCAGGTAGAGTTTGTTGAAGTAGAATTAGATCCAACTCCAGTGATAAAAGCTGTTGTAAACAGTGTTTGTGCTGCAGAAGATTCTTTTGTAATCGATGTTGATATGACAACATTCGGTATTGCTCCATATACTTATAGTTTAGATGGTCTTGATTTTGAGCCAATGCCTTCAACGTCATTTTCTATATCGAATCTTCATTCAGGAAACCATACTGTAGAAGTGAGAGATTTTAATGGTTGCGGTAACAAAGTAATATTAAACCCTATTGCTGTACCTTTAAACATAACAGCTAAATTTACTACGGAGCCTACATGTAGAGATACTGACGGCACAATTACTGCTGTTGTAACTGGTGGATTTACACCAAATAATTTTGTATATACTTTAAAAAATAATACAGTAGTTACTCCAGATGTTGTACAAAATAACGATCCTGTATTTATAGGTCAAGCAGCAGGTAATTATACCGTGACGGTAAGGGATTTAAACACAACTTGTTCTAAATCAGTTACTGTTGATTTACTTGTACCAACTCTTGTAGATTTAGTTCCAGGTGATATTACGACAACTCCAGTAGATTGTAATGGTACACAAGGAACAAATGATAACGGAACTCTTACGGTTAATTTAAGAGCTGTTAATGACAACCCGGATTATAAATTTATCCTGACACCCGTATTGCCTACGGGACCGGCTATTACGCAGGTTAATAATAATTATTTTACAGGTTTAACGGCAGGAGATTATAATGTTAAAGTTATTTCTTCTAGAGGTTGTGAATTTGAGGTGCCTGCTAATGTACCTGCTCCAAGTGCGGTTTATGCAACCGCTACTGCAACACCATTTAGTTGTGTAGTTGACCCTACTAAAACTACAGTTGTTGTAGCAGCTGCAGGTGGTACAGGAACCGGAACATATACTTTCAGTAAAGATGGTACTAATTATTTTACAAGTAATAGTATACCAGCTGACGATAATTACACATTTGAACTGCCTGAAATAGGAAGTATTCAAAACCCTCATTATTGGGTGAAAGATGCTAATGGATGTATTTATGAGACAAGTGGTTTAGTTACACCATTAGACCCATTACCAAAATTAATTTCAGCTACAGCTAAAAGATCTCCTTTAGCAGGATCTCAAATTGATTGTCAAAACGGTAGAGAAGTAATTCAAATTGATGTAGTTGGAGGATCAACTCCAGCTGATTTCACATATCAAGTTTCAATTGACGGAGCTTTTTATACAACTCTTACAAATTCTGCTGGAACACCATATACTTATAATGCTACAGCAGCGGGTAGTAAGTACCAGTTTAAAATTATTGATAATGAAACAGGTTGTGAGATTTTAACTAACATTTATGAGGTTCCTGTATTCGATCTTATTAACGTAAGTGCTACTACGTTTTCTGATGTAAAATGTATATCAGATAATAACGGAACTATCCAAATCAACATCGCTGGTTATTCAGGAGCGTATGATTATCAAATTTTTGATGGATTGACTGCAGTACCTTTAGGAAACGGTTCTCATGATACTGCTACTTCAAATCCATTTGTTATTCCTTTCGGATTACCTGCAGGAAATAATTATACAGTACACATTCAAGAAACGGGTCATCCAAAATGTCCTTCTGTTTCGAACGTAGTAATTATTAAAGAGCCAACGGCTGCATTAGCTTTAAATCCATTAGTTGTTACACCATTAGGTTGTACTACTTTGGGAGCTGTCGTAGTAAATGCTAAAGATGGTTGGGGTGATTACACCTATACTTTAACTCAGCCAGATTTAACAGTTGTAACAAATAAAGATGGCAAGTTTGATAATCTTGACCAAGTAGGGCCTGCAGGATCTTATAAAGTTTCTGTAAAAGACGCTAATGGTTGTGAGGTGACTGATTCATTTAATTTGAGTACACCAGTTCCTCCAATAGCTAGTATCGACCCTGCAACAGATTATTGTTATACAAATGCTGATAAAGCAACTATTGTAGTAATTGCTTCATCTACATCGCCTTTCGCATTGCCAACAGATACTTATGATTATAGTATTGATGGTGGTCAGACATGGCAAATTAATAATAATACATTTACTGATTTAACTCCAGGAGATTATACATTTACAGTTAGAGATAAATTTGGATGTACTGGTACTACTTCAATTACTACAATTGAAGGACAGCTTTATTCTTCAGCAGAAAAAACAAAAGATATTTTCTGTACTGGTATAGTTGAAGGTACAATTAGAGTAAAAGCATCTGGTGGATATGCACCTTATAGCTACACTGTAGCCATAAATGGAGGTATAGCTTCTGCTCCAATTCCATTTGTAAACGGAACATATTCTGATTATACAGTTGTTTCTCCTCTTACAAGTACATACGATTTTGTAGTGTATGATGCTCATAACTGTCCAACTCCAGTTAGTACAGTGAATATGGTAGCGCCAACTGCAGTTACGTTTACTGCAACTCCAACGTCTCCTTACTGTTCAGGAACTCAAGGAAATGTTGATAATGGCTCTATCTTATTCACTTTACCGACAAGTAATGATAACCCACCGTACACATACACTGTTCAACGTACGGCACCTACTACTGGTTTAGTATTAACACAAGTAAACAATCCGTTGTTTACAGGATTAAGTGCTGGTACTTATGCAGTAAATGTTATATCTGACAGAATGTGTGATAATCCAACAAGCGTTGTGATTAATCCTCCAGTTGCAGTTGTGGCAGAAGCTGAGGCTACAAAATTTACTTGTACAGGAACAAGTATTAACGAAACGATTGTTACTGTTACTGGTAAATTTGGTGCAGGTACAGGTTTAGTTGGAGATTATACTTATAGTAATAACAAAACAAAATGGGAAACAAGCAATACATTTACAGTAGTTGATAACCAAAGCGTTCAAAACCTGACATATTATGTTAGAGATAAAAACGGATGTATTGCTGACGTTCAGATTACTGTGGATCCATTCCCAATATTGAAAAAACCTACAGTTACACAAGGAACAAGAGCAGCTTGTAACAATGGTGGCGAAGTTATTAATGTTGTAATCAATGGCGGAGCAAGTCCGGCGAACTTCCAATATGAAGTATATCAGGATGGCGTTTTATTAAGCGGTGGCCCATATGCTGTGACAGGAAATACATTTAGTTATCTAGCTCCAACTGTTGGTCATTTCTATCAGTTTAAAATAACTGACTTGACAACATCATGTTCTATTACAACTGATCCTTACGAAGTACCAGTATTCAATATTGCTAAAGTTATTGCAAATGCTTCTTCGTCAGTTTCTTGTAATGGTCTAAGCGATGGTAAAATCACATTCAATATTGTAGATTACAGCGGTCCATATACCTATCAGGTTTACAACAATGGAGCAGCGGTTACAGGTGCTTCAGGATCTGGAACTACTGCAACAGCAAATCCGTTTACAATTCCTTTCGGACTTTCAGCGGGAGCTAAGTATACAGTTGTAATTACTGAAACGGCTTATCCATTCTGTGATATTACATCTGCTGATGTAAACATCACTGAACCGCCAGTATTAGATCTAACGAATATGGTTGTTGATGTTAAAAACCAAAATTGTTGGACAACTGGAGCAGTTATTACTGCTAATGCTTCTACAATTGTAGGTGGAACTCCTGGTTCAGGATTTACATTTGCTTTCGTACCAGCAGGAACAGTTCCAACAGCGGGTCAATATTCATCTTCAAACACTAAAACATTTGCAACAACTCAAATAGCACCATTGTTTGATTCGTATGATGTTTATGTAAAAGATGGTAACGGTTGTCCTAAGTTTAAAACAGTAAATATTTCATTAGATCCAAAACCTGCAATTACAAATGTTGCGGTTGCAAGTCAATGTTATAATGCTGCAGGTTACAGAATCGACGTTACTGCAAATGGTGTCGGTACTCTAGAATATAGTTTAGACGGAGTACAATTCCAAGGCGCTAGTTTCTTTACTGTTACTGCTCCAGGAAATTATATTGTAACGGTAAGAGATGCTAATAAGTGTACAACAACAGCTCCTGCTGCAGTTACAATTTATGAGCCTCTTGCGTTACGTGCAGAGGTTACAAAAATGCCTACTTGTAAAGCTGCCGATGGTACAATCACTTTATTCGCTTCTGGCGGAAAAGTGCCAACTCCAAGTTATGTCTACACAAGAGATAATTGGATTAATACAAGTACAAGCCCGGTATTTACAGGATTAGCTCCTGGAATAAAATATACTTTTAAAGTAAGAGATGTTAATACAAATTGTGAGGTAGAGATTGAAGAAACAATAGATATGCCAACTGATGTTACAGGAATTGTTGCAACAGCGACTCCTACATCTTGTAATGGTTATGCTGATGGTAGTATCTCTGTAACAATCGCAACATCAAATAATAATCCTAAATACAGATATAGTCTTTCTGGACCTGTAAGCAGACTACCTCAGGATAGCCCAATTTTCAACGACTTACCATTTGGTAATTACGTTGTAACGGTAACTTCTGGAAGAGGATGTTTTGCAACAGCACCAGCTACAGTTGGTCAGCCACCATTAATGGTTGTTGCTAAACCTACAGTTACACAATACGTTTGTTCTTCAGGAACAAATACTGCAGGTAACGCTACAATTACTGTAGCGCCTGGTTCTGTGACAGGTGGTTCAACTAATTATATCAGATATGAATTCTTGAGAGATGGAGTTCGTGTACAAAATGATGATAGAAACACATACACCGAGACTGATTATTTAGGTGGTGACTACATCGTGAATGTATTTGATTCTAATGGATGTCAGGGTACTTACGCTACAGTAACAATCGATCCTTATATTGGAATTGCTGATTTAAAAATTGTTGCTACGCAAATTACTTGTATAAACGATGAAGCTATTCAGGTAACTGCAATCGCTACAACAGGAACATTACCAACTTTAAATTATACTATTGTTGGAATAGATGGTAATACATATCCTCTTACAACGAGTCTAGATGGATCATGGACTAACTTGAAAGTAGGTAATTATAAAATTGTTGTGACTAATCCGGTAACGGGATGTAGTATTGAAAAATTCTATATTGTTAACGAGCCAAACACATTCAAATTTGTAGCTTCTGAAATTAAAAACCTTACTTGTTATAGTGATGAAGATGGAGCAATTACATTAACGTTAGTTGATAATATTCCAACTCCAAAAGATGACGCAGGTAGATTTAGTTATGTGATTACACACGAATCTGGAACAGTTATAAATGGAGGAACTACAACAACAGAATTAAAACTTTCGAACCTAAAAAGAGGTAAGTATACTGTTGTTGCAACATTACTAGGTTCTCCTTTCTGTGACGTTCAAACTGAATTTAGCATCAGCGGACCAGCAACAGAATTAGAAATTCTAGCGTCTAAAAAAGACATTACTTGTGTAACAGGTAATGATGATGGAGAAATCCGTATAAGCGCTCAAGGCGGATGGTCAGGAGATTATCTATATAAACTAGATGGTCCAGTTACAGTAGATTTTTCTGCTCAAAACGTATTCACAGGATTAAAAGCAGGATTATATACAGTTTCTGTTAAAGATGCTGGTGGTTGTATTGATACTGATCAAGTTACTTTAGTAGTTCCAACACCAATTGTCGTTACAGCTTCGGCAGACAAAACATTATTATTATGTAATGGAGATATGAGTGCGACTATTACTGCTACTTCGGTTACAGGCGGTCAGGGAAGTAATTATTTATATACTTTAAATACTACTTCAGTTACTCCTGTAAGATCTTCAGGACCTCAAAAGACACCTTCATTTGCTGGTTTAGGAGCAGGAACTTATACGATAACTGTAACTGACGGATTCAATTGCGTTGGTGAATCAGCTCCTATAACAATTAATGAGCCTTCTGAAGTTAAACCAAGTTTGGCTGAAACTAGAAAAATGACTTGTCTTACACAGACTCAACTTACTTTAAGCGCTAAGGGCGGCACACCTCCTTACACTTATAGTAGTGATGATGTAACGTATTCAACAGTTCCATTTACAAGTTCTGTTTCGTTTGATGTTACTCCTGGTGTATACAAATACTATGTGAAGGATGCTAACGGATGTGTTGATTTTGTTTCTAATGAAATTACAATTGACCCGCTTGAGCCATTGTTAGCTAATTTAGATATAGAGCACGCAGTAGTATTATGTCGTGACGAACCAACTGGAGTAATTGTAGCAAATGCTTCAGGAGGATTAGGAAACTACCAATACACGTTGTTAGACGGTGCAGGAAACGTACTAAAAGGACCACAGCCACAAGGCAGATTTGATAAGCTTTTAGCTGGTGATTATAAAGTAATTGTGAAAAGTGGCGATTGCGAAACTTTACCAGAGGATGTTACAATTAAGCAACCTCAAGAAGCATTCTCAGCCGAATTTATCCCTACTCCAGTTAAATGTTTTGGCGGTAATGATGGAAGAATTGAAGTAATTGGTAAAGGAGGAACAGGGAAGTATGTATATTCTATTTCTCCAAGAAACGATCAATTCTTTGACAGTAATATTTTTGAGAAATTAAAAGCTGGTTTCTATACTGTTATGGCGGCAGATGAACATGGATGTTATGATAGTGAAGTAGTTGAGGTTAAACAACCTGATGCACCACTTTCAGTTGTGGAAACTCCTGGAATGACGTTCCCTGAACAATGCGCTGGAGAACTTAATGGTGCATTTACAATTGACATTGCGGGTGGTACACCTCCTTATATGGTTAGTTTAAATGATATTAATGGTACTTATCAACCGGTTAACGGAACACAACATACATTCGCGAATCTTGCAGGTGGTACTTATACAGTATTTGTGAAAGATGGCGGAAACTGTCCTCAGGAAGTAGAAGTTGATGTACCATTACCAGTAACACTTAATCCTACTGTAAAAGTTTTCTATGATTGTGTGAACAATGCACAAGCAAACATGGTTGAGGTTAAAATAGATGAGTCAAATACAGATCCAACACTAATTACTTATGCTTTGGATAATGGAACGTTCGAACCTAGCAATATCTTCACAAATGTTGCTGCAGGACCTCATTACATTACGGTAAAACATAAAAACGGATGTGAGGTAACAACAGATTTATTTGAAGTAGATGCAGTGGCAGAGTTAAGCGCAATAAACTTAACAAACCAAAGCAAAGACATCAATACAATTGTTGTTCAAGGTGTTGGTGGAGTTGCTCCTTATGAGTATAGTTTCAATGACGAAGCATTTACATCATCTAACAGTTATAGAATCTATAAAACAGACAAGTATAAAGTTATCGTAAGAGATAAAAATGGATGTACGTTTGAAATGATTATTCCTGCTACGTTCTATGACTTCTGTATGCCAAACTACTTTACACCAAACGGTAGTACTGGTACTACAATTGGTCCAGATTGTGGAGCACTAGCATACAAAGAGTTAACGTTCGATATTTATGACAGATATGGTAGAGTAGTTGCGAAATACCGTGTAGGTGGAAAATGGGACGGTAGATATCATGGACAAGAATTGCCTACAGGAGATTACTGGTATGTTCTTAAATTAAATGATCCGAAAGATCCAAGAGAGTTTGTTGGACATTTCACACTATACAGATAACAAAATTATAGCCCCAATGATGTTATCTAAAAAAATTAATACAATGAAAAAGCTTATTTTATCCTTAGTACTCATGGCTGTAACAACAAGTTACAGCCAAGAGTTAAACCTACCAGTGTTTACGCAGTATTTAGCTGATAACCCTTTTATTCTTTCTCCTGCTTATGCTGGTATTGGAGATAATCTCCGTATTAGAGCCAACGGTTTAACGCAGTGGGTCGGAATTAAAGATGCGCCAGATAACCAATCATTGTATGCAGATTTTCGTGTATTAGATCGTTCGGGAGTTGGGTTGTCATTGTATAATGATAGTAACGGTAATACAAGACAAACAGGAGCCAAAGTTTCTTTCGCTCACCACTTGATTTTAGATTATCGTACAGAGCAGTATTTATCTTTTGGTATCTCTTACAACTTTAATAGTTTCCGAATTGAAACAGGAAATTTTGATGACGGTAGTAATGGAAACCCGCCAGTTGGTGGACAGCAACCAACAGATAATCGCTATAGCGCCAATAATAACTTTGATATTAGTGCCTTGTATCGTAACAGAGGATTTTATTTTAGTTTCAATGCCAATAACGTATTGAAAAAGAATATTAGTCTTGAAAGAGTAAACGAACCAGATCTGCTTTCTAACTTTCAAGTATATTCTGGATTCACTTTTAAAGATGGTGAAAACAGACGTATAGAATATGAACCATCTGTTTTCTTGCAGTATTTTGCAAGTGATGGACGTTCTACAACCGATTTTAACTTCAAATACAGACGTTACAACCGTTACGAAGATTATTATTGGATCGGAGTTTCTTACCGTTTCTTAAACGACCAATTTCCAAAACCTTTGGCAATGGGACCAATGGCTGGTTTTATGAAATCTAAATTCTATTTTGCATACTCTTATCAGTTAATGTTTAATGGCCTTGGAAGTTACAATTCAGGAACACATTCAATCACAATTGGATTTGACTTCTTGCAATCAATCAGTAACTGTCCTTGTACACAAAGTCCTGTTCACGATTAAACAAATAATTTTTATCATCTTTAAGAATTATTTTGTTTGTTTTCATAATTTACAACGTTTTCGTTTTTATTAATGGATTATTTTTGCTTTTTTGAAATTTAGACTACTGTAAAAGTTCTATATTTGTTATTCTTTCAAAAAATTAAAAAAATTAGCAGATGAAAACTTTAAACGATTTCGATTTTAAAAATAAAAAAGCAATTATCCGTGTTGACTTCAACGTGCCATTGGATGAGAATTTTAATGTAACAGATACAACACGTATTGAAGCGGCAAAACCAACAATTGATGCTATTTTAGCACAAGGTGGAAGTGTGATTTTAATGTCGCACCTTGGAAGACCAAAAGGAGCAGAAGAGAAATACTCTCTAAAACATATTCTAAAAACAGCTTCTGATATTTTAGGAGTACAAGTAAAATTTGCTGAAAACTGCGTTGGAGAACCAGCTCAAACTGCAGCAAAAGATTTAAAACCAGGCGAAGTTCTTTTATTAGAAAATTTACGTTTTCATGCTGAAGAAGAAGCTGGAGATGTAGCTTTCGCTAAAGAATTGGCTTCTCTTGGAGATATTTATGTAAACGATGCATTTGGTACTGCTCACAGAGCGCACGCATCTACTACAATTATCGCACAATTTTTTCCAAACGATAAATGTTTCGGAACATTATTGGCAAAAGAAATTGACAGTTTAAATAAAGTTCTTAAAAACAGTGAAAAACCTGTAACTGCTGTTCTTGGAGGTTCTAAAGTTTCTTCTAAAATTACTGTTATCGAAAATATCTTAGATAAAGTAGATCACATGATTATTGGAGGAGGAATGACTTTTACTTTCATTAAAGCTCAAGGCGGAAAAATCGGTGAGTCTATCTGCGAAGATGACAAATTAGATTTAGCTCTTGAAATTTTAAGATTAGCTAAAGAAAAAGGAGTTCAGGTTCATATTCCTGTTGATGTTATTGCGGCAGACGATTTCTCAAACAATGCAAATACTCAGATTGTAGATGTAACTGCAATTCCTGACGGATGGCAAGGTTTAGATGCAGGTCCAAAATCTCTAGAGAACTTCAAAAAAGTAATTTTAGAGTCAAAAACAATTCTTTGGAATGGTCCATTAGGAGTTTTTGAAATGGAAACGTTCTCTAAAGGAACAATTGCATTAGGTGATTATATCGCAGAAGCTACAGCAAATGGAGCATTTTCATTAGTTGGTGGTGGAGATTCTGTTGCAGCAGTAAAACAGTTCGGATTTGAAGATAAAATGAGCTATGTTTCCACTGGTGGCGGGGCTATGCTTGAAATGTTAGAAGGTAGAATTTTACCTGGAATCGCAGCGATTTTAGACTAAAAAATCACAATTAACATTTTTTTAAACAGTTTTCTTCAATAAAGGGCTTAGATTTGCAAAAATACAACTCTTGTAATTGTTTGAATTACAGAATTTTAAAATAATGTTATATGATTGTAAAAAAATTATCATTAGTGGTTTCGGCTTTCTTTTCGTTGGCTGTCTGTGCACAGGAAACGGCAAAGACAGACGTTGAACTGAAGCCAGAGGTTAAGCTTTCATATTTAGATTCTATTAAAAGCACATTCAAAAAGAACGATCTTGCTACCAAAGTAGATAGTTTATGGATGAACGAATTAGTAAGTCTGGATATTTATGATGATCTGACCAAAGACATTCAAACCATTAACAAAGATGTTACTGTTGATGAAGAACTTCCAACCGAACTGCTAAAACAGCGTTTGGCGGCGATGAATCAGAAATCACCTTTTGAGATACAATACAATCAAGGTTTAGAAAATATAATAAAGTCATTTCTTAAGAACCGTAAAAAATCGTTTTCTCGATTAATGGCTTTATCAGAATATTATTTCCCAATGTTTGAGGACGCTTTTGCCAAACAGAACGTTCCTTTGGAAATAAAGTATTTAGCCGTTGTAGAATCTGCTTTAAACCCTAAAGCAGTTTCTAAAATGGGCGCTACGGGTCTTTGGCAGTTTATGTACGGAACCGGAAAACAATATGCACTTAAAATCGATTCTTATATCGACGAAAGAAGTGACCCTCTTAAAGCTACAGCTGCAGCGTCAGAATACATGACCAAAATGTACAATATTTTTGGTGATTGGGAACTGGTTTTAGCTTCTTATAATTCAGGTCCAGGAAATGTTACCAAAGCAATTCGTCGTTCTGGCGGAAAAACTTCATATTGGGACATCCGTAATTATCTTCCAAAAGAAACTCAAGGTTACGTGCCAGCTTTCTTAGCTACAATGTACCTTTTTGAATACCATAAAGAGCACGGAATCAATCCAGAAAGAGCTGTAGTTAAAAACTTTGAAACCGATACAGTAGCTGTCAAAAATCAAATGTCTTTCAAACAGATTGCCGATTTATTAGATATGCCACAATCTCAGATTCAGCTTTTAAATCCATCTTATAAAATGGGAGTTGTGCCTTTTTACCAAGGAGAACAACATTTTATTAGACTTCCAAAAGATAAAGTAGCAACATTTGTTTCAAACGAAGAACAAATTTATGCTTACGTAAAATATGATAAAGACTTTAGAGCCACTTCTTCTAGATTAGCTGTAAAATACGCACCAAAAGCTAAACCTGCAGTCGTAAAACCTGCAGCGGTTGATAATGGTGATTTTGAATTTTATAAAGTTAGAAAAGGAGACAACTTAGGAGCGATTGCCGCTAAGTATGACGTAAGTATTTCGGATATTAAAAAATGGAATAACTTAAAAACAAATGCTGTAGCAATTGGTAGAAGCCTAAAAATTAAGGCAGAAGAGGAGACTCCTGGTAAAAATATTCCCGCTGCTGTAGACAAAGAACAAGCAATTGCATCTGTTGAGAATAAAGAGAAAACGGCCGTAGATATGGACTATGTTGTAATGGCTGGAGATAATTTAGGCAGCATTGCAAAGAAATTCGGTACGACTATTGTGGAGTTAAAAGAACTTAACAATTTAACTTCAAATAACATTGGTTTAGGAAAAACATTAATTATTTCTAAAGCAGCGATCGTTATAGAAGAGCCAACTTCAACAGCAATTGCATCAAACTCGGTTGATTCATTCAAGAAAAAAGCACCTTCTAAAAATGTAAGTGAAGATTATTACGTTAAAAAAGGAGATTCTTTATATAGCATTTCTAAAAAATATCCTGGAGTAACAATTTCAGATATTAAAAAATGGAATGGTATTAAAGATGAAGATATTAAACCGGGAATGAAACTTAAAATAAACGGATAATAGAATAATCTTATTAAATTTGGGTTTTATTTCATAAATTAAAAAAATGAATAAAACCCATTTTTTATTGCTATTAATTCCATTTTTCCTGACTTCTTGTTTCAAAAGTGAAAAACAAAACGAACCAGTTTCTGGAAAAACTAACACCATCTCGGTCATTATTGATGACCAATTGTGGTATGGGGAAGTAGGCGATAGCATCAGAAATAAATTTGCCTCACCAGTTCTTGGACTTACCCAAGAAGAACCGCTTTTTACCATAAATCAATATCCTGCTAGATTGCTTGAAGGTTTTGTGACAGATAGCCGAAGCATTATTGTAGTCAAAAAAGCTCCTACAGATAAATTCGAAATCATTCGAAGCAAAACATTACCTCACAATACTTTTCGCATTTACGGAAAATCTGTTGACGACATTATTTGTAGTCTAGAATTGAACGCACCGCAAATAATAAAAATTATTCACGATGCCGAAATCCAAAAAATTCAAGAAGATAACAGTGCTTCATTGCTAAATAAAGCCATCATAAAAAACAAATTTCACATCAACATTCAAATCCCGACAGGATATGAATACATGTTGCATAAAAAGAAATTCATCTGGCTTAAAAAAGAAATTATAAGCGGTAATACTAGTTTATTAATTTACCAGATTCCGCTTTACAACTTCACAAAGAAAAAAGATGTTGTAAATGCTATTGTCAAAATGCGTGATTCGATTGGTAAATATATTCAAGGACGCGAACCCAATACACAAATGATTACAAGTGAAGCTTACGCGCCGTATTTTTCAAAAATAATGTTGGACAATAAAGAAGCTTTTGAAACAAAGGGAACATGGGAGTTGAAAAATGATTTCATGACCGGGCCATTTATCAATTATGCAATAATGGATCCAACTTTTAATCGAGTTTTGGTTATTGAAGGATTCTCTTATTCACCCTCACATCAAGAACGTGATCTAATGTTAGAACTTGAAGCAATCATAAAAACAGTGAGAATCGACAAACGCTAAGGATTTTTGTTTCAAGTTTGAGGTTTCAAAATCTCACGATTAAATGTGCGTATTTCTTAGAGAACTTCACCTTCTCAATATAGCTTAGTCTCCTTTGCGTAAATCCTTTACGAACTTTGCGGTTAAATGGCCAAAGTATATCAATTTGAAACATGAAACAAAATAAAACAAACAAAATTTTTCGTACTTTTATTTATAACAAACATAAAAACAAATAGTTATGAAAAAATTGACCGCAACCTTAGCAATAATAACCCTGTGTTTTATTTCTTGTAAAAAAGAAGTGAAGGAAGAAGTAGCAACTCCAGCAGCAACAGATTCTATTAAAACAGAAGAACCTGTTACAGAAGCACCATTAGATTCTGCGGCACAGATGAAAGCTTGGCAGGAATATGCAACACCAGGAGATCCGCATAAAATGCTGGCTGATGAGGTGGGTACATGGAATTGCGATATGACATTTTGGTCTGATGCCAATGCAAAACCTGAAAAAGAAACTTCTGTGGCCGAAATCAAAATGATTTTAGGTGGACGTTTTCAAGAAGCAACTTATAAAGGAACTATGATGGGACAGCCCTTTGAGGGTAAAGGAACAGTTGGTTATAATAATGCTAGCAAAGAATACATCTCCACATTTATTGATAATATGGGAACTGGAATGATGACTAGCACAGGAAAGTATAATGAAAGTACAAAAAGTATAGAATTTAATGGAGAAATGGCCGATCCAGTAACAGCTAAAAATACCAAGTATAGAGAAGTTTACACCATTGTAGATGCTAAAACCCGAAAAATGGAAATGTACGATACAAAAAACGGAACAGAATATAAAAGCATGGAAATCGTAATGACGAAAAAATAGTTTTTCTATTTGAGATTCAAAGAAACAAAGGCACAAAGTGATATAGCTTTGTGCCTTTTCGATTTCTATTAGAAACTTTAGCCGAGCTAAAAAAATAATATAACTTAGCGTCTTCATGCCTTCGTGGCAAAAAAAAGCAAGAATGGAATTAAAATGGAAAATAAAGCCTTTTGAGGCATTAACTGTTCACGAGCTATATGATTTACTCAAATTAAGAAGTGAAATCTTTGTAGTAGAGCAAAACTGCGTTTATTTGGATCTTGACAGCAAAGACAAGAAAGCTTTGCATCTAATTGGAGAGTTTGAAGGTAAAATCGTGGCCTATTCGCGCTTATTCGACGCAGGAATTAGTTTTGATAATGCTTCAATCGGAAGAGTAGTAGTAGACGCCAATTATAGAGATAGAAAATGGGGACACGAATTAATGCGTGAAGCCGTAGCTGGAATTAAATCCAATTTTGGACAAGATAAAATTACAATTGGCGCGCAATTATATTTAAAGAAATTCTACGAAAGTCACGGTTTTGTTCAAACTAGTGAAATGTATCTAGAAGATGATATTCCGCATATAGAAATGGTTCGAGAATGATTAAAAGAATGTTCACATTCCAATAAGCAAAAAACTTAGAACCTTAGCAACTCAGCATCTTAGAACCTTTAAAAAAACTAGATCTTAGTAATTACAAATTCCACCCGCCGATCATAATTATCACCTTTTCCTAAAGGATATCGATTGCCGCATCCAATATACGTCATGCGGCTTTTGGATACTTTTTTGGACATTAAATAATGAAAAACAGTTTTGGCGCGGTTCCAAGAAAGTCTTCTTTCTTTGGTGTCTTTATCTATTCCGTCGCTGTAAATTTCTGGTGTACAGCAGACGTGGCCTCTAATTTCAAAATATAGATTTCTGTGATTTTGAAGTATAACTGCAATTTTATCCAATTCTTTTTTAGAATTGTTGGTTAGTTTAGCGCTTCCAATTTCAAATAAAATAGATTCTAGATATATTTTATCGCCTACTTTTAAATTGTCTTTGAAGGAAGTATAAACCCCTTTTCCAAAACTATTTTTCTTAACAACGATTAAATCAACCCGCCGATTTCTGAGGCGTGTCTCATACAGATTCTCTACCGTATCTGCTTTTACAACAACACGTCCCTTTCCTTCAAGAATAACAATTTTACTCTGTTTAAATCCTTTCGCAGTTAATAGATTCTGAATCGTATTAACCCGATTATTAGACAATCTAAAGTTATACTCATCATTTCCGCGATCATCACAATAGCCATAAATCTGTATAGACTCAACTTTTGCTGTGTCTATGTTTTTTATAAAGTTTGAAACAACAGTAATTTGTTTGTCTGTTAAATCATACCTGTCAAATTCAAAGTAAATAGTTTCAACAGGTTTTTGTTGTGCCGTTACTGTACAATATGAAAAAAGAATCAGGGCTAGAGTTATCTTCATTCACTACATTTTTAAAATCGTTTTATATTCTGTCTGGTTATTTAATACGCTAACTGCTCTTTTAATTTCTGAATTGTTTTTTAGATAATACTGATATAAACCTTCCTGATATTGATATCTTTTAATCAATTCTTCCAAAATCATGTTTTTGATTTCTTTTTGGTTTTTATCCAGTAAAGTAGTCTCGCTTTTTTCTAAAGCATTTAACAATTGCTGATATTCGGCAGTAATGGTCTCGTCTATTTTTTCTTTTTTAGCTGCTGCTAAAGTATTTTTCAAAGCCACTTCGGTTTCAGTATCAAAAGTGATTTTGTTAGTTTTCAGATATTGCTTGAAAGCAGTATAATCTGCGTCAGTCAAAGTCGGAATCTTATCTCCCAAATTTGGATTTTTGTAATAATATGTTGTAGCATAATCAAAAACGCCATCATTTTTAATTAAAGCTGTTGCAATGGCGCTCGTTTTTGCTTCTTCCAATTCAATATCAGGCAAAACTCCTCCGCCATCATAAACCGTTCTTCCTTTTCTGGTTTTAAAAGCATTAAAATTTTTAGCGTCTGTTTTTTGCGCTATACCATTTTTATCTTTATGTGCATAATCCAAAGCTTGAATACATCTTCCAGAAGGCGTGTAATATCTAGAAATAGTAACTTTTAACTGCGTTCCATAAGTTAAATCAACAGAACGCTGCACTAAACCTTTTCCAAAACTTCTGCTTCCTAGAATAACGGCACGATCTAAATCCTGTAAAGCGCCAGAAACAATTTCAGATGCCGAAGCGCTTCTTCCGTTTACTAAAATAGCCAATGGAATTTCAGTGTCAACTGGTTCTTTCTGTGTTTTATAAGTATTGTTGTGTTTTTCAATTCTAGATTTAGTCGTAACAATTACTTCATTCTTAGGAACAAACAAATTACAGATATCAATAGCTTCGTTTAATAAACCACCTGGATTTCCTCTTAAATCCAAAACAATCTGTTTAGCTCCATCAGCTTTTAATTTTTCAAGAGCATCTTTTACTTCTGCTGAGGCTTTTCTGCTAAAATGGGCTAAAACAATATAACCTGTTTTGTCATCAATTTTTCCGAAAAACGGAACCGACTTAATATCCACTTCATCCAAAACTAAAACAGTAGTATTTGGTTTTCCCTGACGAAGATATTTGATATTGATTTTAGTATTTTTTGTTCCTTTCAATAATTGAGAAGCATCGTCTTTAAAATCAGCAATCAATACATCGCCGATTTGGATAATTTCATCACCTGCTTTTAGTCCTGCTTTGTCGGCAGGATAATCTTTGTAAGGTTCGCGAACAATCAGACGGTCTTTTTTTCTAGAAATCAATGCACCAATTCCTGTGTATTCTCCTGTATTATTGATTTTAAAGTTTACAACATCCTGTTCATTAAAATAAACTGTGTACGGATCTAAACTTCCCAACATGTTTTTAATGGCTTTGTCCATCAAATCTCCCGGATTGGTTTCGTCAACATAATTGGTGTTTACGGCTTTAAACAAAGTCGTAAAAATCTCGATCTGTTTGGCAATTTCAAAAAAATCTTCTCTAAAACTGGTTCCAACAAACAACATTCCCGCCGCAGCGACTGGTATAATAAATTTCTTTTTGAAATACGGATACATGATTATTCTTTTTTTCTTCTTTTAAATCTTTTTCTAATAAAATAGGCTAATACAACAAACAAAATTACAAACGGCCAAGCGCTTAATAATGAAATCAACAAATCGGATAAAGTATAGAATCCTGATTTTACTGCATTCCAAAGTTTGGAGCCGTATGATATTTTAACACCTTCTTTTTCAGGTATTGTTTTATAAAATTCAATAGTAACTGTGCTTTCAGAAACTCGGCTTTCCAGATATTTCAGCTGGCCTTCTTTGGCTTCTATTTCTTCACGAATCGTTGAAATCTGTTCTTCAATTTCTAAAATCTCACTGACTTTGTTTGCTTTCTTTAAAATTTCAAGGTAACGTTCTTCGAGCTTTTTCTTGGTTTTTAATCGTGAAGTTAAATCGATATATTGTTCTGTAACATCTTCTGCGGAGATATTTTTAACTTCAAAATAAGAAACACCTTTAGAAACGTCATTTATAAAACGATCAAAATTTTGGCTTGGAACTTTTATAGTAAGATTTCTAAAAACAGTTGCAAAATCTTTTCCCTCAGAATCATTAATGATTCTTGCTTTACTAGCAGAGACTGCTTTTTGAATTTGGCTGAAAGAACTTTCTAAATTATCAGTTTCAAATTTTAAAGTTGCTTCTTTTATGATTTTTTGCTCGATTTGTTGATCTATCCTTGGAGGCGGCGGTGGCTGCGGAGATGATGGATCTGCTTTTTTGTCATATGCAACATTTTCTGCTTTTGCAGGCATTTGCACAGTTTGAATTGCATAAGCTTCTTCACTTATAGCTTCAGCTTTTTT
Organism: Flavobacterium sp. UW10123; assembly: GCF_040538975.1. NCBI lineage: Bacteria > Pseudomonadati > Bacteroidota > Flavobacteriia > Flavobacteriales > Flavobacteriaceae > Flavobacterium > Flavobacterium sp. UW10123. The sequence continues at coordinate 54,763 of NZ_JBEWQE010000018.1, forward strand.
ACAACCGAAAAGAACTAATAAGAATATTGATAAAAAGAAAAGTTGACGCATAAAATTTCAATTTAGAGCTAAAACTACGATTTTTTTGTCTAACTTGAATAATAATCTTACGTTTTGAAATTTACGCTTCTGTTTTCGTATCAGAATCTTGAGGTTTGTTGATTTGAGCTGCAAATTTCTCAAACAATTGAATCATTTTGGTATTGATTTCTTCGTAAGATAAACGGTCTTTGGTCTGATAAAAAAGCATTATCGAATGTGGCTGATTCAGGTTATTCAAAAGTAAATGTTTGTTCAATCGATACGTTTCTCTCAAAACTCTTTTGAAGTAATTTCGATCAACAGCTTTCTTGAAATATTTTTTAGAAACGGAAACGCCAATTTTGGTTTGTTCTTCTGAATTTGCTTTCGCTTGACGGTAAACCAAACGAATCGGATATTTGGACACCGATTTTCCTTCAGAAAACAGCAATCCAATTGTCGTTTTGCTTTTTAAACGCTCGTTTTTAGGGTATGTAAAGTTCATTTAATTCAGAAAAGATTTGCAAATTCTAATACAAAGGTACAATTAAACCATAAAAACAGTTATTGTTTTCAATTTTAATAAGTCTAAAAATATATTTACTACTTTTGCGCATTAATTTTTGAAGCATGGAAAAAATTATTTCTTATCCAATATCGGTAATTTACTATTTATTATTTGGTTTGTGTTTGGCTGTTTTTCATCCAATTCAGTGGATTTGTTTAAATGTTTTTGGTTACCAGGCTCACAAAAAAAGTGTTGATTATTTAAATTTCTGCCTTTTAAAATGTACAAATCTTGTTGGTACAAGATATACAATTGAAGGCGTAGACACGGTTCCGAAAGGTGCGCCAATCATTTTTGTGGCAAATCACCAAAGTATGTACGATATCGTGGCAATGATTTGGTACTTTAGACGTTTTCATTGTAAATTTGTAAGTAAGAAGGAGTTAGGTAGCGGAATTCCAAGTGTTTCTTATAATTTGAAACATGGAGGATCTGTCCTAATTGACCGAAAAGACCCTAAACAAGCGATACCAGTTATTAAAGGCTTGTCTGAATATATCGAAAAAAACACAAGATCTGCCGTTATCTTTCCAGAAGGAACAAGAAGTAAGACAGGAGTACCAAAAGAATTTGCGCAAAGCGGTTTAAAAATTTTATGCAAATATGCGCCATCTGCATACGTTGTACCGGTAAGCATCAATAATTCTTGGAAAATGGTAAAATTTGGTTTTTTTCCTGTTGGTTTAGGAAATCATCTCAAATTTACGGCTCACAAAGCTTTGGCTGTTAAAGATTATAAGTTTGAAGAGCTGATGGAGATTACTGAAAAAGCAGTTAAAGAAGGAATAAATGAATATAAACAAGTTTAAGTTTTAGTCCGAGCTAAAACGTACAACTCAAATCTATAATAAGTAATGTCTATAAAAAACATTAGATTAGAAGTAATGCAGTTTTTGGAAAAAAACGTGGATAGCTTCGTTGAACAGTATTTAATTCCAGTGGAAAAAATTTGGCAGCCGTCGGATTTCTTACCAAATTCTCAAGGAGAAAACTTCTTTGAAGAGGTAAAAGAATTACGCGAAATTGCTAAAGAACTTCCATACGATTTCTGGGTTACGCTTGTTGGTGATACCATCACAGAAGAAGCATTGCCTACATATGAATCATGGTTAATGGATGTAGAAGGAATAGATCAGCAAGAAGGAAGTCAAGGAAACGGCTGGGCTAAGTGGGTAAAACAATGGACTGGAGAAGAAAACCGTCACGGAGATCTTTTAAATAAATACTTGTATTTGTCTGGTCGTGTAAATATGCGTGAAATCGAAATGACAACACAGCATTTGATCAACGACGGTTTTGATATTGGAACTGGAACTGACCCATACAAAAACTTTGTATACACTAGTTTTCAGGAATTAGCAACTTATGTTTCGCACAATAGAGTAGCCCAGATAGCTAAGAAATTTGGCGATAACAAATTGTCTAAAATGTGTAAAATGATTGCAGGTGATGAAATGCGTCATCACCACGCATATAGCGAATTTGTTACTAGAATTTTTCAAGTAGATCCAAGCGAAATGATGTTGGCTTTTCAATACATGATGAAGCAAAAAATCGTTATGCCTGCTCACTTCTTGAGAGAATCTGGTCAAAAAATCAGCACAGCTTTTGAGCAGTTTTCTGATTCAGCTCAGCGTATTGGAGTCTACACTGCAAACGATTATGTTGAAATCATGCAGAAATTAATCAACAAATGGGAAATTGAAAAAATTTCTAATTTAACTGATGAAGCAGAAAAAGCACGTGATTATTTAATGAAATTACCTGCTCGTATGGCTAAAATTTCTGAAAGAATTGTTATTCCACAAGAATCACATATCTTTAAATGGGTTGAGCCAGCAAGACTTTAAATTTTAGATTTTAGAATGTTGATTTCAGATTCTGGATTGTTGGAATTTTGAATTTAAAATATTGAAATTTAAACAAAGCAACATTGTTGCTTTAAAACATATTTGTTGATTGTTGGAGATTTTAAATCTTTGGCAATCAACATTTTTTATAAACCGTAAAAACTTCTGTATGAGCGACTCAGCATTAATTATTAAAACCATTGCTTTTGTAAAAGAAAAACTAAACGATGCCGAAGGCGGTCATGATTGGTTTCACATAGAGCGTGTTTACAAAAATGCTATTTTAATAGCCAAAGAAACAGAGTGTGATCTTATAGTTGTTCAATTAGGAGCTTTATTACATGATATAGCCGATAGTAAATTTCATAATGGAGATGAAACTATTGGGCCAAAAACAGCAAGAGCTTTTTTAGAAGCTCAAAATGTTTCTGAGGATATAATTGGCCATGTTGTCAATATCATTGAAAATATCTCTTATAAAGGCGGAAATTTCGAGAGAAAATTCTCTTCTGTCGAGTTGAATGTTGTTCAAGATGCCGATCGTTTAGATGCAATTGGTGCAATTGGGGTTGCTAGAGCATTTAATTATGGAGGTTTTAAAAACAGAGCATTATATAATCCAGAAATTACGCCAGTTACCAATATGACCAAAGAGGAATATAAAAAAAATAGCGCTCCAACTATTAATCATTTCTACGAAAAGCTTTTACTTTTAAAAGACAAAATGAATACCGAAAAAGGAAAAGAAATAGCTGCCGAAAGACATCGTTTTATGGAAACTTTTCTAGCTCAGTTTTATGCCGAATGGGAAGGGTTGAAATAGAAATTACATTCAGATTATAAACATAAAAAACGGCTCTAATCTAGAGCCGTTTTTTATTTTAAGATAATGTATATCAGAAGCTTTAAAGGATTATAATCGGGATTTTAAAAAGCAAATTATTACAAAAGCACATAAAAAACCAATTGAAAACCATAGTGTCCTAGTTATGTTGATATTTCGAATCATTTCCCTTTTTTCAAACCTTGTCATTTCAAATGTATTTTTAATAATTCAAAAATAATTTGACTTAAGGTATGATGGTGCCTTGAAAAGCTTTTAAACCATTATAATAAGACATTTTTTAATCTCAGTTTTCAGTCTCAGTTTTCATTCAGAGTTACAGTCCATATTCTTTACTCTATATTCTTACTTCTTGCTTCTTACTTCTTACTTCTTACTTCTTGTATCTTTACTTTCTAGAACGAACAAATCCCTCAATAGTATTTTTAAACTCTTTATTCTGTTCGTAATACAAAATATGTCCGCCATTAATAATCTTAACTTCTTGGTTTGGAAATTTAAACAAACGATAATGTTCTGGACCAATGTTGTTATCTTTTGTTCCTGAGATTACTAATGTCGGAACTTTAATCGAAGCCGTTTCTTTTGTAAAATCGCTAAAATACAAAGGGCCACTTAAAGCATGTTGTGCAAACGAAGAATTTCTTTTTTCGCTGTTATCAATGCTATCCAGTTTCTCAACATTAGTTCTATTGTCAGATAACATTTTATAATCTAGATCGGCTTTTTTAATTTGCTGTTTAGCTTCAAAAAAAGTGTTTAATATAGAACCCTTGTCTTTTACAGGGAAATCTTTCTCAAGAGTTTTGCCCATAAAAGCAATTTGATTCAAAAGAGAGTCATTGATGTCAAGAGTAGAATTCAATAGAATTAAGCCTTTTACATGTTGAGGATATTTTTCAGCATATTTAGTGGCTAAAATTCCGCCAAAAGAATGTCCCATTACAAATACCTTATCCGTTTTAAGATGAGTTCGAATTTCTTCGATATCATCAATCATTCGGTCCATGCTGTAATTGTTATCTGTAGGAGATCCAGATCTACCGCAACCTCTTTGGTCAAAATAACACATAGTAAGTTTATCTTCTAGTACATTTCCGCCAAATTCTTCAAAAGATTTGCTCCACGCGCCAGGACCGCCGTGTACAAAAATGCAAACTTCGCCTTTGCCTGAAACTTTTAGAAATAAAGGAACTCCATCAGAAGTTTGGAATGTAGTAATGGCATCTTGTTTTGCACTTGTTTTTGTTTGAGAAATTCCGCTTTGGGCAAAACATAAAAATAGAAAGAAAAGTAATGGGTTTCTTGGGTTCATTTGAAAGTTTTTTTGCTGTTTTAATTGGATAAAAGTATAATTAAAACAGCAGAGAAAAAACTACTGATGATTTTTCATTATCAAATAAGTTATAATCGTTGCACAGAAAAAACCTATTGCAAACCACAATAATCGAGCAACTCTATTATCTCGTATTATTTCCATTCTATCTTCTGGTGTCATCTTTAATATATTTAAAAGGTAAAAGTAGTTTTAGAAAATATACTAATCAGCTTTTTTTGGCTTTTAAAACAACAGAATAGGACATTTTCTCATAAAAAAAGCCGTTCAAAATGAACAGCTTTTTACTTTGTACCTATGAACCTTTGTCCCTAAAAAATTAAGAACATCCGCAATCCGTTCCTCCGCCACAGTCTTTTTTCTTTTTCGATTTAAAGAAAAACTTTTTGATCAAAAAGACAACTGCAAATCCTAATATTGCAAAGGCTATTATTTCTTGAAACATAACTTTTTATTTTAAAAGTTGATACGCAATTAATGCGGTAAAATAAGCTAATCCGCTCATGAAAACTAACTGCATTGCTGGCCATTTCCATGAATTGGTTTCTTTTTTTGTAATTGCCAATGTACTGGCGCATTGCATTGCAAAAGCATAAAACAGCAGTAAAGAGATTCCGGTTGCAAAGTCAAATACTTTTTTTCCAGTATCTGGGCGAATTTCTGCTTGCATTTTGCTTTTTATAGTCGATTCGTTATCTGTATCTCCAACACTATAAATGGTTGCTAAAGTTCCAACGAAAACCTCACGGGCAGCAAACGAACTGATTAAGGCAATTCCGATTTTCCAATCGTAACCCAAAGGTTGAATGGCTGGTTCTATTGCTCTACCCATTAAACCGATATATGAATTCTCCAATTTTTGAGAATTAACTTCATTTTCAAATTGCGTTTCATCTAAAGTTGTGTTGGCAAATCTTTCTTTAACGATCGTCTCAGCTTCATTAAATTCTTTTCCAGGACCGTAAGAAGCCAAGAACCATAAAATAACCGATATCGCTAAAATAATTTTACCCGCACCAAGAACAAATGCTTTGGTTTTTTCTACCACATTGATTCCGACGTTTTTGAAAAGAGGCATTTTATAGCTTGGCATTTCAACAACGAAATACGTTTTAGATTCCAGTTTTAAAACCTTATTTAAAATGTAAGCCGATAAAATAGCCATAAAGAATCCTAAAACATATAACGACATAAGAGTTAATCCCTGAAGATTTAATACTCCAAATACTCTTTTGCTCGGAATAACAAGCGAAATGATAATCGCGTAAACAGGTAATCTTGCCGAACAAGTCGTGAATGGCGTTACTAAGATCGTAATAAGACGTTCTTTCCAGTTTTCGATATTTCGAGTTGCCATAATTGCCGGAATCGCGCAAGCTGTTCCTGAAATTAAAGGCACGACACTTTTTCCTGAAAGTCCAAACTTGCGCATGATTTTATCCATTAAGAATACGACACGGCTCATATAACCGCTTTCTTCCAAAATCGAAATAAATAAAAACAAGAAAGCAATTTGCGGAATAAAAATAATAACTCCGCCAATACCAGGAATAATTCCTTGAGAAAGTAAATCGGTTAGAATACCGCTTGGCAGTTCTTCTGCAACCCAACTGCTTAAAGAAGCAAAAGTGCTGTCAATAAAATCCATTGGAATAGTCGACCAGCTGAAAATTGATTGGAAAATCAAAAACAAAATGGCAAAGAAAATAAAGTAACCCCAAACCTTGTGCGTTAAAACACGGTCTAGTTTTGCTCGAATATCTTTCGCCATCGAAGCATCAATCTTTAAACCTTCTTTCAAAACATCATTAATAAATTGATATCTTTTGATGGTTTCTTTCTGCTGAAGACGTTTTAATTCGGAATGAGATTTGGTAAAAGTGCTTCGTATTTCGTTACGGTCTAAATTCAAAAAGTTAACATCCTGCGTAATTACCAGCCACAATTTGTACATCAATTGATTTGGAAAAGCATGCTGTAATTTTTTAAAATATTCAGGATCAATTACTGATGCATTTAAGCATGGTTCGTGTGGAATCGTTTTATAAGAAACAATCAGTTCTTTTAATTCATCAATTCCTAAACCTTTTCTTGAACTTACTAAAGCAATTTTTGTTTTTAGTTTTTCTTCTAAATACGGTATATCTAATGAAATTCCCTTGCGTTCCATACGATCGGACATATTTATGACCAAAATCGTCGGAATTTCAAGATCTTTTATTTGAGTGTAAATCAGTAAATTTCGTTTCAGATTTTCAACATCTGTTACCACTACTGCTACATCTGGATATAATTTATCGTTTTTGTTTAATAGAAGTTCAATTACTACGCTTTCGTCCATCGAACTGGCGTTTAAACTGTACGTTCCTGGTAAATCTAGAATATTGGCTTTAACATTATTGGGAAGCTTGCAGAAACCCATTTTTTTCTCAACCGTAATTCCTGGGTAATTCCCCACTTGCTGGTTAAGGCCTGTTAATTGATTAAAAACAGAAGTTTTTCCGGTATTTGGATTTCCGATAAGAGCAACATTGATATTCTGAACACTCATTACAAATTGGTTTTGATAAGTTCAACTTCAATTTCACGAGCTGTTTCAATACGGATTGCAACATGAGAACCATTAATGTCCAAATATAACGGATCGCCAAAAGGAGCAACCTGAAGTAATTCAACTAAGCTGCCAGGCAGACAACCCATTTCTAATAATTTTAGTGGAATAAGATCGATATCAAAATCTTTGATAATGGCTTTTTCGCCTTTTTTCAGAGTGTGTATTGTATTTTGCAAGCTTATTTAGATTGAATTTAGATTGCAAAAGTAGGCAATTATTCTTTATTTCAAGGCATTTAACACTTCGACAAATGCTAAATGTTTCTAAAAATAAGGGATTTTACTCTTGAGAAAGGAATTCGATGTCTTCTAAAAGACGTTTTATATCTTCTTTATTTGTTCCGTCATAAAAACCTCTAACGCGGCGTTTTTGATCGACCAAAACAAAATTCTCTGTATGTACCATATCATAAAGCTGATCTGGTCTTCCCATTTTTACAGCCAAGTAAGATTTTCTGGCCATTTTGTAGATTTCTTTTTTATCGCCTGTAACCAGATTCCATTTACTATCTACAACGCCGTATTTTATAGCATAAGCTTTTAAAACAGAAACACTATCCACTTCAGGGAAAACGGTATGCGATAAGAGCATCACTTTTGGATTGTTTAAAACCGCTTTTTGAACATCAACTAAATTGGTTGACATTTTTGGGCAGATCGATCCGCAGGTTGTAAAGAAGAAATCGGCAACATAAATTTTTCCTTCGTAATTTTTTTGGGTAATCGTATCGCCATTTTGATTGATAAAAGAAAAATCGGCAATTGTGTGGTATTTGCTTTTATATTGAACGGTACTGTCGACCAATTCAGGATTTACATCGGCTGGATTATAAATCGGAAGTGTCTTTTTTGGTTTTAAAGCTGAGTAAAACAAAGATATCGTAACAACCGAAAATACTATTAAAACAATAAAGAATTTGCGGTATTTGTATAAAAGCGATTTCATAAAAATAATTTGGCGCAAAAATACAAAAAGCAGATTTTAAAAACTTTACTGTATTATTTTTTTAACAGGCTTTTGTAACTTTTACTAATATATATAGACATATACCTCAATGTTTAAGTTCTATTTGTGAAATTTATCCGTCTTTTTGACTGTACAGTTAGAATTTTAACACATTTTTTAAAATAATAACAATATGTTTGTATTTTCCCTTAAACTATAATTTTTTATGAAAAAACAATTTGCTAAACCTGTGTTTGGTGTGATATCTGCAATGTTTGCAATAACTGCAGCTCAAGCTCAAACAGCGCCGAAAGAGCCAGGTATTAATGTATCTTATATGGATACGAAAATCAGCCCAAGTCAGGATTTTTTCAAATATGTAAACGGCACTTGGCTGGAAAAAACTGAAATTCCAAGCGATCGTACGACATGGGGAAGTTTTAATGAACTAATTAAAAGAACCGACAAAGATGTGATGGAGGTTTTAAAAGAAGCTTCCAAAAATCCTAAATACAAATCGAATACGGATCAAGGAAAAGCCGTTAATTTATTTAATACTTACTTGGATTCTGTTGGAAGAAATAAGAAAGGAATCGAACCTTTAAAACCATATCTGAAAAAAATCGATGCAATTAAAAGCATTGCTGATGTTCAGAAATATTTGGTTGAAATGGAAAAAGAAAGCAATGCTGGATTTTTCGGAATTTACATTGGAGCTGATGATAAAGACAGTTCTAAAAACTCTGTAAATTTAGGTCCAAGCCAATTAGGACTTCCAGATAATGATTATTATACTGCTGATGATAAAGATTCTAAAGAAAAACGTGCTAAATATGAATTGCATGTTGCAAGAATGCTTCAGTTTATTGGAGAATCTCCAGAAAAAGCAAAACAAAGCGCCACTGAAATTTTGGCTTTAGAAACAGAATTATCAAAACCGAGATTGAACAGAGTTGAAAGAAGAGACAGTCGTTTGCAATACAATCCGATGACAATTGCTGAGCTTCAAAAATTAACTCCAGCCATTAAATGGAACGAATATTTTGCTGGTTTAGGAATTACTAAATTAGAGACTGTAATTGTAAACGAACCTAAATATATGACTGCCTTAGAAACTGTTTTTAAGGAAAATAAAGTGGCGCAATGGAAAGAATATCTGAAATGGGATTTGATTAACGGTGCAGCAGGTAAGTTGACAACTGAAATTGATAATGCTAATTTTGATTTTTACAGCAAAACATTAAGAGGGGCAATAAAACAGCTTCCTTCTGAAGAAAGAGCGCTTAATGTTGTTAATGGAAATGTTGGTGAAGCTCTTGGAAAGCTTTATGTAGAAAAAGTTTTTCCAGCTGAAGCTAAAACCAAAGCGGTTGATATGATTCACAATGTTATTACGGCTTACCAAAATCGTATTAACAATTTAAGCTGGATGTCTAAAGATACTAAGGCAAAAGCAATCGAAAAGCTGAATAAAATAACTATTAAAGTTGGATATCCTGATAAATGGAAAGATTACTCGGCTTTAGAAATTAAAAGTATTGCAGAAGGAGGAAGCTATTTTGAGAATTCTAAAAACTTAGCGTTATGGAGATTTAAGAAAAGCGTAGATAAACTGTCTAAACCAGTTGATAAAACAGAATGGCATATGTCTCCGCAAACCGTAAATGCTTATTATAACCCATCTTATAACGAAATTGTATTCCCAGCAGCAATCTTACAGCCGCCTTTCTACAATTATCAAGCTGATGAAGCTGTTAATTATGGTGGAATTGGTGCTGTAATCGGACACGAGATTTCTCACGGATTTGATGATTCTGGAGCACGTTACAATGCTGAAGGAAATTTAGTGGATTGGTGGACAGAAGACGATTTGAAACAATTTACAACTTTAGGAAATGATTTAGCAAATCAATACAGTGCTCTTGAGCCATTGCCAGGCATTCACGTTGATGGTCATTTTACATTAGGTGAAAATATTGGAGATTTAGGCGGAATCAATGCAGCATTTGATGGATTGCAATTGTATTTGAAACAACATGGAAACCCAGGCTTAATTGACGGATTTACTCCTGAACAAAGATTCTTTATTTCTTGGGCTACCGTTTGGAGAACAAAAACTAGAGATGAAGCAATCAAAAATCAAGTAAAAACAGATCCACATTCACCGGGAATGTACAGAGCTTATGTGCCAATTCAGAATGTTGATGCTTTTTACAAAGCGTTTGATATTAAGAAAGGAGATAAAATGTATGTTGAACCAGAAAAACGAGTTAAAATCTGGTAATCAGAAATTTATAATACTAAAAAAGGCGCTTGAAAAAGCGCCTTTTTTTATTGCAACTAAACTGCGATATAGATTTCTACCTCTGCATCACTCGGATTCTGTGCTTTTTCTCCGTAAACTTCAAAATCAGCGGTAAAAGTTCTATTCAAATCGGAGTTCCAAATTTTCAGCCATTCATTAAAAACAATTCCTTCAGAAAGATTTCCCTTCGCTGTAAATTTTTGATAATGATTTCCTTCAATTGTTGTTCCGATCATTCCGTTCGGAATTTCATTTAGATTTTCTACAGCACAACCTAAAATTGTCGTGTAAGGTCTAGTATGATCTTTCTCATAATCGGTGTAAATGCAGTAAATGTCGTTGCTTGTTTTGTTTGGAATTTTTGCGCTAATTTCTTCCTTTAAAAATTGATTCCAAAGTGCAGGAATATCTTTACCTGATTGCCCATTTTCATTAGTTGTTCTTACTGAAATTCCAATTACATTGAATTTTTTAATTTCCATTTGTATAAATTATTTTGTTGAGGTTCAAACTTAGAAACAGGTAGTGACAACAGTATGTCAGTAGTGTAAGAATAAAGCGAAAAAAAAGACGCTGAATGAGCGTCTTTTCTATTTATCAATAAAGCCAATTATTTCAAATGACTGTAAATGTAAGTTTCAATTGCTTTTAATTCCTCGTCGGACATTTCCTTTGTTATCGCAAAATTGGTTTTCATAACCTCAAACTGACTCGGGTCAACAATTGGTTCTGCATTTCCTTTAAGGAAAGTAACAATATCGCCTTTTTGATCTTTATAGATTTTGGCAATTTCTTTAATGCTTGGTCCAACCACCTTTTGATCTGGCTGATGGCAAGCAAAACAATTTCCTGTGCTTTCAAATATTTGTTTTCCCAATTCCTCTGGACTTTTGGCCTTCGCCGATTCGCCTTCAGAAACAGATTCTGTTGCTGTATTTGTAGATTCAGAAGCTTCTTTTTTACAAGAAGCAAAAGCTAAAACAGCAGATAAAAATAAAACCTTTTTCATTTTATTTCTTTAAAAGAATTGCTGCTTCTTTAGCAAAATAAGTAGAAATAAGATTTGCACCCGAACGTTTGATACACATTAATTGTTCCATCATAATCTTATCGTGATCAAGCCATCCTCTTTCAGATGCCGCTTTAATCATGGCATATTCTCCAGAAACCTGATAAACTGTTACAGGAACATGTACTGTATTTTTTATTTCGCGAACAATATCCAAATAAGCAATTCCCGGTTTTACCATAACCATATCTGCACCTTCTTCAACGTCTGACAAAGCTTCTTTGATCGCTTCGATTCGGTTTGCATAATCCATTTGATATGTTTTTTTATCTTTTGGAACCACAACATCAGCTTCTCTTGGAGCAGAATCTAAAGCATCTCTAAAAGGACCATAAAAAGCAGAAGCATATTTAGCAGAATAGCTCATGATTCCAACATTCTGAAATCCTGCCGCATCCAAACCTTCACGTAGGCGCAAAACACGTCCGTCCATCATATCACTTGGCGCAACAAAATCGGCACCCGCTTCTGCGTGAGAAATGGCCATTTTTACTAAAGCATCAACTGTGCTGTCGTTTTCTACATCACCATTTTTTATAATTCCGTCATGACCATAAATAGAATATGGGTCTAAAGCCACATCTGGCATAACGATCATTTCTGGACAAGCCGCTTTTATAGCACGAATAGCTTGTTGCATTAATCCGTTAGCATTCCAAGCTTCTTTTCCAGTATTATCTTTAAGGTTTTCGCTAACTTTTACATAAATATTTACGGCGCGAATACCTAAATCATAAAGTTCTTTTACTTCTTCAACTGTTAAATCTATTGATCTTCTGAAAATTCCCGGCATCGACGGAATTTCGACTTTTACATTTTCGCCTTCAGCAATAAACATTGGAAACATAAAATCCGATGGGCTTAAACTGGTTTCACGAACTAAAGAACGAATGGATTCATTTACTCTTAATCTTCTGCCTCTTTGTAATGGGAACATATAATTTTAGATTTTAGATTTTAGATTTTAGATTTTTTAGTTGATTTCTCTGAAATCAGACTGAGAATCTATTTCTAAAACTGCAGTTGTTTTTATTTTTTTTGAAGTTTACCTCAATTTTTAATGAGTGGCGCAAAGTTAAAGAAAAAGGAACAAAATAAGGCGTTTAGCTTGTTGTAGAATGAGTTAATATTATCTAAAAATTTGGTTTGATATTTTTATTTGAAGTAGATTTGTAAAATTAGGAAAAATCTTATTTTATAAGTTTGGATTTATGAAAGAAAAATTGGCAAACTTCCATAACATTTGGAACGATAAATTGTTTAAAGAATACAAAAAAACTACTAAAGAAAAGATTGTCGCTTCTTTTTTAGCAAGTTTTAGTTCAAACAAACCAGAGTTAAGATCTGGATTACCTGTTTTTGCAATTATGCAAACTCTACCTGATCATGAATTTATTTTGGTCGAAGATCAAACTTTAATAAGAGAATCTCCGTGTGCAATTTGTTCTACAGCTTTTGGTTATCCAAAAGAATTAGATGGCGAAGAGAAAGAAATTTTGAATTTATGTATAGGTTCGGGAGGATTAATTGGAAATGATTTATCGGACTATTATTATTATTTGCATTCATTTAATAATAACAAAAGTGATGAAATTATGGGGGTGGAGGATGAAGATATTAGGATCTTTTCAGAAATACTAGATATTCTTCTAAATGTAGAAGAGAATGATACTTTAAAGAAAGAAGTACTTAGAAGTATGAAAAAAATCAAAGGTTTCAAAACAGGACAAGAACAAAGCCAAGTTTTATTAGAAACTCTTGGATATTGTAGTATTTTGGAAACAACAAAATACAAAGGTCTATTAAAAGAATATACGAATCTAGCTATTGCTAAACGAAAAACACATAGCTCAGATTGGAGATATCCTGTAGATTTCTGGATTGGAAAGGACGGAATCAATAAGGAAGCTTTTAAATTTTGGTTTGGAGATTATAAACAATTGGAAAATTATTGGAAATAATGCGAGCAGTCGAAATTTGAGTTATAAATTATATTCACAAGCAATGAAGAAAATCCTCGTTTTATGTGGTTTTTTATTCCTGACAAGTTGTTTAATAAAAAAAGAACAGACAGGACATGAAGATGATAAAGGAACGCTTTTAAAAGAATTAAAAATACCGAAAACAGAACAGCTAAAAAAAGTATTACCGCAGTCATATAATTTTACGCTTGCTGCTGAAAAGGGAATTTGTAGCAATAAGGAAGTTTGTTTGGACTATTTATATCTTCAAGCATTATACAGAAAGGGACTTGATCAATATTTGCTTGATGAATTGAATTTAAAAATGTATGACGATCTTCTCGCAAATAGCAGTTTGAGATTTATTAAAAGAACTAATGATCGGCAAAATCTTTATCAGCAAACCTCTACGCTTTCATTATCTTATATTTATCTGCACAACAATATTTATATTGAAAGACTAGATAGAAATACATTGTCTTTTTTGCAAAACAGAATAGACAATCATAAACTTGATGTAGATGAAAAATTAATTCAAGTAGTAAAAGAAACTTATCCAGATATAATTAGAGTTTTTCCCGAAGAAAATTTGCCTGTAAAAGGACTGTATAGCAAAGACGGTAAAAAAACAGCTTGGAATAATGCTGTAATTTTTGAAATTGGACATCAATCAGAATTTGATGAAAAAGGCAATTATGTAAGCCGTGAAAATGAAATGCGTAAAAAGAGTTATTTAGAGAAAGAATTGATTCCACGGTTGGAAAGGGAGTTTTCAGAAAAATTAAATTTTCCGGTTACTATTTTTATTGAAAAATAAGGTGAATGAAAAAGAAATTAAATATAGCTATCCTTATAGTTTTCGCAGTACAATTTTCAAGCTGTACAAAGGAAATCGATTATGTTGCCATTTCAAAAAAATTAAACGAAGGAGATTTGTCTAAAATTATGAATGCTAATGAAGATAAATATGTTCATTTATCGGGTATGTCATTTATAATTACTGAGAACAATTTTGGATATAAAAAGACCACTAAAGAAGATATTTCTGGATGTCTTAGTATTTCAGATAATATTGGTTACGGAAGGGTTGAAAAGTCAGTCAACGAAAAAATAAAAAATTCTGAAAAAGACAGTCTTGTAGAAAAGATAAATACTGAGTTTATATACAGGAATGAACAATATGTATGTAAAAATAACGAAAAGTTGTTTTCAGTTTTTTTATTTGGAAAGTTACAAGGTTTGCAAAATGTAAAGCCTGCAGCCTATACTTATGGTTTAGATCAGCCACCATCTTTATTTTATAGATTAAATCAAAAAGAATTTGAAAATATTATAAATGATGATTTGAAAATAAAATATGATCATTTCAAATATGCAACTATCCTAATCGGATTTCATTATCTAACAGGTGAAGAACCAAGTCGCATTAGTCAGATTGGAATTGGCATTGATTACGAAAAGAAAAATGATCAAAAAAAATATGACAAAATACATCAATATTATAGCATATACATTAGTCGAAAAGAAGATAATGAAAGTGCTAAATATGATTTTGTTTTAGATAAAAAGCGATTTAATGAATGAGAAATAATTTAAAATCACCATATAGTGCTGATTGCAAATCTACGTTATCGAACCAAGAATTTAGAGATATCATGGTTTTTCAGAATATTCCATCTAAATTTGTCTAATGAAGAAAATTCTCGCTTTATTTTGCTGTTTGCTCTTAACGAGTTGTTTTGAGATTACAGAAAGAATCAAACATCACGACGATCAAAGTGGTGAATATACTCTAATTGTGGACTTTTCTAAATCTTGGTTTAAAACCAAATCGGCTATTTGGCTCGAAGAAGTCGATGGCGTAAAAATTCCGAACGAACAGGAAATTACGGCTAAACTAAACGACTTTAAAGAAAAAGCTTTAAAGATTAACGGAATTTCCAATGTTAGCACCAAAACAGATTTTGATAATTATGTCTTTATCATCAAACTGAACTACGCCAATCTGAAAGCACTCAACGCTGTTGTCAATACAATAAACAATCAGCGTGATCAGATTCACTTTAGCGGAAGCGGCAAAACTTTCGAAAGAATTGCCTCGTATCCCGTTCCCGAAAAAGTAGTAAACGACCCAAAGAAAAAGAAAGATCTCGAAGAAGCCAGCATTATTTCTATTTATACTTTCGATAAAGATATTGTAGCTGTTGATAATGCAAACAGCAAAATTTCAAAAAATAAAAAGACGGTTTTTTTAAAACAAAGTATGTACAGCGTATTTAAGAAATCGACTTTAATGAATAATACCATCCAATTAACGCCTTGATTTTATGAAGCATTTTTACACTCTAATTTTTCTATTTGCCACGTATTTCACTTTTGGACAGACTAGTCCAGACAAATACGATTATTTTGTACAGTTTAACGGAAATCAGCTTTCTAAAAAAGTCAGCATAGATGAAGTGCTGAACCATTCAATTATTACGAAATACACCAGCAAAAAACCTGATTTTGATCTTCGCCAGTACACGTCGATCATTCAATTAGATCAAAAAATTACGATTCATGGGAATTTCTTGGATAGCGTTCCGTTTTATCAGGTTACCATTCCGATAAAAAACAAAGAAGCAGTAAGACAATATCTGATTGAAAAACAAGGAGCAAATGATAAGAATGGCACAATTGAAGAATTCGGAAAATATGCTGTTTTTACACCAAGCGGTTTAAAAAGATCATTTGTATGGAATGATACTTATTTGATGATATTTGAATTGACAAAAAGACTTCCGAATAAATTTTATGCCTCTCCTGATGGGCCACCAGTTTTAAATGATTCGATAGGAATTTCAGAGGCGTACGAAGAAACGGTAATTGTAGATACACCGAAAGTATACGGAGTAGAAGAAGCGCCAAATCCGCCAAAAATTGCAGAACCGTCTGTAATGCGCGATGAACCGATGGTAGCTGATGTGCCAGCAGGATCAGTGGAAACGACGGAACAAGATTATCTGTACGATGGAAATCCTTATGAAGAATATACAGTTGAACAAGCAGAGTTTGATAAAAAACTGGCAGAACAGCAAAGGGAAATTATAAAAGGCTTATTTGAAAATGGTTTTACAGCGCCAAGTTTTTCAAAAATAAATGCTTCAGCAGATATTTCGTCTTGGGTAAATTACAGCGGATTGATGTCAAGTTTTTATTCGTTGTACAATTATCCTTTGGCGCTTTTTGGAGGTTATGATAAATACCTGCCTATGCAGAAGAATTTCGGGAATTTTGTAAAAGGCATCAATCTGGATTTTTATTTTGATAATGATAATTCTCGAATTGAAGAAGTGGTTGAATATGCTCCAGAGATTGCTGCTGTTGTAAGCAAAATCAGCGATAGAAAAATCAACAAAAACATTTTTAATTATTTTCCTTCGGAAAAACCATTAGGTTATGTTTCGTATCATGCGAATACAAAAGCAGCACTTGAAAATTTTCCGTCGTTAATGACCGAATTATTTCAGAATCCCAAATTTGCGAAAGAAGATATTGCAATAATCACAGATCTGATTTCTACGATTGTTGACGAAGAAGCGACAGCAAAGCTTTTTGATGGCGATTTAAGCGCTTTTTTATACGATACGAAAGAAGTTGAGATTATGACTAAAAAGTATGATTATGATGAGAATTATGAAGAAAAAATAACTGAGGAAAAAGTGAAAAAAGATATTCCGTTGTTTTCTGTGATTTTTACTTCAACTCATCCAACTTTTGGAGATAAATTACTGCAATTGGGCGTTCGCAAAAAAGTATTGGTTCCAAATGGAAATTCATACATTGTGGTTGGCACTCAAGAATATGGTGATATTTTTATTGCAAAAGACAAAGATGTCGTAATTGTTGCCAATACAAAAGAGTACTTTGGATCAGGAAAAGGCTCTTTCGCTAAAGACGCAAAGAAAGAATTAAGCAAAAATTACATTTCTGGAAAACTGGATATTGCGCAAACGGTGAAAACATTTGGTAAAAAAGCAAAAGATTCCGAATTGGATCGAATGACTAAAATTTCATCTCAGTTTTCAGATGTGTCAATCGAATCGCCTAAAAAACTAATTGACAATAAATTGAAGTTTGTTTTTAAACTAAACTCTTTTAAGTCTGATAAAAACATCATTTTGCAGACACTAGATTTAGCTGAAGAAATGACTTCGAAATAAATTAAAAAAGAAAATCCCTGAAACAATATTGTTTCAGGGATTTTCTTTTTTAATTATAATTCATTCCGTAGGAACGGTTGTTTTTTTTAGTTTGCTAAGTAATAGAAGCTTGATAAATACCTTTGATGGTTTCTTTTAATTCAGCATTAAAGTCTTCATCAGATTGGCCAGCGGTAAGTCCTTCAGACAATGCTCTCGAAAAACTGGCAATTAATCCGTGGTTTTGTGAGAGTTTTTGATTTGCTTCTTCTCTAGAATAACCTCCAGAAAGTGCAACGACACGAACAACATGCGGATCTGAAATAAGATCGTTGTAAAAATCGTTAACAGTCGGAATCGAAAGTTTCAGCATTACTTTTATTTCTTTATCCAATAAATTAAGCTGTTTTTGAATTTCTTCTTTCAGAATCTGTTCCGATTTTTCTTTATCAGGACTGTAAATATCTACTTCAGGCTCTATAATTGGAATTAAACCTTTACTGAAAATTTGTTTCCCAATTTCAAATTGTTGTGCAACAATGTCTCGTATTCCGTTGGGATTGGCTTCTTTAACGACAGAACGCATTTTAGTTCCAAAAATATTTCGTTCCACAGCAAGATCTAGCAATTCGTTTAAACCAGAAATGGGTTTCATTAATTGTACGCCATTTGCAAGATCTGCAAGTCCTTTATCTACTTTCAAGAACGGAATAATATGTTTTTTCTCCCATAAATAATCTGCTGTCCATTGTCCGTCAATTTTACGATCCATTGTATTTTCAAACAAAATAGCACCGAGAATATATTGGCTATCAAAAGCAGGGCTTTTAATAATTCGAGTTCTCATTTCATGTACAAGAGTGTACATTTCTTCTTCATTAGAATATTGATTTTCTTGTATTCCGTATTGCAATAAGGCTTTTGGAGTGCTTCCGCCGCTTTGGTCTAGCGCTGCAATGAAACCTTTTCCCGAATGCATGAGATTTAATTGTTCTGTATTCCTATTTTCCATAATAATGAATTTTAGTTTTTCGTAAATCTCTGTAATTTAAGCATTTTTATCGGGCTTGTTGTTTATTTCAGATTAAGATTTCTCACAGGCCTATTTTTTCATTAACCTTATCGTAGACTTCTTTTACTTTTTTTGGAGGATCAAATCGATAACCAACAGACAATTTTAGAGTAGAAATATTATCATTCAATCGTGGATCGACTTTATCGTCTTGCGCAAAAGCTACTGTGTTGATGCTAGCAAAACCAAAAAATCGGTCTTTGTTATAGGCTAGTTTTAAATTGAAGTCAGCTTGGTATAAAGCTGAGGTTTCTTTATCAATAATATTAAGCCCGCCACCCAAAGCAAGTCCTGCACCAATTAAAACTCGATCACTGATTACGAAATTGTAAAAATAGGAGGGAGCGAGTGTTAAAACATACAGATCACCAGGAGACGAATCGGGAGTGTTTAAGTCTAAGTTTGTATAATAAAAAGAGAACGACGGAATGAAACTTCCTGAACTTTTAGTCTGCCATTCGTTTTGGCTTACCAGTGTTCTAAAAGAGAATTTATCATTGAAAACATAAGAAGTCGATCCGCCAATTTTTGTGGTACGCATATTAGGCAACTGAGCTGTAATGTTATCATCACTAATATAGAATCCTTTTTGATTGATAAAAGTGAACGACTGCATCCATTTTTTATAATAAAAACGGGTATGGAAATTAAAGTTTTTGGAATGAGAATCGCCTTTATTCTGACTTAGAAATTTTGGAGCAAAACCAATGGTGATATCAATGATTTTATAGTTTAATGTAAAACCAATCTGTTCTCTTCGATTTGGAATTAGATTCACATACGTTTTCGAATCCTGACCTGAAGCAATCTGAAAACTATTGGAAGTGTCTAGATAATAAATACTGGCAGTAATCTTATCGTTATAGGATTTAAAATACGGGTTTTGCAAGGAATCGTTTTGGGCGAAACAACCAAAAATGCTGGCAAAGAATGTGGCACAAATCAGTTTTAAACACATAGAAACATAGTTTTTGGATTGTTTTAAAAAAGACATTTCATTCAAAATAAATCACATAATGCTATGTGAAAAAATGTATTTTTTAAAATCTCCTCTAAGATAGGTCTTTAAATCTATGTTTCTATGTGTTAAATAAATTTTTAGGGTTTAAGATTAAACCCAATTAATTGGATTTTGCAACACATCAATCAATTTTTCCTCATTGCTTCCTGCTTCTGGATGATGATCATAAACCCATTGAACATGAGGAGGAAGACTCATCAAAATACTTTCAATTCTTCCGTTTGTTTTTAAACCAAATAAAGTTCCTTTATCATGAACCAGATTAAATTCAACGTAACGACCACGACGGATTTCTTGCCAAGTTCTTTGTTCTGGAGTATATTCTAGATTTTTTCTTCTTTCCACAATTGGAACGTAAGCTTCAAGGAAACTATTACCAACTTCTGTTACAAAATCGTACCAGTTTTCCATCGTCATTTGTTCATTTGCTTTGCAATAATCAAAGAATAAACCGCCAAGTCCGCGGGCTTCATTTCTATGTGCGTTCCAGAAATATTCGTCACATTTCTTTTTGTAAAGTGGGTAAAATTCCGGATTGTGTTTATCGCAAGCCGTTTTACACGTTTGGTGAAAGTGTTTTCCATCTTCTTCAAACAAATAGTAAGGCGTTAAATCTTGTCCGCCACCAAACCATTGATTGATTACTTTTCCGGATTCGTCATACATTTCAAAATAACGCCAGTTCGCATGAACCGTCGGAACCATTGGGTTTTTCGGGTGAATGACCAAACTTAATCCGCAAGCAAAGAAATCGGCTTCGCCAACGCCAAACATTTTTTGCATGGTATCTGGAAGTTTTCCGTGAACGGCTGAAATATTTACACCGCCTTTTTCGAAAACAGCTCCGTTTTCAATAACACGAGTTCTTCCGCCACCGCCTTCAGGACGTTTCCATAAGTCTTCACGGAATTTTGCAGTTCCGTCAACAGTTTCTAATCCAGCGCAAATCTGGTCTTGTAAATTTTGTATATATGCGTAAAATTTGTCTTTCATGATTTAATATATTCTGATTTAAGTAGTCCGAAGTAGACTGAGTTTTGCAATGTGCCGTCACCGTTTCTAAATTCGTCTCTTAAAATTCCTTCTTGTTTAAAATTATGTTTTAATGCAATTCGCTGGCTTGCCAAATTAACTTCAGATGTACAAATGAAAACTTTATTAAGGTTTAATTCGTTGAAACAGAAATCAAGTGCATCAGAAACCATTTTGGATGTAATTCCTTTTCCTTGAAAATCTTCGTCAATAAAATAACCTAGTTCGCTTTTTGAAATGCGGTAATCTATAGTTTTTACACATAAATAACCAATTAGATTATTGGTTTGTATATCTCGGGCGAAGAAATAATATCCTTCGCTATTTCTTTCCTTGTTTTTATTAAATGAGATAAAATTTTCTGCTTTTTCTGGTGAGTCAGAATTAGCTAGCGTTACAGGGAAAGTTTTTTCAATATGATTTTTATTCTTGTCAATGAGTTTATAAAACTCTTTAGGAATAATATTTTCAATTCGATCTGTTTTCCAATCTGTAAAGCTCATTTTATTTGTTTTTTAAAGATGTAATTTTAGTATTTATCCCAAAAGAAAAGACCTTGCTTTCTTGCTGAATATATTGATAAATTGCCAATGCTTTTTCTGAAAAATTATAACTTTCTGTTTTAGAAAATTCAATTAAAATATCAGCAAATTGTTCTAATTGATCCCAATCAAAATGAAGAAGCATTAATAATGTGATTAAATTGTCATTTGAATAATCGTCTAAAGTTTCAATGTTTAAACCAAATTCTTTCAATTGATTTTCAATTTCTATTTTTTGTAAATCGCTTAAAGGATAAGGAACATAAACAAGCGTTCGTAACGTTTTGAGAACGTTATCGATTCTTATTTTTTCTTCATCTCTTAAACCTTTGTTTAACATGTCTAGTTTTCCTGCAAGGTTTTCAAAACCTTGTTGGTATTTCTGTTAGATCTTAAATATAGTAACCTCTATTTAGACCTACAAGGTTTTGGAAACCTTGCAGGACAAACCTAAATCATTCAAAAGTATATGTTTCGTTTAAAAACTCATTCTTTTGATTATGGCAAAAGATCAAATTTTGAAAACCTCCAAAAAGATCTAAAACCTCATCTCGTTCTATTTTTGTTTCGCGATTAGATAAAAAAGCTTGAAAAGACGAAAACTTAAAGTCTGTAAAATCTAAATCAAAATGATGTCTTGGATTTAAATGAACATAAACAATCAGTCGTCTTAAATAATTTTCATCATTTAACTTTATTCTTTTAAAATGCTTTTCGAATAAACTTCCTGTTCTATTGTTTTGCTTATTAAATGCTTTCGCATATGAATTAAACAAGTTCGAAAATGCTTGAGTAACTTCCTTTTCTTCAGTATTTACTCGAATTACCAAATGAAAATGATTATTCATTAAACAATAAGCTAAAACAGAAATTTTATTTTCCAAATGTTTTGCTAATTGCTTTAAGAAATAAAGTTTATTAACGTCATTTTTAAAAATATTTGTTCCATTAATTCCACGATTATAAATATGATAATAGCAGTCTTTCTGTAATGCTTCAAGTTTCATTTTTAATTTGCTGTATATTTATTGTAAGTTTTTACTGCAAATATAAAACAAATATTATACCTACAAGGTTTTCAAAACCTTGCAGGAACGGTAATCAAATCAGAACTTAATTCCCGTATTCCTTAACAGCGTCAACAAACGCTTTTGCGTGATCTACAGGAATATTTGGTAAAATTCCGTGACCTAAATTTACGATATATTTATCTTTTCCGAACTCGTCGATCATTTCGTGAACCATTTTCTTGATCGTTGGAATTGGAGAAAGCAATCTTGATGGATCAAAATTTCCTTGTAATGTTTTTTGTCCTCCAGATAAATAACGAGCATTTCTTGCAGAACAAGTCCAATCTACTCCAATACCTGAAGCTTTACTTTTACCCATTTCGCCAAGGGCAAACCAGCATCCTTTTCCGAAAACAATAACAGGCGTAATATCAGCTAAAGCGTCAACGATTTGGTTGATGTATTTCCATGAAAATTCCTGATAATCAACAGGAGAAAGCATTCCTCCCCAAGAATCAAAAATCTGAACGGCATTTACACCCGATTTCACTTTTTCTTTTAAGTATAAAATAGTTGTATCTGTGATTTTTTGTAATAAAGTATGCGCAGCAACTGGGTTTGAAAAACAGAATCCTTTTGCAGTATCAAAACTTTTAGAACCTTTTCCTTCAACAGCATAGCAGAAAATGGTCCAAGGCGAACCTGCGAAACCAATTAAAGGCACTTCATCGTTCAGCATTTCTTTAGTCAATTTCACTGCGTCAAAAACGTAACCTAAAGTTTCATTTACATCTGGAACAAAAACTTTGTGAACATCTGCCAAAGAACGAATCGGATTTGGAATGATTGGCCCTAAATTGTCTTTCAATTCTACGTGAATTCCCATTGCACGAGGCACAACTAAAATATCCGAAAATAAAATCGCAGCATCTGGAGCAATTCGGCGAATTGGTTGAACTGTAATTTCAGCAGCTAATTCTGGAGTTTCACAACGTGTAAAGAAATCATATTTATCACGAAGTTCTCTAAATTCTGGTAAATATCTTCCCGCCTGACGCATCATCCATACTGGCGGACGTTGAACTGTTTCTCCTTTTAATGCTCTTAAAAATAGGTCGTTTTTTAACATCTCTTATTTGTTTTTCCTGCAAGGTTTTCAAAATCTTGTAGGTATTGTTTGTTGATTTATATTTAAACCTACAAGGTTTTGAAAACCTTGCAGGACACTGTAAACATTATTTGTATTCGTGAATTACATCTTCAATTACATCTTCAATTGTTGGCTGATCTGCGACGATGATATTCTTTGTGATTTTTGATAAAGCTTCTGCGGTCGTATCACCAATGCAAAAACAGATTTGTTTATTGATGGTATTCTGTTTCAGATAGCTTTTAACTCCAGATGGACTAAAAAACAAAATCGCTTCAGGATTTGCTTTTATTTTCTGAGGTTGTAATGTGGTTTCGTAAACCTGAATTTCATTGAATTTAATTCCGTTTTCTTTCAGGGCATCTGGCAAGGTATCTCTTCTCAAGTTTCCGCTGAAAAAAGTATAACTTTCATTGCCATAAATTAAGGTGATAATTTCAGCCAAATCTGAAGCGTAACCAGTGTAAGCCACAACATTAAATCCGTTTTCTTCTAAAAGAGCTTTGGTTTTAAGTCCAACGCAATAGACATTTTTCTTTTTTAATTCTTCTGATTTGGGATCAGATAAAACACTATGAACAGCATTCTGACTTGTAAAAATTAAACTTTCGTTGAGGTCTTTTAATTCAAAAGGTTTGTTTTCGGTTCTAATGAAATCGGCTTCAATCAATTCAACGCCATATTTCATTAGCTCTTGTTTATGAAGAGGAGATAATATTTTGGTAGATAGTATTTGAACTGGGTTTGCCATTATTTCTTCAGGGATTCTTTAATAGATGCCATCAATTCAGTTCCGCCATTATTCAAAATTTCCTGAGCCGAATGAAAACCTAATTTTTTCCATTCTGAAATATCAACTGTTTTGTTGATTTCCAGTTTTTGTTTTCCGTCAACAGAAAGTAAAACACCTTGAAAATGAAGCGTGTCTTCGTCTTCATTATAAGTTACCAAAGCTCCAATTGGTGCTGTACAACCGCCTTCTAAAGTTCGTAAAAACTGACGTTCAATATAAGTGCAGATTTCAGTTTCAATATGATTCAATTGCGAAAGTGCATCTAAAGTGAAATTATCATCTTCCATCGCCACAACAAGCATTGCTCCCTGTGCCGGCGCGGGAATCATCCAATCCAAATTAATATAATTTTCAGGTTTTAAGTTAATTCGCTCCAAACCTGCAGCTGCAAAAACAGCTCCGTCCCAATTATTATCTTGCAATTTTTGCATGCGTGTATTCACGTTTCCACGTAAATCAACCACCGTATGATTTGGGTATTTATTGTACCAAAGCGCCTGACGACGTAAACTTCCTGTCGCAATCGTACTTGGATTTGTAAAATCAGGATTTCCTTTATGAACTAAAATATCTAAAACATTAGCTCTTTCTAAAACTGCTGCCTGAACAATTCCTTTTGGCAAAGCAGTCGGAACGTCTTTCATCGAATGTACTGCAATATCAATATCACCGTTGATCATTGCAATGTCAAGCGTTTTAGTGAAAATTCCAGTAATCCCTAATTCATAAAGAGGTTTGTCCAGAATAATATCACCTTGAGATTTAACGGCAACAATTGAAGTTTTATAACCCAAATCGTTAAGTTGTTTTTCGACAGTATGTGCCTGCCAAAGTGCTAATTCGCTATCGCGCGTTCCAATTCTGATTGTTTTTTCAGCCATTTTGTTGAATTTCACCATAAGTTATATAAGGTAATTTAAGCAGTTTGAACTTAAAAACAACAATTAAGCGTTGCGATTAAATGAACTTATATAACTTATATGGTTTAAAATTTTATTTAAGATGCTTTTATTTTGAAGACTTTCTCGATCCATTCGATGCTTTCATCGACCATGGTGTCGTCGTCTTTTAAATGATTTGCGAAATGTGTAGTGATTTTTTGGATGATTCTGTTGCTGATGATTTCAGCTTGCTCTTCATTAAAATCAGCAATTTTTTTGCTTTGAAAATCTAATTCTGAAGCTTTGATTGCGTTTAGCTTTTCTTTTAAAGCGTTGATTGTTGGAGCAAATTTTCGGCCTTTCATCCAAGTAACAAATTCTTCTTTGATTTCTTCGATGATTGCTTCTGCAGCCGGAATGTGTAATTTTCTGTTTTCCAAAGTTTCATCCGTCAATTGAGACAAATAATCCATGTGAATTAAAGTTACGCCTTCTAATTCCTCTACGTTTTCGTTTACGTTTTTCGGAATCGATAAATCCAAAATCAATAAAGGTTTTTTAAGATTTAAAATCGCTTTGTCAACTGTTGGGTTTTGTGCACCTGTTGCAACAACCACAACATCGGCTTTTTGAAGTTCTAAATGTAATTCAGAATAATCTTTAACAATCAAATTTAGTTTTCCAGCCAATTTCTCAGCTTTGTCTTTTGTTCTGTTGATTAGAGTAATATGCTCGTTTTTAGTATGTTTTACTAAATTCTCGCATGTATTTCTTCCGATTTTTCCAGTTCCGAAAAGTAAAATATTTTTATTGCTAATGTCTTCAACATTCTTCAAAATATATTGTACTGAAGCAAAAGAAACCGAAGTAGCTCCAGAACTAATTTCTGTTTCAGTTTTAATTCTCTTACTCGCTTGAATTACCGCATTTACCAATCTTTCCATAAAAGCATTGGCCAATCCCATTGATTTTGAATGCGTAAAACTGGTTTTTATTTGAGATATAATTTCAAAATCGCCTAAAATCTGACTATCTAAACCAGTTCCTACACGAAATAAGTGATTGATTGCTTCTTGATTTTTGTAAACGAAACCTACTTTTTGAAAAGCATCTACAGATCCGTTACTATTATCGCAAATAAGTTTTATTAATTGAAATGGATGTTCAGCAAAACCGTAGATTTCGGTTCTGTTGCAAGTTGAAGTAACTATTAAACTTTCGATTCCCTCGTTTTTAGCCTGTTCCAGCAATCGCGTTTTAGCAACAGCATCCAAACTAAATTGACCTCTAACCTCAGCATCAGCTTTTTTATAACTCAGACCAACTGAGTAAAAATAAAGGTGTTTCGGTACGTTATTGTTTTCCATAAATTCACTTTCATAAAAGTGCAACAAAATTATTACTATACCACCGATAAAAGTAACGCTAAAAGTACTTTTTATGTCGCTGTATGTTTTTTTGAACCTAAATAGGTGTTTTTGAGTAAAAAGGACTACTTTTGTAGCAAAATCAACTCGTTTGAAGTGATTAGTTTAGAGTCGTTCTAAATAACATTTTGACTTTGTTTTGATTTTCGTTTCAAAAAAATATCGCTATGAGTTCTCAAGAAGTTATAAAAATTGAAGACGACTTTACGCTGATTCGTTTTCAAAACGATGGTTCTGAACCTTTTTATGCACAGCATGAAATAATAGGTACTGGCCTGATACAGTTTCACTTCGGGATAAAAGGCAATGCAAAATTTTTGTTCAATCAAGGCAATTACGCTTTAGAATTGAAAGAAGAAAAATCGTTGCTTTTATACAATCCTCAGAAAGAATTGCCGCTAAATCTAGAGCTGGCTCCAAACTCGTGGGCGATTTCAGTAATTGTTTCAATCAAGAAATTTCATGCGTTATTTTCCGCTGAAGCTGATTATATTACTTTTCTAAGTCCTGACAATAAGGATAAAAAGTATTATAACGAAGGAAACATTAGTCCGTCAATGGCAATTGTTTTGAGTCAGTTGTTTCATTACAATCTTCATCCATCCATAAAAAACCTTTATTATAAAGGAAAAGGATACGAATTATTGAGTTTGTATTTTAATAGAACAGAGGACCCAAATGCAGAACAATGTCCGTTTTTGATTGATGAAGACAATGTTCTAAAAATCAGAAAAGCCAAAGAAATTATCATCGCCAATATGGCCGAACCGCCAGGATTGCAAGAATTGGCAGATGAAATTGGTTTGAATTTGAAGAAACTTAAAATGGGTTTCAAACAAATTTACGGCGACACAGTTTACGGTTTCCTTTTCGATTACAAAATGGATTTCGCTCGAAAACTGTTAGACAGCGGTTCATATAATGTAAACGAAGTTGGATTGAAAATTGGTTACAGTACAGGAAGTCATTTCATCGCGGCGTTCAAGAAAAAATTTGCCACTACTCCAAAAAAGTATTTAATGTCGATTAATGCTAATGTTTAATAAATGAATAAAGTTATTTTCCCGATTTTAATTGTTTTTTTAAGTTGCAAATCAGAAGAAAGTCCACTCGTCACTGAATATAGAAATATGGCATTTCATGATATTGAAGCCGATAGCGTAAAGACATTTGGTTTTGGTTTGCCGCTTCCGCCAAGAGATTCATTAGAATTATCAAGGAATAACAGAAAAACGACTATCTATCAAAAATATGGATTATACATTAAGAATCTCGGATGCATTGTTGGTGATAAAGAATTAGATGCTGCCGCAAATGAATATCGAAAAATAACCGATGATTATCTTGAGAAACGAAATGGAAAAGGCTGGGAGGAAAAAATGAATATAGAAGTTAATAATATAAAATGAGTTCTTAAAATAGGAATCAATTTTATAAATAAGAACATAATTAAAAAGTAATAATTATCATATTTCGAAAAAGTTGCATGTTCTACTTTTGTCGAAATTTTTAAAAACAAATAAAAAGCTTAAAGCCTAGAGCTTAAAGCCTAAAGCAAAAAATACATAATGAAAGGCGCACTATTAATAAACTTAGGATCTCCAGATAGTCCAACTCCAAAAGATGTAAAACCTTATTTAGATGAATTTTTAATGGATAAATACGTGATTGATGTTCCGTATTTATTGAGAGCATTATTGGTTCGCGGAATTATTCTAAGAAAAAGACCAGAAGAATCAGCTCACGCTTATGCGAAAATCTGGTGGGAAGAAGGTTCTCCGCTAATCGTTCTTTCTGAAAGAATGCACAAAAAAGTACAGCCTTTATCAAATATTCCAGTCGCGCTTGCAATGCGTTATGGATCTATGACAATCGAAAAAGGCTTGCAGGATTTAAGTGATCAAGGTGTTACCGATGTGTTGCTTTTTCCATTATATCCTCAATATGCAATGGCTTCCACTTTGACCATTTTGGTTTTGGCAGAAGAAATTCGCAAAAAGAAATTTCCTCACATGAAATTTTCAGATGTTCCAGCGTTTTACAACAAACCGGATTACATCAAAAACGTAGCTGATTCAATTGAAAAACATTTAAGAGGTTTTGAATATGACCAATTGGTGTTTTCATATCACGGAATCCCAGAGCGTCATGTTCGCAAAACCGATAAAACGAAATCTCATAAAAAGTTTGTTACCAACGAAATGTGTTGTGAAGTGGGAACTCCAGAAGCCGAATTCTGCTATAGAACACATTGCTACGAAACAACTCGTTTGGTAGTTGAACAATTGGGAATTCCAAAAGACAAATATTGTGTTACTTTCCAGTCAAGATTGGCGGGCGATAAATGGCTTGAACCTTACACAGATGTTGAAATTGACAATATGCCAGCACGCGGAATTAAGAAAATTGCGGTTGTAACTCCAGCTTTCGTTACCGATTGTTTAGAGACTTTAGAGGAAATCGCCATGCGTGCAAAAGAAGATTTTGAAGCAAATGGAGGAGAAGAGTTTCTTGCAATTCCTTGCTTGAACGATGATGAGGAATGGTGCGAAACGGTTGCTTCTTGGATTAATGATTGGGCCAAATAATTTCAATTTTTATAAATGAATAGATTAAAATATTTTTCGATTTTATTTTTTGCTTTAGTAACAATTATTGGATGCAAAAAGAAAAACACTTTTGAAAACAATCGTTTTTTTGATAAAACATTTAATTGGGAAATTACAATTCCTGATGATTATGAAAAAGTAATTCAAAAGGAAAAAGGAGAAGTAAAAGGAGATACGGCTTTGGTTAAAAAAGAAAACTCCATTGTAGCTTTTAAAAGAGATGAAGCAAATTACTTTTCTGCAAATTACGAAAATTATCCTACCGGAGATGCTCGTGGAGCTGATCTAAAGATGAGATTAAAAGATTTTCTTCTTTTAAAAGATATTGGAAAAGTTTACCCAAAAGGTAAAATGGGAGATTACTCGGTAAGCAGTGAAAAAATTTCGGGTTTGGAATTTAGAAAATCTAAAATCCAAGTTACTGAAGACGGAAAAACAGTTGCTACAGCAGTAATTTTTTCGAAAGGATTTGGAGATAAAATCTTTATCGCTTCAATAGTGTATGAAGATGAAAACTATGGCAAAGATATGATTGATCTTTTTAAAAAATCCATTTTTAAAGAATGATGGAATACTATAATTATCTAAAATCACTGCATCTTATATTCGTGATAACTTGGTTTGCGGGTCTCTTTTATATTGTGCGTTTGTTTGTATACCAAATTGAAGCCAATGAGAAACCTTCGCCAGAAAAAGAAATTCTGCAGGCACAATACAAAATAATGGCCTACCGTTTGTGGTATATCATTACATGGCCATCGGCAGTTTTGGCGAGTATATTTGCTTTTTGGATGCTGTTTTTTACAGATGCAGGAAGCGTTTGGATCAAAATGCCATGGATGCACGTAAAACTGTGTTTCGTTTTCCTTTTATATTTATACCACGGAAAATGTCATCAGATTTTTAAACAATTACAAAGAGATGAGGTAAAATATTCCAACAATTTCATGCGTTTATGGAACGAAGGCGCTACGATTATTCTATTTGCCGTTGTCTTTTTAGTAGTTTTAAAAAGTGCCATCAACTGGATTTTCGGCGTAATCGGAATTATATTGTTTTCGGTTTTAATAATGTTGGGATTCCGTTTTTATAAGCGCATTCGAGAAAAAAAATAAAGAGGTTGCCACGAATTACACGAATTGGCACTAATTTTATTTAGCCACAGATTAAAAGGATTATTTGGATTTATAGATTACTTTAAAAAATCATTTTAATCTGTGGCTGAAATTATCAAAATTTAATTCGTGCGAATTTGTGTAATTCGTGGCAAAAACAAAAAAATATGCTAAACTTCAAAATGTCAATGCTGTCGCTTCGTACCAGGATTTTCCTGTCGATGATTGTATTGATTGTAGTGGCATCTTTTTTATTGGCTTCGATTTCGATTATTCAGTTTAAAACTGAGGCCAAAGAATACCATCAGGAACGTTTAGAACGAAAAGAAAATGCGGTAAAAGAGCATATCAATTACGTTCTGGCAACTACAACGTATCCGTTAAAAACTCAGAATTTAGATTTAATTTTTAAAGATAAAATTCATGAGTTGGCGCAGATTCATAAAATCGAAATCAATATTTACAGTTTGGATGGAAAACTGCTTAAATCATCCAAAGAGTCATTTGCGGTTGATAAAATTGCGCCTCCAATTCCAGAATATATTCTTAAACTGGTTCGTTCTTCTATCGAAAAACGTTTTGTAGATATTAAAACGATTGACGGAGTCAAAAACCGATCTTCGTACAGTTTAATTAAAGACGAAAAATTCAAACCACTCGGAATCCTTAATCTTCCCTATTTAGAAGATGATGGATATTATGACAATGAGCTGAATACTTTCTTGATTCGTTTAAGCCAGGTGTATTCTTTCATGTTGATTGTGGCTTTCGCGTTAGCATATTTCCTTTCAACTTACATTACAAAATCACTAAAAACGATTTCTGAAAGATTAGAAGAAACCAATCTAGACCAGAAAAACGAGAAAATTGTTTTGGAAGCCAACAGTAAAGAGGTTAATTTTTTGATTACAGCTTATAACGGAATGGTGGACAAATTGGAAAAGAGTGCTATCAAATTGGCGCAAAGCGAACGTGAAGAAGCTTGGCGCGAAATGGCAAAACAAGTAGCACACGAAATTAAAAATCCGCTTACGCCGATGCGCTTAACGGTTCAGAGTTTCCAAAGAAAATTTGATCCTTCTGCTCCAGATGTGAAGCAAAAAATGAATGATTACTCCGAAACTTTAATTCAGCAGATTGATACCATGACTGCTGTAGCTTCGGCATTTTCGAACTTTGCTTCGATGCCAGCTCAGCAAAATGAAACGCTGAATGTTGTTGAGGTTGTCGAACTGGCTTTAGATATTTTCAACGAAGATTATATTTCTTTTGAAAAAGAAGAAGAAGAAATCATTTCCAAAATGGATCGTACGCAACTAATTCGTGTTATTACCAATTTGGTCAAAAATGCAACTCAGGCCATTCCAGAAAGCCAGTTTCAGAAATCAATTGTTGTATCGGTAAAAAGAAGAGACAACAATGTTGAAATCGCAGTAAAGGACAACGGAATCGGAATTCAAAAGCAAGATATAGGACGAATTTTCGAGCCAAAATTTACTACCAAAACAAGCGGTATGGGACTTGGGCTCGGAATTATCAAAAACATTATCGAAAATTACAAAGGAACAATTACCTTTGAATCAACTTACGGAAAAGGAACTACGTTTACAGTTTCTCTCCCTATCACGAACTCATAAAATATAGCGTCATGAATTACGAAAATATCTTAGTTTCAATCGAAGAAAAAGTTGCTACAATTACGATTAACAGACCAACTAAATTGAATGCCTTAAACAAAGCAACAATTAGTGATCTGAGTGATGCCATTCAATTATTGGCTAAAAATGATGATGCTCGTGTTATTGTTTTAACCGGAAGCGGAGAAAAAGCTTTTGTAGCTGGAGCAGATATTTCGGAGTTTGCAAATTATACAACTGTTGAAGGCGCGCAATTGGCATCTGAGGGACAAGAATCGTTATTTGATTTTATCGAAAATCTAAAGAAACCAGTAATTGCTGCCGTAAATGGTTTCGCTCTTGGGGGCGGACTAGAATTAGCAATGGCTTGTCATTTCAGAATTGCTTCTGATAATGCAAAAATGGGACTTCCAGAAGTGACTCTTGGTTTGATTCCAGGTTACGGAGGAACACAACGTTTGCCGCAATTAATTGGAAAAGGCCGTGCAATGGAATTGATTATGACTGCCGCAATGATTACTGCTGAACAAGCAAAAGAGTACGGTTTGGTAAATCATGTAGTGCCTCAAGAAGAGCTTTTGTCATTTACAAATGTAATTGCTCAAAAAATCATTAAAAACGCGCCATTTGCTATTGGAAAAGCAATAAAAGCCATCAATGCGAACTTCAAAGACGGTAAAAATGGTTTCGATACCGAAATAAAATCATTTGGAGAGTGTTTCGGAACTCAAGACTTCAAAGAAGGAACAACGGCCTTTTTAGAAAAACGTAAAGCAGAATTTACAGGAAAATAATTTTTCTTAACCGAAAAAAATATTAATTTTTAGCCACAGATTATTTGGATTAAAAGGATTTATGGAAATCTGTGTTAATCTCTATAATCTGTGGCTGATTTTTTTGCTCAATTCTTGTGTTCTTTGCGTAAATCTTTGCGACCTTTGCGGTTAAAATAATAGACAACGATTTTAAAACCTTAGAACCTCAGCATCTCAGAACCTTAGCACCTTAAAAAAAATGTACGAACCAATATTTGCCCTTTTTTGTGAACGAGTTAAAGAAAGTATCCAAAACGGAACTTTCGCAAAACTGACTTTGGCCAAAACTATGGGCGATACAGAGCTTAAAAATGTTTATTTCCGATTGGTTTTAAATGAAGATAATACATTCTCAATTTCGCTAACCTTTCGATATAAATCCGAAGAAATAGAAAGTATCCATACTTTAGATGAAGCTTTATTGGTTTTAGGTTCACATATTAAAAATCCTTTCCTGACTGCGCTTTTGTTTACAACTGAAGATGATGTTACGTTTAAAGTAAATAAAAAGAACGCGGGAAGTATTATAGAGCAAGCACCAACTTTTAAAAATGCTTCGCCAGTAATGCTAGAAATGATTGAAAAAGGGATTGTGTAAAATCTTTGTATTGGCTAATAAAAATCTAACCCGTAAATTCCAAAATGGTTTTTATGGGTTTTTTCTTGGCTTTTTCTATTAGTTATAAGCCTTTTACGGGTATACAAACATAAAAACGAGCAGTAATTTTGCAAAAAAATTAATGCTTATTAAAATGAAAGAATACAGAATAAAAAAAGGGATTAGAATTTTAATTTATGTTTTAGCATCATTAGTAATTTCATTATATGGAGGACTAGCAATTTTAATTGTTTCTCCTTTTAATACGATTGCAGAAACTCCCGAAGAAAAATTATGGCTTCCACTTTTATTTTTAGTAATGGTTATCTTGATGATAATAGCAATTATTTCTATATCAAAACGAAAAGTAGTTGTTTGTGAGAATTCTATCATTTTATTTGGTTTTTTGAGAACCCGAGAATTAAAATTTAATGAAATAAAAGGTTTTAATACTGCGACAAATCCTAAAATTACTTTCTTAGAACATATTGGAGTTGAACCAATAGATCGTAAAAAGAAGGCTATTGTGTTTAATAATATGATTGAAAATTCTTCGGAAATTAAAGCTTTTTTGAGTTCTAAGTTAGCGGATCTTGATCAGAAAAAAAGAGAAGAAGTTGAGAAAACTTTGGAAGAAGAAAAACAAGAAATACTATCAAACCAAGAATTTGGAATTTCTTTAGAAGAAAGAGAAGGTAAGCTGGAAAAAGCAAAGTTTACATCTTATTTGTTAATCGGTGCAGGAATATTGGTAACCTTGTGGACAATATTTTTCCCAAGACCGTATGAATATGCAGTTATTGCTTGTATTGCACTACCAATAATAACGCTGATAGTTATAAAATTCTGGAAAGGATTAATTAGAATTGATGGAGCAAAAAATAGTGTGTATCCAAATGTTGCATATCCGTTAGTAGCGCCTGGAATTGCACTTTCTTTGCGCGTTATGCTGGATTTTTCGATTGATAATTATGCGAATGTTTGGTTACCTGTTGTTCTAATTGCAATTATTTATACAGGAATTCTGCTGTCATTTAGTAAGCATCTATCTTTTAAGAAAGGTAAGGACATATTCTCAATTTTAAGTTATGCTATGTTTACGTTTATATATGGATTCGGTACTGTCGTATGCACAAATTGTGTGTTTGATAAGTCTAATCCAGAATTGTTTTCAACAGAAATTATAAATAAAGAAGTTAATCGCGGGAAATACGTCAGTTATTATTTATATCTAGCCCCTTGGAATCATAAAAAAGAAATCGAAAAAGTATCGATAGATGCTGATTTATTTAATTCGGTAAGTAACGGACAAGAAGTGGCAATTTATTCATTTAAAGGAAAATTTGATATTCCTTGGTTTGTAGTTGATAAAAAAAATTAAAAATAAATGGATACGGATACGATTTCTGCAAAAGAATAAAGTGTAAAAAATGGTTTGGATAATTAGATTTCTTTCACAATTCAAATACATGTTATCTGCTGCTTCAATAATACCTTAATAAAAAAAGATCTGCCAAATACTTGATTTAGCAGATCTTTTTTTATTCTAAGATGTTGTTTTTTAAACCAGTTTCACAAACAAATTAGAGGCAATTTTATTAGAAATCGATAATTCTCTTCCATTAACTTTAATTCGAACTGACAAATCGAAAGATTCTTTAGAAAGAAATTCAATTTTAGAACCCAAAGCAATTTCTTGTTTGTCTAAATATTTCAAAAACTCCGAAGAAGTATCTTTTACCCCAACGCAAACTCCTGTTTGATTTTCCTCCAATTCAGATAGAAGTTGTTTTTCGATTTTAATGATTCGCCCATTTGCATCTGGAATTGGATCACCGTGTGGATCCTCGGTCGGATTTCCAAGAAAATCATCCAAACGATTAATTAATTGTTCTGATTTGATGTGTTCCAATTGTTCAGCAATATCGTGAACCTCATCCCAGCTAAAGTTTAGTTTTTCAACCAAGAAAACTTCCCACAAACGATGTTTTCTCACAATCATTTTGGCTGCTAGTTTTCCGTTTTCAGTCAAAGAAACCCCTTGGTATTTTTTGTAATTTACTAAATCTTTCTCTGCCAGCTTTTTAAGCATATCGGTTACAGAGGAAGCTTTTGTTTCCATAATTTCCGCAATGGCATTCGTACTCACTTCAGTTTCTGATGCTGCAGTCAGATGATAGATCGATTTAAGGTAATTTTCTTCTGAAAAAGTCATTTCTTTTGAGGTTCTAAGGTTCTAAGGGGCTGAGGTTCTAAGGTTTTGTTTTAAAGTTTTCGAGAGAAACCTTAGAACCTTAGCAACTCAGTACCTCAGCACCTTTTATTTAACAATCAACAAAGGTATCGAAATTTTATGTCTCAATTTGTCTACCGTTGTGCCGAAAAGAATATCTTTTAATCCAGTGTGGCCGTGGGTTCCCATGACGAGAATGTCAAAACTTCCTTCGTTTATAATTTTCGGAATTACGCTGTTTGGTTTTCCAAAACCAAGTTCAGTTTTGATTTTTAATCCTTTTTCTGAAAGCATATCCTTATATTTCAATAATAATTTCTCATCGACTGTGGTTTCATGGTCGTGCACATGAACTCCATACATTAAAGCTCCAACTGTTTCTACAATGTGAATGAGGGTATATTCTGTGTCAATGCCTCCCAATTCAAAGGCTTTGTTCAAAGCAGCTTCATCAGCATGTGAGAAATCGACAGAAACTGCAATGTTTTTAATGCTCTGGCTTTCTCTTGGCGAAAACTTTAATTTAAGATGGTGCGGTGAATGGTTTATAGCTTTTGATTTGAATTTAGCAATAAAAGGCTTGAAGACGATGTACAATAATAAAACCGAGAATCCAAAAGCCAACGGAACAACCGTGAACCAAAGAACCATTGGATGATCTGAATTTGCCAACCAAGACGTGATTTCGTCATAAACCAATTTCGCATTTAGAGAAACAATTATGGAGGCAATTATCCAAGAAACAATTTGCGTAGTTCTGGAAATATGAAAACCTTTCATTTTAGACTTATCACTCACAAAATGAATCAGTGGAATAATGGCAAATCCGAGTTGTAAACTCAAAATAACCTGACTTAGAATTAGCAATTTCCCCGTTACGCTTTCGCCATAAATTAAAATCACGATTACGGCAGGAATAATGGCAATCAAACGGGTTATAATTCTACGAACCCAAGGTTGAATTCTGAAATGCAGATAACCTTCCATTACAATTTGTCCGGCAAGCGTGCCAGTTACGGTCGAACTTTGTCCAGCAGCAATTAAAGCGACAGCAAATAAAATAGGCGCCCATTTCGTTCCTAACAATGGTTCAAGAAATTGGTGTGCGTCCTGAATTTCGGCGACTTCAAACATTCCGTTTTTATGGAAAGTGGCGGCAGCAAGAATTAAAATGGCAGCATTTACAAAGAAAGCAAGATTTAAAGCAATCGTCGAATCGATCAAATTGTATTTTAAAGCTTGTTTAATTCCAGCTGGAGTTCGGTCAAATTTTCGTGTTTGTACTAAGGACGAGTGCAAATACAAGTTGTGCGGCATCACAGTTGCACCGATAATTCCGATCGCAATATATAAAGCTGCAGAGTTTGGAATTGAAGGGATAAGTCCTGCAAAAATCTTATGAACTTCGGGTTCTGCAAAAATCATTTCGAAAATGAAAGAAAAGCCAATTATGGCAACTAAAGCAATAATGAAGGCTTCCATCTTGCGAATTCCTTTATTGATCAGGAAAAGCAATAAAAAGGTATCTAAAACGGTAATTAGAACTGCTTCGAGTAACGGAATTCCGAAAAGAAGATTAATTCCGATTGCCATTCCTAGAACTTCTGCCAAATCGCAGGCAGCAATTGCTATTTCGGCAAGGAAATATAAAATGTAGTTGATGTATTTGGAATACGTTTCTCGAGAGGCTTGTGCAAGATCGCGCTGTGTTACGATTCCGAGACGAGCGCTTAAACTCTGCAAAAGCAAAGCCATTAAATTACTCATCAATAAAACCCAGACTAAAGTGTATCCGAATTGGCTTCCGCCGGCAATATCGGTTGCCCAGTTTCCTGGATCCATGTAGCCGACACTTACAAGATAAGCGGGACCTAAGAAGGCTAAAATTTTTCTAAAACCCTTTTTTTTATTTTCTGTAGAAACCGATTCGTGGACTTCTTCTAAAGATTTGGTCATTGTAAAAGTATTGTTTTCACAAATATAGAGAAAAATTATATTCGCGAAACAATATTTTTAGACGAGTCTAAAAGTTAAATGTTAGAATTTAAACAATTCGGACACAATCCTGATAGCGTAAAATTGATTTCGTTCACTTTATAATTATGTGGCATAATGTAACTCGGTTTAACCGTTTCAAGGCACGTAATCTCATGACAATTCTCGCAGCTAAAGTGTGCATGATTATGAATGTGCACGCGCTGGTGCGAATGGTTGCATTTTGCATATTTTACTGTTCCGTCAAGATTCGAAATTTTATGAATAACATCTTCATTAATGAGACGATCCAAAATTCTGTAAATGGTAACGCGATCGCACAAATCATTTAATTGTTTGTGAATTTCGGTATGCGAAAGAGCCGTCTTAGATTTTTCAAATACCTCTAAAACAGCTGTCTTTGCTGCGGTATTACGTGTAGTTTTCATCTTTTATGAAATTAAAAATTAAACGCAACAATGTTGCAATTGATAAAATTGTATATATTTGCAACAAAATTGCATTAAGCAAATGTACACGAAATGAAGAAAATAAGCACATCCTTTTACGATATTTTAGGAATTTCAAGCGCGACCATCTGTTTGGTTCATTGTTTGATTTTTCCTCTTTTAACGATTCTACCTTTAGGGTTGAGTCACAATCCAATTATAGATTTACTATTTGCTTCGATAGGTTTATTTGCAATTCTCAAAATTATAAAAAAATCATCTCTTTTGGTATCGTCCATTTTAGTTGTTTCGATGGCGCTGATTTGGATTAGTGTTTTGACAGAACTTCTTTTAGATATTCATCTTGATTTGATTTATTTCGGAGGATTCGGAATGATCATCGGGCACTTAATCAACTATAAATTACATAGAAATCAAAATCATTAAAAATAGAAATATGGAACAGAAGCATTTTGAGGTGATTATCATTGGCGGCAGCTACAGCGGATTGTCTGCCGCAATGAGTTTGGGACGTTCTTTACGTCAGGTTTTAGTCATTGACAGCGGTTTGCCTTGTAACAGACAAACACCGCATTCTCATAATTTTATTACACAAGATGGCGAAAAGCCAGCGGTTATTTCGGCGAAAGCCAAATTGCAAGTAGACATTTATAAAACAGTTCAATTTTATAATGGGCTTGCTGTAAAAGTATTAAAGACAGGCAAAGGTTTTGAAATCACAACCGAATCTGGCGCTGTTTTTACTTCAAGAAAAGTATTGTTTGCAACGGGAGTTAAAGATTTGCTGCCAGAAATTGAAGGTTTTGCAGCTTGTTGGGGAATTTCGGTTTTGCATTGTCCGTATTGTCACGGTTATGAAGTTAAAAATGAGAAAACCGCGATTATTGCCAACGGAGAAATGGGGTTTGAATACGCGAAACTGATTTCCAATTGGACAAAAGACTTGAGATTATGTACCAACGGAAAATCGGAATTGACTTCGAAGCAAATACAAACGCTTAAAGATCATAGCGTTTTAATTTTAGAAGAAAAAATAGATTCTTTTGAACATAATGAAGGTTATGTTAGAAACATCATTTTTAAAAATGGAGAAAAAGTTGAGGTTAAAGCTATTTACGCAAGACCGCCTTTTGAACAGCATTGTTCGTTGCCCATAGATTTAGGTTGCGATATAAATGAACAAGGTTTGTTAAAAGTGGACGCTATGCAAAAAACAAATATTTCAGGTGTTTTTGCAAGTGGAGATTGCACAACTCAAATGCGATCTGTGGCGATTGCTGTTTCGACCGGTTCTTTCGCTGGAGCGGTGATAAATAAAGAACTTATTGACGAAGATTTTTAATGCATTCGTAAAATTCTCTCGCAAAGACGCTAAGTCCCCAAGTTTTATAAAAAAGCTTTGCGACTTAGCGTCTTTGCGAGATTAAACAAAAATGTCTACGATTCTTAAAAATAGAAATGTAACATATTGAATTCAATCAGTTTGAAAATTTTTGTTTTAAGAATAATTATTTGTCAAATTTAATTTTTAGTTTTGTCTAAATTTAATTTTATAATAATGAAATATTTATTTTTGACAATATTATTAATTTCAGCTAAAAGCCTATACTCGCAAAATATCTCAGGAAAAGTCAAATTATCAATTCCTGTAGGTCAGGAAATTAATGTTAGTTTATTAAATACAAACTTTAAAACACAAACCGATTCGGTTGGATTTTATAAACTCCAAAATATTCCGAAAGGGAATTATAAAATCGCGATAACTTCATCAGGATTTAAATCTATAACTCAAAGGATTTCTGTTTTAGAAAATGAAAATTTAAATCTTGATTTTGAATTAGAAGAAGATAATAACGAATTGAACGAAGTGGTAGTTTCAGGAACCTTAAAACCCGTTAAGAGATTAGAAAGCGCCGTTCCGGTTGAGGTTTATTCGCCAGTTTTCTTCAAGAAAAATCCAACGCCAAGTATTTATGATGCGCTTCAGAATATAAATGGAGTTCGTCCGCAGCTTAATTGCGGTGTTTGTAATACAGGAGATATTCATATAAACGGATTGGAAGGGCCATATACTTTGGTTATGATTGACGGAATGCCAATTGTGAGCAGTCTTTCTACTGTTTACGGTTTGTCTGGAATTCCGAATTCTTTGGTAGAACGAATAGAAATTGTAAAAGGTCCAGCTTCATCTCTTTACGGAAGTGAAGCAGTTGGAGGTTTAATCAATATCATTACTAAAAACCCTACGAATGCTCCTGTTTTTTCTGCCGATTATTTTACGACTTCTTATTTTGAGAGCAATCTCGATTTGGGAATGAAGTTTAATGTAGGCAAAAAAGCTATTTCGCTTATTGGTGTTAATTATTTCAACTACGATCAAGTAATTGATAAAGACAAAGACAATTTTACCGATGTCACGCTTTCTGAACGAATTTCGGTTTTTAATAAATGGAGTTTTCAGCGAAATCATAATCGCCTTTTTACCATCGCAGCACGCGGAATGTATGAAGATCGTTGGGGAGGAGACATTCGTTGGGAGAAAAAATATCGTGGTGGAGACGAAATCTACGGCGAAAGCATTTATACCAAAAGAGCTGAATTGATTGGAAGTTATCAATTGCCTTTTGAAGAAAAACTGATGCTTTCGTTTTCTGGAAATGTTCATTATCAAGACAGCCGTTACGGCACGACATCTTATATTGCCAATCAGAAAATTGGGTTTTTACAGCTGACATGGGATAAAAAAATAGGTCGAAACGATTTGCTGGCGGGAATTGCAAGCCGATATACGCATTATGATGATAATACGCCTGCAACCAAAGAAGCTGAAAATACTTGGCTTCCAGGAATTTTTGTTCAAGATGAAATTACGTTTTCTCCAAAAAGTCAGGTTTTGCTAGGAATGCGTTATGATTACAATTCGATTCATGGATCTATTTTTACACCGCGTTTTGCTTACAGATTTAAAGCAAATGAAAATACTATTTTTAGATTAAATGCTGGAACTGGATTCAGAGTTGTGAATTTGTTTACCGAAGATCATGCTGCCTTAACAGGTTCGAGAGATGTCATTATTAAAAACGACTTGAAACCCGAACAATCTATAAATGTGAATTTGAACTACATTCAGAAAATCAATTTCGGAAACGGAACCTTTATGGGAATTGAAACCACAGCTTTTTATACGAGATTCAGCAATAAAATCATTTCAGATTATGAGACCAATCCAAACGAAATTATCTACGACAATATTGATGGTTATGCAATAAGTCAAGGAATCAGCACAAATATTGATCTTAATTTCCCTTCGGGATTAAAATTTATTGTCGGAGCAACGGTTTTGGATAATAAAAATGTTGAAAATGGAATTTCTGAAAGACCTTTTTTAACGGAGAATTTCACTGCAACATGGAGTGTTTCATACAAAATTCAACCTTGGGATTTATCGATTGATTACACAGGAAATGTTTACAGTCCGATGAAATTGCCTTTGTTGAGCGAAACCGATCCGAGAAGTCCGAATTCGCCTTGGTACAGTATTCAGAATATTCAGTTTACCTATTCGGGTTGGAAAGATTTTGAAGTTTATGGCGGAATCAAAAATTTGCTGAACTTTACTCCAAAACAGAATAATCCGTTTTTGATTTCAAGAACAAATGACCCTTTTGACAAAAATGTGCAATACGATTCGGCAGGAAAAGTGCTGGTTACACCTGATAATCCGTACGGTTTGACATTTGACACGACTTATGTTTATGGACAAAACCAAACAATTCGCGGATTTTTGGGATTACGATATACTTTTAGGTAATTTTATATGCCACAGATTGCACAGATTAAGAGGATTATTCTTTTTGTCAGGCTGAGCGAAGTCGAAGCCCCGTTCCAATTGGAGCGCCCTTCGACTTCCCTCAGGGAGACAAACGAAAAAAAAAAATCTTTTCTAATCCTTTTAATCTTTGGCAAACAAAACAAAAAATGAAAAAGTTAGTTCTATTTATTTTTCTCTTCGGAATAACTTCAACAGGATTTTGCCAATTAAAAAGCAGGACTTTTGAAGAAGTAGACAGTCTACAGCAAATTCAAAAAAGGAAAACCATTGTTTTCATTCATACCGATTGGTGTCAGTTTTGCCAAAGAATGAAAGCGACGACATTTAAAGATCAAGAAATAATAGAAAAATTAAATTCCGATTTCTATTTCATTGACTTCAATGCAGAGGAAAAGAGAGATATCACATTCGCGAATCACACTTTCAAATACAAGCCTTCGGGGAATAATGTCGGAGTTCATGAACTGGCATTGCAATTGGGAACAATCAATAATCAAATTGCATATCCAATTTTATGTGTTTTGAATGATAAAAACGAAATCATTTTTCAGTATAATATTTATTTGAGTGCAAAAGAGTTTAAAGTTCTTTTGGAAAAATTGAAAGAGTAGTGTTTTATGATAACAAAATAGTAGTTTTTTGATAATGAATTAAATAAGGTGTTTTTCGATGCGCGCTTTAAAGTTTATTTGTAAATTGTTGTAAAGCTTTACAAATCAAAATTTTCCGATAATCAATTAGATTTTTTTTGCTGTATATGTCTGTTGCAACGCCTACAAGATCGACTTCAGCATTTCTGTTTCTAAAATATTCTAGGAACGCCAAAGCTTTATCATTTTTTCTTGTGTTTTAAGTAACGGATTCTCTGAATAGAAATATAAAACTCTCATAGGAATGATAACTTTTCATGAAATAATAATTTGATGATCAGCTATTTTTGAGAAAATGTTTGTCCATTTGTTCAAAATAAGACTCGATACTAAATTTTTTCATTGCAAATTCATGAATTTCTTCGGGCGTAAATTTTCTAGAGTCTTCAATGCAATAATCAAAAAACTGAAAAATATTCTCATCGATTTGTTTTGGAAGCAAGTAAGCACCAGGCTGTTCGTCTTTGGCTAATTTGGGCAAAACACCAACAGGATTTCCTGCAATTGGTCTTCCGCAGGCAAGCGCTTCAATAGTAACCATTCCAAAACTCTCTGAATAGGAAGGATAAAAAACAATGTCTGCTCGAGAATAAGTCAGTTCGTTGATGTTGTCGATTGTTAATCCGACTAAAATTTCAGTGTTATGCAAATTTTGAAAAAGTTCACTATTTGATGGATTGTTTGAGGCAATAAGAAGCCTCCAACCGTTTTGCTTTTCAACAAGTTTAGATAGTTCTTGCAATTCGGCTATGCCTTTTCCGTGTTCCAGTCTGCCAATATATACAATTGTTTTAAAGTCAGTTGATGGCTTTTTTATTGGATAAAAATTAGTTTTATCAATACAGTTTGGCACTACACTTATTTTGTCTTGATTAATTCCATAGTATTGTATCAGGTCTTTTTTGACATTGTCTTCAACAGCGATTATTTTCTTGGCATTTCTGCAGGCTATCATTTGAAGTTTTGCAATTCTGCTTAATTTGGGATTTGTTCGACCGTAGTCCAATTCCATTTTATGAAAACAGCCGTGAGATATTACACAATCAGTCGGATAATATGCCGTGGGTTCACCATTACTTATAACCTTTTTGTTCGAACGATAATGTAGCCAAAGAAACGCTGTAATATATCTTGCGATATATTTTGCTCTTCTTTTTTCGAAATGTCTTATATTGAATAACTTCCAGTATAAGTTTCCTATGAAACTATTTTTTAAACGGTCTTCATCAATTATTTCAGTCAGAATCTTTCGGCTTTTGAGATATTCGTCCAAATAATGAACCATGCGTTCAGCACCGCCTGCATTAGATTTTCCGTTTAGAAATACCAAATAAACTTTTCTTGCTTTTATCAGCTGAAGTCTTTTATCGAATGGTTTAATTTCAGAAATAACAACAGGAATGTTGTTTTTGTTAAACTCATCAGTAGAATCTAAAAGTTTATAAACTGTTTTAAGATCAGGCTCATAAGTTTTAATGGAAGGGACTAATTTATGCATCCGGCAGAAATTTTGTTTTTGTAATACTAAAGGATAAAATTAAATCATTTTGTAAACAACGGCAAAGTGAAATAATAAATTGCGGTCTCTTTTTGATTTTTTTAGAAAAAAGGAAAGAATAAATTTTCTTATTTTTGAAAATGAACTCTTCGCAAATTCCACATTTCGACTACATTTTTACAGGAACGGGACTCGCTTCTTTGATGACAGTTTATAAAATGATTCTGTCTGGGAAATTCTCTGATAAATTGATTTTATTATTAGATCAGGATTCAAAGAAAATCAACGACAGAACTTGGTGCTTTTGGGAAAAGGAAGAAAGTATTTGGAATTCGGTGGTTTCAAAAAAATGGGATTTGGCGTTTTTTGCCAATGAAAATTTCAGACGCGATTTGGATCTAAAACCGTATTCTTATAATAAAATCAACGGTTTAGATTTTTATAATTTCGTTTTCGAAGTTATTTCAAATCAGTCCAACATTACTTTTTTAAACGAAAAAGTAACCGATATCAACGAACTTGAAACGCATGTTTTTGTTGGGACAGAAGAAAATCGATACACTTGCCATTATCTTTTCAATAGTATTTATACTAAGGCTTTCGCCGAAGGACAAAATAAATTTCCCGTTTTGCAGCAGCATTTCGTGGGTTGGTTTGTCAAAACGCAAGAAGAAGTTTTCAATCCTGAAGAAGTAACTTTCATGGATTTTTCGGTTGAACAAAAAGGCAATACAAGATTTATGTACGTTCTTCCGACTTCAAAAACCGAAGCTTTGGTT
Source organism: Flavobacterium sp. UW10123 (assembly GCF_040538975.1). NCBI lineage: Bacteria > Pseudomonadati > Bacteroidota > Flavobacteriia > Flavobacteriales > Flavobacteriaceae > Flavobacterium > Flavobacterium sp. UW10123. The sequence goes on from NZ_JBEWQE010000018.1 coordinate 99,598, forward strand.
GAATATACTTTGTTTTCGGAAAAATTACTTCCAAAAGAAGAGTACGAAAATGAAATTCAAGTTTATTTGAAGAAACTTGGTGTAAGCCAATATCAAATTCTTGAAAAAGAGGAAGGAAGTATTCCCATGACTTGCTATCCGTTCTGGGAAAAAAATACCAAAAGGGTTCTGAATATTGGTACAGCTGGCGGTTGGACAAAAGCTAGCACAGGTTATACTTTCAAAAATTCAGATAAAAAATCTTCGAAATTGATTGAATTCCTTGAGGAAAAAAATGCTTCGACTCCGCTCAGCATGACATCGTTTTATAAAAAAAGCAGGTTTTGGTTTTACGATTTATTGCTTTTGGATATTCTTTATCGACATAACGAAGTGGGAAGTTCTATTTTCTCTTCTCTATTTAAAAAAGGAAATCCTGAATTGATTTTCAAATTCTTAGACGAAGAGACGAGTTTTTCTGAAGATGTTAAAGTTATTTTAAAGTGTCCAAAAATTCCATTTATTAAGGCGTTATTTAGAGTGATTTTTCTTTCAAATAAATCTAACTCAAAAACGTAGCCATTGAAAAACATTACTCTATTATTCAGTTTCTTTTTTACTCTTTTATCTTTTTCGCAAGTTTCTTTTGATAAAGCTCAGGACGCAATTTTGAAAGAATTTGTAGCCGATTGTGCGGAAAAACATGACTACAATATTGAAATGGCCAAATGGCAAGCATGCCTTGATGAAGGTTTAAAAAAAGATAGCACAATTGCTCAACTCTGGCAGTTAAAAGCCATGCCGTATTTTAAATGTAAAAAATACGAAGTTGGAATGCCTTATTTGGATAAAGCAGTTCTGTACAATAAACAGGAATGGCTCCCGTATCGAGGGTTTATAAAATGTATTTTTGCCAAAACTTATAAAAGTGCCATAACAGATTTTGAAGAATGCATTAAATTGTATGGAAACAGCTATGTTATGGATCATACATATCGTTTTTACATTGGACTTTGCTACTTACAATTAAATGAATATGAAAAAGCAGAAAAGCTTTTTGATGATTATGTGAATGACATTTACAAAAACAGAAATCAATTAGAACATCCTACGGCATATTTTTATCAAGGAATTGCAAAGTATGAACTTCAAAAGTTAGATGAGGCTATTGTAATTTTTGACAAAGCATTAAAAATATATCCTCAATTTTCAGATGTAAAATATTATAAGGCAATCTGTTGGTATAAAAAAGGTAAACCAAAAGAGGAAATAATGGCTTTGATTGAAGAGGGAAAACAAGATGCTAAAAAAGGATTTTCAATTAATGAAGACAATACAGTTTATGAAACTTATCCGTATCAAAAGAAATTAAGATAATAACAATCAAACTATAACAAAACTTTATACTTCAAAGTAACTAGTTGCGAGTAAACTTTGTAACTTTGCAGTTCAAAAAGTACAATTTAAAACAAAAGAATATGTATCCACTAGATATGGTAAAACCAATGGAAGCTGAATTAACAGCTGCAGGTTTTCAAGATTTACATAGTGCTGAGGCTGTTGAGAATGCTATCAAAGCTGAAGGTACCACTTTAGTTGTTGTAAACTCTGTTTGCGGGTGTGCTGCAAGAAATGCACGTCCAGGAGCAAAAATGAGTTTGGATAATGCTAAAAAACCAGATCATTTAATCACTGTTTTTGCAGGTGTTGACAAAGAAGCTGTTGATGCTGCAAGGCAACATATGTTTCCATTTCCTCCATCTTCGCCATCTATGGCTTTGTTTAAAAACGGAGAATTGGTTCACATGTTAGAGCGTCACCACATCGAAGGACGCCCAGCTGAATTAATTGCTGAGAATTTGCAGGATGCGTTTAACGAATTTTGTTAATTCGTTAGGTTCAAAGAGACAAAGGTACAGAGGTACAAAGATTAAAAAAAGCACTATTTTATAGTGCTTTTTTGTTTTTTTAGAATAGTTGAGAAACCTTTGGACCTTTGTCACTTTTGAACCTTTGTGCCTTTAGAGACTCCATCCCCCGCCAAGTGCTTTGTACAGTTCAATCATTGAACTTAATTGTCTTTCTGATAATTGTGCAAGGCTTAACTGAGCATTAAAAAGATTCGTTTCTACATCTAAAACTTCTAAGTAAGAAACGTAACCACTGTCATATCTTTCATGAGATAATTTGTAGTTTATTAAAGCAGCTTGCACTTGTCTATTGCGGGCTTTCCATTCTTCTTGATAAGTTCTAACGTTTTGTATAGATTGTTCTACTTCAGAAACGGCATCAATATATTTTTGTTGATAAAGAAATTTGAACTGTTCTGCCTGTTGTCTGTTTATTTCAACTCTTCTTTTGTTTTTTCCGAATGCAAATATTGGTCCTGCAATTCCGCCAGAAGCATTTTGCATATATGAGCTTCCTAGAAAAAGATTACTCAAATCTGCACTTGCAAATCCGGCAATGGCAGCAAGATTGATAGATGGAAACCGCATTGCTTGAGCTACGCCAATTCTTTCGTTTGCTGCAGCATATCTTAATTCGGCTGCTTTTACATCGGGTCTGTTTTCTAATAAGGCAGACGGAATTGATAACGGAATTTTACTGACTATCTGTAACTCTGTATTGCTTTTTCCTCTCGGAATTTCAGTAGGAAGCTGACCAGTAAGCAATGCAATTGCATTTTCTTGATAGGTTATTTGTCTTTCAATATTCGGAATCGCAGCTTCGGCAATGGCAACCTGTTGCTCAATTTGCACTTTGTCAACTTCTGAGATATACCCTTTTTCAAATCTCTCGCTTATGATTTGATAGTACTTTTCTCTGGTTTCAAGAGTATGTTTGGTTATTTCCAGCTGATCATCAAAATTTCGCATCTGAAAGTAAGCTATTGCAATGTTGGCGACGATATCGGACAATATTACTTTACGAGCTTCTTCTGTGGCAAGAAGTTCATTTTTAACAGCATTATTTTCATGACGATATTTCCCCCAGAAATCAAGTTCCCAAGACATAGTTGCGCCCGCTGTCGATGGAGTAATGTATTTCTTGTTGCTGTTTATGGTAGCTCCATATTGAAAAGATGGAAATAAATCTGCTTTGGAATAACCTAATTCAGCACGAAACTGTTCAATTCTCGAAACCGCAATTTTTAGATCATAATTATTCTCAAGGCCTTTTTGAATAAGACCTTTTAAAACATCATCATTAAACAAATCAAACCATTTTAGATTGGTTACCGAAGCGAGACTGTCTAAATTTCTTTCGTTTTTATAAGAATCTGATTTTAACTGCTCAGGTTTTTTATATTTTGGACCAACCATACATCCCATTGGAAATAAGGAAAGAGCCAATACAATAACGATTATTTTATATTTCTTACTCATGGTCTGTAGTATTTGATTCTACATTGTTTTCTCCTGCTACGATTGTTTCTTCTTTCTTGTGTCCAATTTTTTCAATCATAACAAATAGACCTGGTACAATTAATACACCGAGAACGGTGGCGATCAACATGCCGCTAAACACGGCCATTCCCATTACTATACGAGCTTGTGACCCCGCACCTGTAGCAGTCAGTAACGGAACTACTCCAAGAATGAATGCAAAAGCAGTCATCAGGATTGGTCTAAAACGAAGTCTTGCTGCATACATTGCCGATTCGTAAAGAGGTTTCCCTCTTTCATATTCTTCTTTGGCAAACTCAACGATCAGAATGGCATTTTTCGCTACTAATCCGATAAGTAAAACGAGTCCGATTTGCGCAAAAACGTTGTTGACATAAGCATCACTTCCAAACCTTGCTAAAAGAAGTCCTAAAAATGCTCCAAATACCGCAAAAGGCGCTCCAAGGAGTACACTAAATGGCAGTTTCCAACTTTCGTATTGTGCGGCTAAGATTAAGAATACAAACACCAATGCCATAATAAATACAGAAGATCCTCCAGGTGAATGTTTTTCCTGATAAGATAAGTTAATGTAGTCAAAACTCATATCGGCAGGTAAGGTTTGTTTGGCGACTTCTTCTAATGCAGTTAAAGCTTGCGCACTACTATAACCATCGTTCGGACTTCCTCCAATCTCAGCAGATCGGAATAAATTTAAACGGTTCGTGAAATCGGGTCCAGATACTTTGGTTGCTGTAACAAGTGTAGATACTGGAAGCATATCGCCTTTATTGTTTTTGACATAAATCATGTTTAAATCTTCCGGCTTTACACGATTAAAGGCTTCTCCCTGCACATACACTTTGTATTGACGCCCGAAACGGTTAAAGTCATTTACATAACTTCCTCCTAAAAAGGCTCCAAGCGCTTCGGTAACTTTAGAAACAGGTATTCCTAATTTCATTGCCTTGTCATTGTCGATATCCAGCTTAATTTGTGGGGTTCCAGCATTAAAAGTGGTGTAAATTCTTTTTATTTCAGGACGCTGTTGTGCCGCGGCAATAAATTTTTGCGTCTGTTCTGCTAGATATTGAGGCGTATTTCCTCCGCGGTCTTGTAGCATCAAACTAAATCCAGCAGAAGCACCCAAACCTTGAATCGCGGGAGGACCAAATGAAAAACAGGTTGCAGTTGTAATTTGTGTAGCCAGTTTTTTATTGAATCGATCTACAAACTGTTTAGCCGTTTCAGCTCTGTCTTCCCAAGGTTTTAAGGAAATAAAGATGAAAGCGTTGTTTGGCTGATAGGAGTTTGTAAGCATACTAAATCCGTTTATCGTGGTATAAGACAGAATAGACTTTTCTTCTTTAAGGAAGCTGTCTACTTTTTTAGATATTTCGTCGGTACGCTGTAAAGATGATGCAGGCGGCAAAGCAATATTTACTAAAACATAACCTTGATCTTCTTCAGGAATAAATCCTAACGGAATCTTTTTGCCTAAAAGCACAATAGAAACCAGAATAACAGCTAGTAAAACAACAATACGCATTGCTTTTTTTGCAAAAAATGTTGCTCCACCAATATATTTTCCTGTCACATTTTCGAAAACTCTATTAAACCAAGAAAAGAATTTAGCAAGCCATCCTTTTTGCTGATCGAGAGGTTTTGTTGGTTTTAATAACATAGCACAAAGGGCCGGACTTAAAGACAAAGCACTAAATGCCGAAAAGGCGACCGAGACGGCAATGGTTATGGCAAATTGCTGATAAAAACGTCCTGTAATTCCGGGTGTCATAGCAACTGGAATAAAAACGGCACAGAGAATTAATGCAATGGCAATTACTGGTCCCGAAACCTCTTTCATCGCTTGAACGGTAGCCTCTTTAGGAGTTTTTCCATGTTCAATATGATGTATTACAGCTTCTACAACCACAATCGCATCATCGACCACGATACCAATTGCGAGTACTAATCCTAAAAGTGAAAGTGTATTGATCGAAAATCCCAACATTGGGAAAACCGCAATAGTACCTATTAGCGAAACAGGAACCGTAATTAATGGAATTAAAGTAGCGCGCCAGTTTTGCAGGAATATAAATACTACTATAATAACTAAAATAATAGCCTCAAAAAGAGTGTGAACAATATCATCAACCCCTGCAGTGATAGCAAGTGTTGTATCTAAAGATTCTTGGTATTCGATGTCTTGTGGAAATCTTTCAGACAATTGTTTCATCGTTGCTTTTGCAATTTCTGCCACCTCGAGAGCATTACTTCCTGGCATTTGGTACATAGCAATAACAGCACTTGGCGAACTGTTTCTTCTGGCTGTTGAACTGTAATTTTCTGTTCCTAATTCGATTCGGGCAATATCGGCAAGTAAAACTTGTGCTCCATCTTCTTTGCTTCGAACTACGATATTTCCAAATTCTGTTTCGGTTACCAATCGGTCTTGAAGTGTTACACCGTATGTGAATTCAGTATTAGGAGGTGCTGGTTCAGCTCCAAATTTTCCTCCTGGACTGATCATGTTTTGTGCGTTTAACGCATTTTTTACATCTTCAACTGTTACACCGAGTTTACTCATTATGTCAGCTTTTAGCCAAATACGCATGGAGTAATCACTACCACCAAAAAGAGCAACTTCTCCAACTCCTTTGATACGAGCCAGCTGGTCAACAACATTGATACTAGCGTAGTTATTTAAAAACTTAGCATCATATTTCGGATTGGTAGATGTAATGGTAAAAAGCATCATTGGGAACGAAAGCGATTTTTTTACCACAACCCCCTGTTGTTTTACACTCGAAGGCATAAAGGGAGCAGACTGGTTTTGTCTGTTTTGCGTAAGCATATTGGCGTTGTCCAGATTTGTTCCTACGTCGAAAGTTACCTCAATGGTACAAGCACCATCAGAAGTATTGATCGATTTCATGTATAACATATTTTCAACACCATTTACTTTTTGCTCGATCGGAGTAGCAACTGCCTGTTCAACATTCAGCGCATTTGCTCCAGTAAAAGAAGTGGTAATTTTTACAACAGGCGGGTTAATATCCGGATATTGCGAAATAGGTGTTTTTTGTAAAGCCAGTAATCCAAGTATCACAATAATAATACTAATTACAATGGCAACAATCGGTCTTCGGACGAAAAATTCTCCCATAATAGTATGTGATTTAGGTTACTTTGCAACTATAGTTTCTGGATCGCCCAATTGCCATTGAACAATTTTAGGGGTAATGACACTTCCGTTTTTCAATAGTGAAGTACCTCCCATGGCTATCTTATCGCCAGGTTTTAATCCTTCTTCAATGATATAACCGTTCTTAACTGAAGGTCCTGGTTTTACAATCTGCATTTGAACTTTGTTGTCATTACCTACTACATAAACTTGATAAATTCCTTGGACTTCAATCACTGCGCGTTGCGGAATCACAATGGCGTCCTTGCGAATATCTGTAAGCAATGCAACTTTTACATATTGACCCGGACGAAGCAATTTATCTGGATTAGGGAATGTAGCTTCAAATGTGATTGCTCCTGTAGAAGGATCAATCTGTCTGTCAGCAAAGCTTACTTTTCCTTTTTCTGGATAGATAGAACCGTCAGACAATTTTATAGTGACTGTTGCGCCTGAACCTTTTAAAGCAGAATTTGGTTTGCTAAACTCTCTAAAGAGACGCAGAAATTCTTGTTCGCTAATCGTAAATCGTACTCTCACATCTCCAAGATCAGAAATGGTATTTAGAATAGACATGGCGCCAGGTCTCACATAATCACCAACACGAACTTTAGAAATACCAATTAATCCTGAAATTGGTGCTAAAATTTGACAATAGCCCAATTCTATCTGAGCATTTTGAACCGAAGCGTCAGATGCTTTAATCTGTGCTAGTGAAGCGTTGTACGCTGCTTTTGCCGAAACCAATTCTCTCTGACTGACAGCATTCATTTTGGCTAAAGGAGTAATCATATCCAAATCTGATTTAGTTTTAGATAATCTCGCCTGCGATTCTGCGGCAACTCCTTGAGCTTCGTTAAGTTTTGCTCTGTATGGCAAAGGGTCAATTGTGTAAAGAACTTGTCCTTTCTTGACAAAACTTCCTTCTTTGAAGTTCATACTTTCGATAATACCATCAACTCGAGGGTTAATTTGAATGTCAGATTGACCAAAAGTCTGCCCCGTATATTCAGATTCTAAATCTACATCTTGTTGTAAGACTGAAGTAACTGAAATTTCTAATGGTTTGGGCGCTGGCGGGGTTTCTTTTTTGCAGGAAAAAAATAAGAAACTTAATAAAATTGCTGAAGAATAGATTTTGTTCATTGTTAAATTCTTTAGATAAAATTCATTAAATACAACTGACTAAAAACCAATAAAGTGCAATAGCTAAGTTAGCGTTTTTTTGTTTAGGTGAATAAATATTGTGCAGATTTTGTTAATTTTAGTTAAAATTTTATCTATCTGTTTATCAGTTTATAATTGAAAATCGGATGAAGTGCTACTAACTGCCGATAAACTGCATTTTTGTAAGAATAAATTATTTAAAGAATAGTAATAATAATTCAAAAACTTTTGTAATCATGTCAAAAAATAACAAGAAAAAACACAAAAAAACTGAAGATGATGATAATGATTTAAAAAAATTAAATAAAAAGGAATTATTACATCGAGCCAAAAAATTTTCTGAGCAATATTGTGTTGGAGATGATAAAGATTTTACTTTAAAAGGCAAACCAACATCTCATTTGGGGAATGAAGATAAAGAATTGGTTCAGAAAACACTGCAAATGGGCGTAAAGGCCCTCGCTACCATGCAAGATATTTTATATGCGCAGGATAAATGGTCCGTTCTTATCATATTCCAAGCGATGGATGCAGCTGGAAAAGACGGTGCAATCAAACATGTGATGTCAGGAATTAATCCGCAGGGCTGTCAAGTTTCTTCTTTTAAAGGACCAAGTTCAGAAGAGTTAGACCATGATTATTTGTGGCGCTGTCAAAAACATCTTCCAGAAAGAGGCCGAATAGGGATTTTCAATCGTTCTTATTATGAAGAAGTACTGGTGGTTCGTGTTCACGAACAAATATTAAGGAGTCAAAAAATCCCTGAGAAATTGATAAAGGAAAATATCTGGGAGAATCGTTTTGAAGACATTCGAAACTTTGAAAAATATTTAAACAGAAACGGAACAGTTGTGATTAAGTTTTTTCTGAATGTTTCTAAAGATGAACAAAAGAGAAGATTTATTGAAAGAGTCGACAATCCTGATAAAAACTGGAAATTTAGTGCAGCCGATGCCAAAGAACGTGGCTATTGGGATGACTACATGCACGCATATGAAGAATTGATTAAAAATACATCTACCAAAAAATCGCCTTGGTACGTAATTCCCGCCGACAATAAATCGTATGCTCGAATTGCAATTGCTTCTGCAATCATTCATGCTTTAGACGAAATGGATTTGGAATATCCTAAAGTAAGTGCTGAAAAAATCGCAGAACTCAATGAAGTTAAAAAAGCATTGTTAGAAGAGAAAGAGTAACTTTTTACAACTATAAACATTCATTTATAATTGTGAATTAGTATTATCTTAATCTTTCTTAATATGATTTCTAAGCTTTTACCCTCACTATATTGGATTAAAAATTATGAAAAACAGAATCTCAAAAGAGATTTTATTGCAGGTGTAACCCTTGCCGCTTATGGAATTCCTGTTTCTCTTGCCTATGCAACTCTTGCAGGTTTACCTCCCCAATACGGAATTTACGGTTATCTCATTGGCGGAATATTTTATGCTTTGTTAGGATCTAGCAGGCAGCTTGCAATAGGTCCAACATCTGCAATTTCTTTATTAGTAGGCACAACTATATCAGGCATGGCAAACGGTGATGTGCAACGATGGTCAGAAATTGCCTCGCTTACGGCATTAGTGTTTGCAGGAATGGCTATCATAGCCTATCTGCTGAGGTTAAGTGGCATCATTAATTTTATCAGTGAGACTGTTTTGGTTGGGTTCAAAGCGGGTGCGGCGATCACTATTGGTTTAACACAATTGCCGAAATTGTTTGGAGTTAAAGGAGGAGGAGATAATTTTATTGAAAGGATTGTTATTCTCTTCCATCAAATTCCAGACATGAATACTGCTGTTTTTATTTTTGGAATAATTGCAATTCTGATATTAATCATAGGAGAAAAAGTAGCCCCGCAGTTTCCGGTTGCCATATTAATAGTGATTTTATCTATTATACTTATTTCGAGCACTTCATTAAAATATGCCGAATTCCATACCGTTGGGATTATTCCGACTGGACTTCCTGAGTTTCATTTACCTTCTCTCCGAATTCGAGATGTCGAAGGAGTTTTGCCACTCTCAATGGCTTGTTTTTTATTGTCTTATATAGAAAGTGTTTCTGCTGGACGCACCTTAGCACAAAAAAACGGATATGTTATCAATCCGCGACAAGAACTTCTAGCACTTGGAGTTGCCAATGCGGCTGTTTCACTCGGGCATGGTTATCCTGTTGCGGGCGGTTTGTCTCAATCCGCTGTAAATGATGCTGCTGGAGCTAAAACGCCATTGTCACTTTTGTTTGCTTCGGCTACAATTGCTTGCTGTCTTTTGTTTTTGACAGGATATCTTCAAAATCTACCGACCGTAATTCTGGCCGCTATTGTTTTAGTAGCGATAAGAGGTCTTTTTGATTGGAAAGAAATGAGACACCTTTATAAAATAAACAAACAAGAATTTGCTGTTGTAATGATTGCGTTTGCAGGAGTATTGATCTGGGGAATTCTCGCGGGAGTTTTACTTGCAACACTTGTAACCTTATTGCTTTTATTAAAAGCGGCTTCAAAACCTCACGTAGCTTTTTTAGGAAGAGTTCCGGGAACTAGGGTTTATACAGACCTGAAAAGACATCCGGATAACGAAAAAATGGAAAACATCTTGATTGTGAGAGTAGAATCTTCTATATTTTATTTCAATTCGGAATATATCAAAGAACGAATCTTGGAAAAAATCTACAACGAACAAGATTCTTTAAAAACAGTAATATTAGACCTCAATTCTTCACCTCGTATAGATATTGCCGGCGCACGTTTCTTAAAAAACTTATTTATTGATTTGCAGACAAAGAACATTACCCTAAAAATTGCCGAAGCTCGTTCTGATGTTAGAGATAGCCTGCGGGCAGAAAATCTTGAAATTCTATTTGGACATATTAGCCGCTCTGTTTCTGTAGATGACTTAGTACAGCTTTCTATAAAAGAACATCAAAAGCATTAAAATGTGTTGTAAATCAATATATAAAGTATCGAAAGATGTTAAAAAAATCAGATAATTAGGGGAAGGCCATTTTTAATCTCAAAATAAACTCTAAATTTGCCGCAGATTTTAAAGAAAATCTAAAAAACATATATATTCTTAACTTAAAACTGTTTATAGCATGCAACTGTATAACACTTTGAGCGCAGAAGAAAGAGCCATCATGATCGATGATGCAGGACAACAACGACTTACGTTGTCTTTCTATGCGTATGCCAAAATTCAAGATCCACAAAAATTTCGTAACGATTTATTCATTGCCTGGAACGCGCTCGATGCACTAGGAAGAATTTATGTTGCCAATGAAGGAATTAATGCTCAAATGAGTGTTCCTGCAGAAAATTTTGAAGCTTTTAGAGAAACGCTTGAAGCTTACGATTTCATGAAAGGCATACGATTGAATGTTGCCGTAGAACAAGACGATCATTCCTTTTTAAAATTAACAATCAAAGTGCGTCACAAAATCGTTGCCGACGGTTTAAACGATGATACTTTTGATGTTACTAATATTGGCGTTCACTTGAAAGCCAAAGAATTTAACGAAATCCTTGATGATCCAAACACAATTGTAGTAGATTTTAGAAATCATTACGAAAGTGAAGTAGGACATTTTAAAGGTGCGATTACTCCAGATGTTGAAACTTTTAGAGAGAGTTTACCAATTATCAACGAACAGCTTAAAGACCACAAAGACGATAAAAATCTGGTAATGTATTGTACTGGAGGTATTCGTTGCGAAAAAGCGAGTGCTTATTTTAAGCATCAAGGTTTCAAAAACGTTTATCAGTTAGAAGGCGGAATCATTAATTACGCTAAACAATTGAAAGAAGAAGGTATAGAAAGCAAATTCATTGGTAAAAACTTCGTATTTGATAATCGTCTGGGCGAAAGAATCACAGATGATATTATTTCGCAATGCCATCAATGCGGAAAACCTTGCGATAATCATACAAATTGTGAAAACGATGGTTGTCATTTATTGTTCATTCAATGTGATGATTGTAAAGCCGCAATGGAAAATTGCTGTTCTACAGAATGTCTAGAAATCATCCACATGCCTTTAGTTGACCAAGTTCGTTTAAGAACTGGAAAACAAGTTGGAAATAAAGTGTTTAGAAAAGGAAAATCTGAAAACTTGAAATTCAAACATTCAGGTGAACTTCCTGAAACTGCTTTAGCTACAGCTCAAAAACCAGCTGATATCCGTCAGAAAATAAAAGTAAAGAAAGTACTTCTTGGAAAAGCAGAACATTATTATGTAAAAGCACAAGTTGGACAATTTACTGTAGAAAATCACGAATTAAACAGCGGTGATAGAATCCTTATTTCTGGCCCTACAACTGGTGAACAGGAATTGGTTTTAGACAAAATCATTGTTAACGGTGCAGAAACTCAAACTGCTAAAATTGGTGATAAGGTGACTTTTGAGGTTCCTTTTCGCATTCGTTTGTCAGATAAGTTGTATAAAATTGTAAATTAGCAAAAATTTTTATGCTAATTTATTTATGTCGCAATCGTTTACCAAATTATGGATTCATGTAATTTGGGCTACCAAAAACCGTCAAGAATTAATTGATTTTTCAATTGAGAAAAACCTCTATGATTATATTTGGCAAGAGTTAACAGAACTTGGTTGCCCAGTTAGAATCATTAATGGAATGCCAGATCATGTGCATGTTTTGTTTTTGCAAAATCCACAAAAAACAATCACAGATATTGTAAAGCAAATCAAAGGAAGTTCTTCTCATTTTATGAATAGAGGAGAATTTATCCTTGAAAAATTTGCATGGCAAACCGGTTTTGGTGCTTTCTCTGTCAGTGAATCTCAGTTAAATGCTGTTTACAATTACATTAAAAATCAAAAGCAACATCATCTTAAGAAAAATGGACAAGATGAATTTGATGAGTTTGTAAAATTGCATGGGTTAGAGGATAAATGATAGCTTGACTTAATGATACATTTCCCGTGGTTGAAACCACGGGAAATATTTGATAATATATACGCAAAGAAAAACATAGCCTGCGGTTTCAATGGCATGGGCGCAAGAAATTTCCTTAACGATTATCCATTTTTTTGGATTGAATCCGATACGTTTCCCGTGGTTGAAACCACGGGCTATATTTGACAATATATACGCAAAGAAAAACATAGCCTGCGGTTTCAACGGCATGGACGCAAGAAATTTCCTCAACGATTATCCATTTTTTTGGATTGAATCCGATACGTTTCCCGTGGTTGAAACCACGGGCTATATTTGACAATATATACGCAAAGAAAAAC
>NZ_JBEWQE010000019.1:0-107418 GCF_040538975.1 Flavobacterium sp. UW10123
GCTCGGATGGTGAAATTGGTAGACACGCTGGACTTAAAATCCAGTGAACAGCAATGTTCGTGCGGGTTCAAGTCCCGCTCTGAGTACTAAAACTTCAATTAGCTTTTTGCTAATTGAAGTTTTTTTTTGGATTAAATTGAGTTCAAACTCTAATTTTTATATTTTTACGATACTATTTTAATATTTGTAGACCATGCAAAATGTTTTTCTTAAAAAAGATTGTGATCAATTTATAAATAGACTTAATCAGCTTACAGATAATACACAGCCACTTTGGGGCAAAATGTCTATAGATCAGATGTTAGCGCATTGTAATGTTACTTATGAAATGGTTTATGATAACATTCATCCTAAGCCAAATGTTTTGATGAAGTTTCTTCTAAAAGTATTGGCTAAAAACAAAGTAGTAAGTGAAACTCCTTATCCAAGAAATCTTAGTACAGCTCCGCAATTTATTATTAAAGGAGATCGTGATTTTGAGCTAGAAAAAAACAGATTGATTGCCTATATTCAAAAAACGCAAGAATTAGGTGAAAAAGAGTTTGAAGGGAAAGAATCACTTTCTTTTGGTAAATTGTCTTCTAAAGAATGGAATAATATGTTTGCTAAACATTTAGACCATCATTTTTCTCAATTTGGTGTGTAATTTTTTTTAGCGATGAAAACGTATATAATTTTCTTTTTTCTTCTTTTGGGATTATCATCTAATGCTCAAAAACAAGAAGTACAAAAATGCATTGAATCTTTTTTTGAAGGGTTTCACCAGAGAGACTCAGCAAAGATTAAATTAGTTTGTGCAGATAAAATGATATTGCAATCAATTAGTGAAAGCGCTGTTAAAGGAAATAAGTTGTCTAATGAAAGCACTAAAGAATTTTATAAATCTATTGCTTCAATTCCTTTGAGTATGAAATTTCAAGAGAAAATATTAAGTTATAGTATTCAGATAGACGGAACTATGGCACATGTTTGGACTCCGTATGAATTTTATATCAATGAAAAATTAAACCACACAGGAGTGAATGCTTTCACATTATTTAAAGAAAAAGATTCTTGGAAGATTATTTATCTGATCGATACCAGAAGGAAATAGTTAGATTACTTCTGTATTATAGTAAAAGCAAATATCTGCTAATAAGCATTCAAGACATTTAGGTTTTGGTCTGCAGGTCTCTCTTCCAAGAAAAGAAATTGCCATTCCTATTTCAGACCAAATATTTTTAGGTAAAACCTGCATTAAGTCCTTTTCGACTTTGTTTCCGTCTTTACTTTCTTTTATAATTCCGATTCTTGGGGCAACACGAATAACGTGTAGGTCAGCGATAATTCCTTCAGCTGGTTTATTTGATTCTCTCAGAATAACATTCGCAGATTTTCTTCCAACACCTTTTAAGGCTGTTAATCCTGACATGGTTAATGGAATATTTGTGTCTTCTTTAATAGTTTTTGCAATATCTAGAATCCATTGTGCCTTTGTGGTATAATTTCGAACTTTAGTGATATGCGATGTAAAAGTTTCTATATCGGTTTCTGATATACTTTTTAATGTTGGATATTTTTCGAATAATTTGGGTGCTATATTATTTATATTAGCATCAGAATCTTGTGCAGAAAGAATTACCATAACAAGTAATTGATAGGTGTTTTGATATTCCAGAGGATGTTTCTTTCCTTTATACTTTTTTAAAATGGGTTTTAATTTTGTTTCCCAATCCGAAGTTTGTTCAAATAAATCCATTTTGTTTAAATTTAAGATTTTGAAAATTAGCGTTTTATAATTATAAATTTACGAATTTTGTATGAATTCAAGGATTTTTTTAATGACACTATGATTTCCTAAAATTTTTCTATGACCAAGACCTTCAGTTAAAAACAATGAGCTATTTTCAAGATTTTCATGAATATGCATTCCTGCCTTAACAGAAACTTCTGGATCATCTTTGTCATGCATTACCAAAACAGGAATCTTAACTTTTTGCGCAGCTTTATAAGCTGAAAAATCGTCCATTTTAACTTTATAAATATCTTCGAAATAATCTCTTAGATGATTGCTAATCTCTTTTTTTAATCCTAATTTAAAAATAAATTCATCCAAGATATCCTGAACAATATCGCCGCTTCCGATAATGATTGCCTTTTTTACTTGAAGACCATCTTTAAGAGAATTTAAAACAGACATTCCTCCCAAAGAATGCCCAATTGCAATTTCAAAAGGACCAAATTGATTTTCTATTTCTAAAATTGAAGCTATAAATTCAGACATTATAGTTGTAGTGCCTTTTGATTTTCCGTGAGCCGGAGCATCAAAGCTAGTTGTAGAATAACCATTTGCCAAAAGTTCATCGGCAATTTTAAAAAGTTGTGTTCCTCTTCCTGACCAGCCATGAACTAATAAAACTTTACGCTTACTTTGTCCGTACAAATAAGTAACTATGCTCTTATCAATAGCAGGAACGTAAATTAACTTTTGCTGACTTTTGGCGTCCATTTCCAATTCACGTTTTGGAACTTTATGCTTTATGGGTGTTGTAAATATTTTTGCTGCAAATTTTGTAACTAATTTTGTTGATATAAATGCGCAAATTTTCGCAGAAATTATAATAATCTTTGGAATTTTTAATGATTTAGTAGGATTAATTGCCTTTTTTGCCATTTCAATAAAACTGATTTAAAAGAAGGATTTTGCTTGTTTTTTTGCTAAATTTAAAAAGCATAAAAATAGTATATAATTGACTGCTTCTATCTATAATCATAAATTAATTTCTTAAATGGAAATATTTCATATTAGTGCAGAATGTTATCCCGTTGCAAAGGTTGGCGGTTTGGGAGATGTGGTTGGAGCATTGCCAAAATACCAGCAGTCTGCAGGGCATGATGTTAGAGTTGTAATTCCTTGCTACGACACAAAATTTAGAAATGAAAATGATTTCGAATGTGTGCATTTGGGAACCGTTAAATTAGGAAGTTTTAATTTTCCGTTCAGTGTTTTAAAGGAAACTACAGATAAACTCGGTTATGAACTGTATCTAATAGAAATTAATGAATTATTTAATCGTCCGAATGTTTATGGATACGAAGATGATATAGAAAGATTTTTGTCTTTTCAAATTGCTACACTTGATTGGATTATTGCGCGAAATAAAATTCCTGACATTATTAATTGCCATGATCATCACACAGGCGTTATTCCATTTTTATTGCAGTTTGCTTATAAATATGAAAGTTTAAAAGAGGTAAAAACCGCAATAACAATTCATAACGGTTTGTATCAGGGATGGTTTGGTTTTGATAAACTGTATTATCTGCCAGAATTTGATTTAAAACATGTTGGATTTTTAGAATGGAGTAATTCTATTAATTCTTTAGCTGTAGGAATTAAATGCGCAAATGCTGTGACTACAGTTTCTCCTAGTTATTTGAATGAAATTAATATTTCGGCAAATGGTTTAGAATCGTTGTTTAATTCTGTTCGAAATAAATCGAGAGGAATTTTAAATGGAATCGATATTGAAGTTTGGAATCCGATGACGGATGGAAGAATTGCTGGAAATTATTCAATTGAAGATTTTGAAACAGGAAAAAGAATAAACAAAGAAAAGTTGTGTGAAGAATTTGATTTAGATCCTACGAAACCATTATTTAGCTTCATTGGCAGATTGTTTGAGGAAAAAGGAGGCGATTTGCTTCCGCACGCTTCTGCTTTGGCTTTATCAGAACATTTTGAAGAAATTAATATTTTGGTTCTAGGTTCTGGAAATGCTGAAATTGAATCACAGTTGACTCAATTAAGGAATGATTATAAAGGAAATTACAATGTTTTTATAGGTTATAATGAAGATTTAGCGCATTTGATTTATGCGGGTTCAGATTATATTTTAATGCCTTCTAGGGTAGAACCTTGCGGATTGAATCAGATGTATGCGATGCGATACGGAACAATTCCGATAGTTAGAAGAACGGGAGGATTAAGAGATACGGTTATTGATTTTGGAGATGAAGGAAACGGGGTTTGTCATGATCAAGCTTCTGTGGCTGATATATGCTATTCAATAAATCGTGCTGTTAGGTTGTATGAGGATAAAATAAACTTCAATAAAGTTTTAAAAAGAGGAATGTCAGCAGATCATTCCTGGGAAAGAGTTTGCCAAGAATATATCGAAATATACAACTTAATAATTCAGCAAGATGAAATTTAAAAAGAAAAATGTAGTCGCCATTATTTTAGGAGGTGGACAAGGTTCACGTTTATTTCCATTAACAGAAACAAGATCAAAACCGGCAGTCCCGATTGGAGGAAAATATCGTTTGGTTGATATCCCGATTTCGAATTGCATCAATTCTGATATTTTTAAAATATTTGTTTTGACACAATTTAATTCGGCATCTCTAAATGCTCACATTAAAAACACTTTTAATTTCAGTATTTTTAGTCAGTCTTTTGTTGATATATTGGCAGCTGAACAAACTCCAGATAATCCAACTTGGTTTCAAGGTACGGCAGATGCTGTGAGACAATGTATGTCGCATTTTTTAAAACACGATTTCGATCACGCTTTAATTCTTTCAGGAGATCAATTATATCAAATGGATTTTAATGAAATGCTGGAAGCTCACATTGCCGCAGATGCTGAAATTTCTATTGCAACTTTGCCTGTAAATGCTAAAGATGCGCCGGAATTTGGCATTCTTAAAACCGATCATGAGAATAATATCCATGCTTTTATCGAAAAACCGCATGCTTCGTTATTGCCAGAATGGGAATCTGAAGTGAGTGAGCAAATGCAGGAAAAAGGCAAAAAATATCTAGCATCAATGGGGATTTATATTTTCAATAAATCATTGCTAGAAGAATTAATGGCAGATCAAGAAACAAAAGATTTTGGTAAAGAAATCATTCCGCAATCTGTCGGAAAACATAAAATACTGAGTTATCAATATGAAGGATATTGGACTGATATTGGAAATATTGAGTCATTTTTTGAGGCGAATATTGGTTTAACCGCAGATATTCCAGAGTTTAATTTGTTTGATAATGAAAATAAAATCTTTACAAGGCCAAGATTACTGCCGCCGTCTAAATTTAGAAATTCGATTATCAATCAATCTTTAATTTCTGAAGGCTGTATTATTAATGCCAAAGAAATAAAAAGTTCTGTAATTGGTATTCGTTCTAGAATTGGCGAAGGAACTGTTTTGGAAAATTGCTACGTTATGGGGAATGACTTTTATCAGGATCTTGACGAATTAAATCATGAAAGCAGTATTAATAAAATTCATGTCGGAATTGGCGAAAACTGCTTTATAAATAACGCTTTGATTGATAAAAATGTCCGTATTGGAAACAACGTTCATATTAGTGGCGGCAAACATTTAGATAATTTCACGAATGAATTGTACAGCATAAAAGATGGAATCGTAGTTATTAAAAAAGGAGTTACTCTTTCTGATAATTTTAGAATTGAATAAAATCTGAAAAAACAATATAAAAATTCCAAATTCCAATCGCCTTAAAGAACAAATATGAATAAAGTAATCCCACACTCTCTTTTTGCCGATTTTGATATAGATTTATTTAAAGCTGGAAAACACTTCAGATTATATGAAAAATTAGGTGCTCATTTAACTGAGGTGAACGGAGTTAAAGGCGTTTATTTTGCAGTTTGGGCTCCAACTGCACAGTCGGTTTCTGTTGTTGGCGATTTCAATTATTGGACTCAGGACGAACATAATCTAAATGTACGTTGGGATTCTTCTGGAATTTGGGAAGGATTTATTCCTGATATTTCAAAAGGAGCACTTTATAAGTATAAAATTCAATCCAATATAAATGGTGTAATTACCGAAAAAGCCGATCCCTTTGCTCTTTATTGTGAGAAACCGCCTCATACGGCATCTGTAGTTTGGGATTTGGATTATAAGTGGAAGGATGAAAATTGGATGCAAAAACGTCAGGATTATAATGCATTAGACAAGCCATATTCGGTTTATGAAGTACATTTAGGATCTTGGAAAAGAGCTGAACATAATCGTTTCTTGACTTATTTGGAACTTGCAGATGATTTAGTCAAATATGTAAAAGAAACTGGCTTTACGCATGTTGAGTTCATGCCAATTATGGAATATCCTTATGATCCTTCTTGGGGATATCAATTAACAGGTTATTTTGCACCCACTTCTCGTTTCGGAAAACCACAGGACTTTATGGTTTTGGTTGATAAATTGCATCAAGAAGGAATTGGAGTAATTTTAGATTGGGTTCCGTCTCATTTTCCTGATGATGCCCACGGATTAGGTTTTTTTGATGGTTCTCATTTGTACGAACATCCAGATCGAAGAAAAGGATATCATCCAGATTGGAAAAGCCTTGTTTTCAATTACGGAAGAAATGAAGTTCGAGCTTTTCTAATCAGTAACGCCGTTTTTTGGCTTCAAAATTATCACATCGACGGACTTAGAGTTGATGCTGTAGCTTCTATGCTTTATTTGGATTATTCTAGAAAAGATGGCGAATGGGAAGCTAATATTTTTGGAGGAAGAGAAAATCTGGACTCAATTAGTTTTCTTAAAGAATTTAATGAAGTAATTTATTCTAATTTTGATGGAGTTCAGACTATTGCAGAAGAAAGTACTTCGTTTCCAATGGTTTCGAGACCTACTTCTATAGGTGGTTTAGGTTTTGGAATGAAATGGATGATGGGGTGGATGCACGATACTTTAAAATATTTTCAAAAAGAAACGGTCTATAGAAAATATCATCAGAATGAATTGACTTTTTCGATGACTTATGCTTTTACTGAAAATTTTATGCTTCCGTTTTCACATGACGAAGTTGTGTATGGCAAAAATTCCCTTATTTATAAAATGCCTGGCGACGAATGGCAGCGTTTTGCAAATTTGAGATTGTTGTATGGCTATATGTTTACACATCCCGGAACAAAACTTTTGTTTATGGGAGCTGAATTTGGTCAAACTTCTGAGTGGAATTTTGAACAAAGTTTAGACTGGCATTTGCTGCAATATAACTTTCATTCAGGAGTAACAAGATTGATTACAGATTTGAATCAATTGTATAAATCGCAACCCGCATTGTACGAAAAACAATTTAGAGGCGATGGTTTTGAATGGATTAATTATTCAGATCACCAAAATGCGATTTTATCTTACATCCGAAAAGGGAATAATCCCGATGAGAATTTAATTGTGGTCTGTAATTTTACTCAAGTTGTTAGAGAGAATTATAGAATAGGTATTCCAAAAAAAGGAAAGTTGAAAGAGATTTTTAATAGCGATGCTGTAATTTATGGCGGAAGCGGTTTAGAAAATTCTAAATCATTAAAAATAGAAGCAATCGCTTATGATGGAAGAGATTTTTCTGTTGCATTAATTTTACCACCTTTAAGTGTTACTGTATATTCTTTGATTGAATAAAAAATCTTCAACTAAGATTTTGTCATTATATCGTTTTAAAATTATCAAATTGCTGATTTTTTGTTTTGTAATTTGAAACTCATTCAGAAAAAACGTTTTCGTTAATAAACCTTTTATTCATAGGGTGTTACGAACTTTTTTTGTATGTTTGAATAGAAGGAAAATGTTAAATTAATTCATTTGAGATATGATTACAAACACATCATTAGAATACAAAGGCGATTTATACCCATCAAAAATTGTCTCTTATGAACATGAAGGAGATTCTATTTTCTTTAACACCGACAACAAAGTAATTTTAAAAGTTACTATTCTTCGTGATAGTCTAATCCGATTTCGTTTTACTACAAAAGGATACTTTAGTAATGATTTCTCATATGCGATTGATAAAACCCAGCTTCATGGCTATAATTTTTTGGAACTTACCGAAGAAGAAACTTATTTTCAGATTAGAACAAGCAAAGTAAAATGTAAAATCCAAAAAGCAGATCTTCGTCTCTCCATTTATGATTTAAACGATTTTCTAATTCTAGAAGACGAACTTGGTTTTCATTGGGAAGAAAGCTATGAGTATGGAGGAAATATTGTAAAAATGAGCAAATACTCTAAAGACGGAGAGTGTTATTATGGTCTTGGAGATAAAGCGACTCAAATGAATCTGAAAGGCAAAAGAGTTGAAAATTTTGCTACAGATCAATATGCTTACCAAAAAGATCAGGAACCTTTATATAAAGTTGTTCCGTTTTACATTGGCTTGCACAACAAACAGTCTTACGGAATATTTTTTGACAATACTTTTAGAACTTTCTTCGATTTTTGTCAGGAAAGAAGAAATATTACCAGTTTTTGGGCAGAAGGCGGCGAAATGAACTATTATTTCATTTATGGCCCGCAAATGCAAGATGTTGTAACTACTTATACCGATTTAACTGGAAAACCAGAATTACCGCCACTTTGGGTTTTAGGCTATCATCAATGTAAATGGAGTTACTATCCAGAAAGTAAAGTAAAAGAAATCACTTCAAAATTTAGAGAGCTACAGATTCCGTGTGACGCCATTTATTTGGACATTGATTATATGGATGGCTTTCGATGTTTTACTTGGAATAAAAACTATTTTCCAGACCCAAAAAAAATGGTCGCTGAATTAGCCGAAGATGGTTTTAAAAGTGTTGTAATTATTGATCCCGGAATTAAAATTGACAAAGATTACTGGGTTTACAAGGAAGCTTTAGAAAAAGATTATTTCTGCAAAAGAGCCGACGGACCTTATATGAAGGGAAAAGTCTGGCCAGGTGAATGTAATTTTCCTGATTATACAAATCCCGCAGTTAGAGAATGGTGGGCTGGCTTATTTAAAGAATTAGTTTCAGAAATAGGAGTGAAGGGAGTTTGGAATGATATGAATGAACCTGCAGTAATGGAAGTTCCAAATAAAACATTTCCCATGGATGTCCGCCATTTTTACGATGGTAATCCTTGCAGTCATAGAAAAGCTCATAATATTTATGGAACGCAGATGGCAAGAGCAACTTATCATGGTGTGAAACGATTTGCTTATCCGAAACGTCCATTTGTAATAACGAGATCGGCTTATTCTGGAGCACAACGATATACTTCTTCTTGGACAGGGGATAATGTAGCAACTTGGGAACATTTATGGATTGCAAATATACAAGTGCAGAGAATGTCTATTTCTGGAATGGGATTTACTGGTTCTGACATTGGAGGATTTGCAGAACAGCCTTCAGGCGAGTTGTATGCTCGTTGGATTCAATTAGGCGTTTTTCATCCGTTTTGTAGAACACACTCTTCAGGAGATCACGGAAATCAAGAACCGTGGTCATTTGACGAAGAAGTGATTAATATCACTAGAAAGTTTGTCAGCCTTCGCTATCAATTACTTCCTTATTTATATACCATGTTTTGGCAATATATTGAAGAAGGAGTTCCAATGCTAAAACCATTAGTTTACTTTGATCAGGACGATACACAGACGCATTATCGTAATGATGAATTTATTTTCGGAAATCAAATTTTAGTATGCCCAATACTTGAACCTAACGCTGTAGGTAGACGTATGTATATTCCTAGAGGAGAATGGTATAACTATTGGACAAATGAGTTTTTTATTGGTGGAAGAGAAATCTGGATTGATAGTAAATTTGATGAGATTCCGGTTTTTGTAAAAGCTGGTGCTATTATTCCTAAATATCCGGTTCAGCAATATGTAGGCGAATTAGAATTTGATGAGCTTACACTTGATGTTTATTATAAAAACGGCAAAGAACAGTCGGCAGTTTATGAAGACGCCCAAGATGGTTATGATTATAAGAAGGGACGTTACAGCTATTTGTCACTGAGAAATATTGGGAAAGAAAAAGAGCTAATTATTCAGCTTCACAAAGAAGGAAAATACGAAACTCCGTATTCTAAGTATAAAATCAATTTAATAGGACTTCCATTTAAAGTTGCAGAAATTGAAATTGACAATGAAAAAATTGAATTTGATAAAATTAATTTTGATTTAAATAATTTCTTGATTGTTGATAAAGAGTTTAATGAGCTGCATATTATTGGAGATTAGTTAAATTTTGATATTTTTTTGCCGTAATGTATAAAACATTTTATCTTTTTTAATCGTATTTTTGTTACTAAAATAGCTCAAATTATGAAAAAGTATGTGTTTTTAGGAGTTTTTGGAGCACTTATGATGGGGTGTGCAACAAATCCAATTACTGGGAAACAAAACTTGAATTTTGTTTCAAATAGCGAATTATTTCCATCTTCTTTTCAGCAATATAGCCAGTTTTTAACTGAGAACAAAGTTATTACGGGAACAGCAGAT
Organism: Flavobacterium sp. UW10123; assembly: GCF_040538975.1. Classification (NCBI taxonomy): domain Bacteria; kingdom Pseudomonadati; phylum Bacteroidota; class Flavobacteriia; order Flavobacteriales; family Flavobacteriaceae; genus Flavobacterium; species Flavobacterium sp. UW10123. Next base: position 10,277 of record NZ_JBEWQE010000019.1, read on the forward strand.
GCAAAACTTGTGGAAACTGTAGGGTTTAAGATAAAAGCTGCTGCAGAAAAATATTTAAATTATTTAGGACAGACCCAATACTTGAAAGATTATCGCTGGGAGTATAAATTGGTTGATAATAAAGAAGTAAATGCGTGGTGTCTTCCAGGAGGTAAAATTGTAGTTTATTCTGGTATTTTGCCAGTTACGCAAAATGAGTCTGGATTGGCGACTGTGATGGGACATGAAGTTTCTCACGCTTTAGCAAACCATGGAGCACAAAGAATGTCTGCAGCACAATTACAGCAAATAGGGGGTGCAGCTTTAGGAGCGGCGACTAGCGGAAAATCTGAAGCAACACAACAAATATTTGCACAAGCATACGGAATTGGTTCTGAAGTAGGAGTTATGCTTCCATTTAGCAGAAGCAACGAAAGTGAAGCTGATAAAATTGGTTTGACTTTAATGGCAATCGCAGGTTACAATCCAGATGATGCTGTAGCATTTTGGAGCAGAATGGCTGCTAAATCTGGTGGGGCTTCTACACCTGAATTTATGAGTACCCACCCATCTGATGCAACAAGAATTGCAAACATCAAAGCTTTAATTCCAGAAGCAAAAGCAATTGCGCTTAAAGTAGGAACTATTAAATAAAATATATTTTTAGAATATTTAGAAAAGCTATTCATAAAGAATAGCTTTTTTGTTTATAATTTATTAATGAACGAATTAGATAATTTCTATCTGATTATGATAAAAATTAGATAAATTCGTAGCCTATTAACAAAACCATTTCTATGAAAAACCTACAAAAAGGAGATAAGAAGCTTTTAAATGCTTGGGCATTTTATGATTGGGCAAACTCTGTTTATACTTTGACAATTGCTTCTGCTGTTTTTCCAATTTTTTACGAAGCTTTATTCAGTGATCGTGATCATTACATCGATGTTTTCGGAATGCATCTTAAAAATTCGGCTTTAATTAGTTTTATTACTGCGGCTGCGTTTTTAGTAGTTTCCTTCATTTCTCCACTATTATCAGGAATTGCCGATTACGTAGGAAATAAAAAATCTTTCATGAAATTTTTCTGTTACATGGGAGCTTTATCATGTATGGGATTATATTGGTTTGATCTTGAAAACATTTATGTTGGATTAGCATTTTATTTCCTTGGATTATTAGGATATTGGGGAAGTTTGGTTTTCTATAATTCTTATCTTCCAGATATTGCTTTCGAGGAACAGCAAGATAGAATTAGTGCGAAAGGATATTCTTTAGGATATATAGGAAGTGTTCTTTTGTTGGGCATCAATTTATGGATGATAATGGGAGCTGAAAATGATATTGCAAGAATGGAAGCAATGCGTTATTCTTTCGTAATGGTAGGAGTATGGTGGATTTTATTTAGCCAATATACTTATTATTATTTGCCAAGAGGCAGTAAAGAAACAGGACAGAAACTAACAAAAGATGTTGTTTTTAATGGTTTCAAAGAATTAAAAAAGGTTTGGGGTTTATTAAATGACAATGTTCCTTTAAGAAGATATTTAGGAGGATTTTTCGTTTCCAGTATGGCAGTGCAAACTGTAATGTTGGTTGCTACTTATTTTGGAGCACAGGAAATTGAATGGTCATCAAAAGAAGAAAGTACAATAGGTTTAATATTTTGTATTTTATTAATTCAAATAGTAGCTGTTTTTGGCGCTCTTCTTACTTCAAGGGCTTCAGCGAAATGGGGGAATGTTCCCACTTTAATCTTTATTAATGGTATATGGGCCGTATTCTGTGCTATGGCTTATTTCATGACATTACCACTTCATTTTTATATTATGGCAACCATTGTTGGATTTGTAATGGGGGGTATTCAAGCTTTATCACGTTCGACTTATTCAAAACTATTACCAGAAACAGAAGATACAGCATCATTCTTTAGTTTTTATGATGTAGCGGAAAAAATAGGAATTGTAATCGGAATGTGTGTTTACGGAATTATTGATCAGATTACGGGAAGTCCACGTGCGGCTATTGTGATTTTAGCGATATTCTTTGTAACGTCAATTTTCCTTTTAAGAAGAGTACATAAAAAAGACGTTTCAAATTAATGAAACGTCTTTTGCAATAACCAATATCACGAATTGCAAGGATTGTTTGATTGATGATTTCTTTTGTAATTCGTGATATTTTTTTAGAAAATTAACCTTTTGTAATAGTTCCAGATCCAGAAACTTTTACATCTCTTTTCTCAGGATTTCCTATATATTTTATATTTCCAGAACCAGCAACTCTAGCTGTAATACTTTCGGCACAAGTTACTTTGCTATTTCCTGATCCAGAAACATTTGCTTCCACAACTTTAGATTTTAAGCTCGAAGCGTCAATATCACCAGAACCAGAAAGTTTAGTTGTAAGTTTGTCTGCAGTTCCTTTTAAATGAATATTTCCAGATCCGCTTACATGTAGTTCTAAGTTATTTGTATCAACTGGCAGATTGAAATTTCCTGAACCAGACAATTTTACTGCAAGGTTATCATTTTTGATTACGTCTTTCGACTGAATATCTCCTGAACCAGCTAAACTTAATTCAGAAATTTTTTCAAATGGAACGGTAACTTGAATTTTACCATTACTTGTACGGATTTGAGTGCCTTTTTCTACATAAATTTTTAGCGAATTATCTTCAACTTCAACTTTGATAACGGCTAATAAATTTTCTTCTCCTTTAAGGGTAATTTTTCCCTCTTTTCCTGATACTAAATCCACATCAAAAGAACCTGCTATTTTAATACCGTCGTAATCTCCAGTAGATCTTGTTTCGGTAACTATCTTTCCGTTACCTTGTACTTTGTTTTGCGCATTAACTGTGCTATTTGCAAAAAATGCAGCTAATGCTAATAGTAAAATTGACTTTTTCATTGTATTGATTTTTAGATGATTATTTTTTTGTTAACGAAATATTTCCATAGTTAGAATTGATATTAACTTTATTTTGGCCTTTTTTCTTGTAAAAACCTGCTATTCTTTTACTGTTACTTTTGACCTCAGAAACTGAAATTTCTAAAGAATTATCATGTTTAATGTTTGAATATCTCGCAGAAATGTCAAAGTCAAAAGCGTAGTTTGGAACATACCCAATTGTAATATCTGTATATCCTGAGTTTATTGTAATGTTTCCGGCTTTTTCAGTCACTGTTCCAATACTGATTTTACTGTAATTGGTATCATAACTAAAGTTGCTTGACACTTCTCCAATAATAAAAGTAAGATAATTTCCTGAACCGTTTAAGGAATTGATTTTTTGAAACTTAAACGTTCCATAATTACAATCTGCCTTAATGTTTTGACCGTCATTTAAATTGACGTCAGTATAGCTTGCATTTAGATTTAGATTGCCAGAATCATTAATTTTAAGATTCGAATATCTAGCGTCAATATTTCCTGCTTTTATATATTCTATACTTGAATTTTGACAATATTGAATCGAGATTTGATTATTAGATCCGTTTAGTTTTCCCAATGTAACTTTTCCGTATTTACACTCAATATCTGTAGAAGATTCTGCATTAGGAATAGAAATATTTCCGTATTTATTAGCTAGTTTAATTGTTCCGTTTTTCGGGATTTTAATCACATAGTTGATTTCAAAACTGTTATTACTTCCTTTGCTTTTAATATTTGAACTTCCTAATGATGTTACTGCGGTTACCATGCTTTTAAGAGCTGTGATATCTACATCAATGCTGTTTAAGCGTTCGTTAACCCAATTTTCGTTTGGGCCATTCACTTTTATCGTAATGTCAAGATCAATTTTATCTTCATCCCAGGTTGTTACAGTGATGTTTCCGTATTTGTTATCAACATCAATACCTGCATTCGAATTTACGATATACGTTTTTTTAATGTTTTTTTGTTTCGTTATAAAAGAGTCATCATTTGAAAACCCTAAGAAAGGAATCAAAAGAAATAAGATGAGTAAATTATAGTGTTTTTTCATTAGAGCTGTTTTTTAGTTTTTCGTTGTCTTCAATTCTTTTCAAAACGGTTTGTAAAAAAGAAATACGCGTTTGCAGATTACTAATCATTGCGTAAATAATCTGTTTATTTTCACCATTTTTCTGCAATTCATTGATGATTTTTTGATAATCAGCATCGAAGGTTTTCATCTGCTTCATTGCATCATTAATAATCTGCTGATTTTCTGGTGAGTTTTTCTCTTTCAATTTAACCAGTTCGTTGTCAATTAGAATATTGAAAATAGAATCGGTACGTTTAGTCTCTTTAGAAGCAAATTTGAATTCTTTTGGTTTTTCATTTTTATAAAAAAGAGATATTCCAAGCATCAATACAATCGAAGCGGCAATAGCAGTCACGAACCAATATCTTTTCTTAGGCTCTTTTTTGTTTAGTTTTTGAAGAAAATCCATCTGATGATCTGGATTTAATTCCTCAATATCCCATTGATTTTCAAATCTGTTGAATAATTCGTCTAAGTTGTCTTTTTCATTTTTCATAATTCCAATTCATTTTATATCTCTTCCAATTTTTTTCTCAAACTGTCTTTAGCTCTGCTCAAGGTTGTTCTGCAATTTGCGTATGTGATGTTTAAAATTTCGCAGATTTCTTCTTGATCGTAACCTTCAATGTAAAAAAGCGTAAGCACCATTCTGTAATTATCTTTCAGCTGTAGAATTGTATCTAATACCTGTTTTACTTTTAGAGAGTTTAAGTCAATATTTTCAGAAATTATTCCATCGTTTTCCTCGATTTTATAAAGCTGTTTACTTAAATCTTCTACTTGAAAAGAGTTGTTTTTCTTGTAAAAATCGATGCTATAATTGATGATTATTTTTTTTAACCATGCTCCAAAAGCCACTTCTTGTTTATAGTCATTGATTTTTGTAAAAGCTTTTAAGAAACCTTCCTGCATGACGTCTTGTGCAAAATGTTCGTCTTTTACAATACGAAAAGCCACGTTATACATCGCCGTACAATAGCGATTGTATATTTCAAATTGCGCTTTTTGATTGTTGCTTTTACAAAGCGTAATCAGTTCTTCGATATTTTGGTTGTTTTGACTCAAGTAATGGCTTTTGGTTTTTATAAAGGACTGTGCTTTTTTTGGTTTGTTACACTTTTATAAAATTAATTTTATTTTTTTTTAATCTTATCTGGTAGAAAGTGAAAATATAATTTTTTAGAACTGACTTCTTTTGCTTTTGGCATAATGATTGTCTATTTTTATGCCCTATCTTGTAATTGAAATACGAAACGTATTTTCAGTAAAAACTTCAATAAGCAATACTCCTTTTACAGGTAGCATAACAATTTTAATGACAAAACGACTTATATTTTATTATGTCAAACCATAAAATACTTACTATTGACAATCTGTCACTTCAAGAATTTGACTCAGAGGCAGAATTAATCCCTTTGTTGACGCCAGAAGACGAGGAGGAAATGAACAATGAAGAACTTCCTGTTTCGCTTCCAATTTTACCTTTACGAAATACTGTATTGTTTCCAGGAGTTGTTATTCCAATTTCTGCAGGAAGAGATAAGTCAATTAAATTAATTAATGATGCTAATGCTGGTGGAAAAATCATTGGTGTTGTATCTCAAATTAATGAAGAAGACGAAGATCCGTCAAAAGATGATATTCATAAAGTAGGAACTGTAGCGCGTATTTTGCGTGTGCTTAAAATGCCTGACGGAAACGTTACGGTTATTCTTCAAGGAAAAAAACGCTTCGAAATTGACGAAGTTGTTTCGGAAGAACCTTATATGACAGCAACCATCAAAGAAGTTGCTGAAGAACGCCCAGATGAAAATGACACTGAGTTTACAGCTATTTTGGATTCGGTAAAAGAATTGGCAATCCAGATTATTAAAGAAAGTCCAAATATTCCTTCGGAAGCTACTTTTGCGATTAAAAATATTGAAAGCCAGTCGTTTTTAATCAATTTTGTTTCTTCAAACATGAATTTATCCGTAAAAGAGAAACAAGGGCTTTTATCAATAAATGGATTAAAGGATCGTGCTTTAGAGACTTTACGTTACATGAATGTAGAACTTCAAAAATTAGAATTGAAGAACGATATTCAGTCAAAAGTTCGTTTTGATTTAGATCAGCAGCAAAGAGAGTATTTCCTTCATCAGCAAATGAAAACCATTCAAGAAGAATTGGGTGGCGTTTCTCAGGAAGAGGAAATGGACGAAATGGGGCAGAAGGCAAAAACTAAAAAATGGGACGAGAAAACTCAGAAACATTTTGAAAAAGAATTGTCTAAAATGCGTCGTATGAATCCGCAATCTCCAGATTTTGGAATTCAGCGTAACTATTTAGAGTTGTTTTTAGAATTGCCTTGGGGCGAATATTCTAAAGATAAATTCGATTTGAAACATGCGCAGAAAGTTTTAGATAAAGATCATTTTGGTCTTGATGAAGTAAAGAAAAGAATGATTGAACATTTGGCAGTTTTAAAATTGCGAAATGACATGAAATCACCAATTATATGTTTAACGGGGCCTCCTGGAGTAGGTAAAACTTCTATCGGCCGTTCTGTGGCAGAAGCCTTAGGAAGAGAATATGTTCGTATTTCTTTAGGAGGTTTACGTGATGAAGCGGAAATTCGCGGTCATAGAAAAACTTATATCGGAGCAATGCCGGGACGTATCATTCAGAGTTTGAAAAAAGCAGGAACATCAAACCCAGTCTTTATTTTAGACGAGATTGATAAATTGTCAAATAGCAATAGCGGTGATCCGTCTTCAGCTTTATTAGAGGTTTTAGATCCTGAACAAAACAATGCTTTCTATGATAATTTCCTTGAAATGGGATATGATTTGTCTAAAGTAATGTTTATTGCTACTTCAAATAATTTAGCAGCAATTCAGCCGGCTTTGCGTGACAGAATGGAAGTAATCAAAATGTCAGGCTACACCATTGAAGAAAAGGTTGAAATTGCAAAGAGGCATTTATTTCCAAAACAATTAGAAGCTCACGGTTTAACTGCAAAAGATTTGACTATTGGCAAAAAGCAATTAGAGAAAATCATTGAAGGTTATACAAGAGAATCTGGTGTTCGTAATCTAGAAACTAAAATTGCGCAGGTAATTAGAAATGCAGCAAAATCTGTTGCAATGGAAGAAGAGTACAACAAAAAAGTTACAGATGAAGATGTTGTAGCAATTTTAGGAGTGCCAAGATTAGAGCGTGATAAATATGAAAATAATGATGTTGCTGGTGTTGTAACAGGTTTAGCTTGGACAAGTGTTGGTGGAGATATTCTATTCATTGAATCTTTAATTTCTGAAGGAAAAGGGTCATTGACCATTACAGGAAATCTTGGAACAGTAATGAAAGAATCTGCTACAATTGCTTTAGAATACATTAAAGCAAATGCTAAGAAATTAGGTATTAGTACAGAGCTGTTCCAGAAATATAACATTCATTTGCACGTTCCAGAAGGAGCAACTCCAAAAGATGGACCAAGCGCTGGTATTGCAATGCTTACGTCATTAGTTTCGCTTTTAACTCAGAAAAAAGTAAAGAAAAGCTTGGCTATGACAGGAGAAATCACTCTTCGCGGAAAAGTGCTTCCAGTTGGCGGAATCAAAGAAAAAATCTTAGCTGCTAAAAGAGCTGGAATTAAAGAAATCATTCTTTGCCACGAAAACAAAAGCGATATTGATGAAATAAAAGCTGAATACTTAGAAGGTCTTTCTTTTCATTATGTAAAAGAAATGAGCGAAGTTTTAGCAATCGCTTTGACTGATCAAAAAGTTAAAAATGCTAAAGAATTAAAGTAAATTTTAAAAACTTTAAATTGTCAAATTCCAAATTCCAATTTTCTCATTGGGATTTGGAATTTTTTTATTTGACTTTATTTTAAGTGTTATATAATTTTATATTTGCAGTTGCGTTATTCCCCAATAGGTGCGCCAAAAACAAATGCTTAAAAAAGTTGTTTTATTTTCTGTGATCTTAATTTGTTCGTATTCTTTCGGACAAGTAGGAGGGCGCTACACCTATCAATTTTTAAATCTCACCACTTCGCCAAGACAGGCCGCATTAGGAGGAGATATAATTACGATATATGACGAAGACGTTAATCAGGCCATGTCGAATCCTGCGCTTATAAATGCAGATATGGACAATCATTTGGCATTAAACTACGGAAGTTATTACGGTGAAGCTTCATACGGTACCGCATCTTATGCCTATACTTACGATAGACATGTTCAGACTTTTTATGCTGGCGTTACTTACGTAAACTACGGCACATTTGAAGGTTATGACGAAAACGGTCAGGCAACTTCTAATTTTACAGGAAGCGAAGGTGCTTTATCACTTGGATATGCTTACAATGTTCCTTTTACAGACTTTTATATAGGGGCAAGTGCTAAATTGATAACTTCATCTCTTGAAAGCTATAATTCGATTGGTGGTGCAGTTGATTTGGGATTTCTCTATGTAAATGAAATGAATGACCTGAATTTTGCTCTTGTGTTTAGAAATATGGGAACGCAGTTTACGACGTATTCAGGAATTAAAGAAAATCTTCCATTTGAAATCGTAGCTGGTATCTCGCAAGAATTAGAACATGTGCCAATTCGCTGGCATCTTTCGTTAGAAAATTTGCAGCAATGGAACATCTCTTTTTCGAATCCCAATCGGGGAGAAACTAATATTGACGGAAGTACAAGTCCAGAAAAAGTTTCATTTGTAAATAATGCTTTGAGGCACGTAGCATTTGGAGTGGAGCTTTTTCCTAAAAAAGCATTCAATTTTCGTTTAGGGTATAATTTTAGAAGAGGCGAAGAATTAAGGGTAGAAGAACAGCGTAATTTTTCTGGAGTTTCGTTGGGTTTTGGTTTAAAAATGAATAAGTTAAAGTTTAATTATTCGTATTCTAGATATACATTGGCGGCCAATACAAGTCTTTTTGGCTTGACTTTAAATTTTCAATAATTGCATGAAGCTGTTCTATCTGCCTTTTTTTATAGCCATATAATAAAAGTTTTTGTTCTATAATTTATTCCTGATAAAACAAATAATTTAGATGCTTTATATAAAAATAAAGATGGCTACATTTGCATTAGTTTTGACTATTTATGACTTGAAACAGTCTTTAAAAGAATAAAAATTTAAAAATAAAAAATTGAAAAAAATTACCATTGCTATCGACGGATTTTCATCTACAGGAAAAAGTACTCTTGCAAAACAATTGGCAAAAGAACTAGAATATGTTTATGTAGATACTGGAGCGATGTATCGTGCAGTAGCCTATTTTGCTATGCGGCATAATTTAATTGGAGCAGATTTTTTTAAGAAAGAAGCTTTGATTGAAGCATTAGCCGATATTAAACTTGAATTTAGATTTAATGCAGATTTGGGTTTTGCTGAAATGTATTTAAATGGTGAAAATGTAGAGAAACAGATTAGAACTATCGAGGTTTCTAATTTTGTTAGCCAAGTAGCAACTGTTTCAGAAGTTCGTGCTAAATTGGTAGAACAGCAACAAGAAATGGGAACCAATAAAGCTATTGTTATGGATGGTAGAGATATTGGTACCGTAGTTTTTCCTAATGCAGAACTTAAAATTTTCATGACAGCCAGTGCAGAAACACGTGCGCAGAGACGCTTTGACGAGTTACAGCAAAAAGGCGATAATGTCTCTTATGAAGAAGTTTTAAAAAATGTTGTAGATAGAGATTATATGGATACACACCGCGAAGATTCTCCTTTGGTAATTGCAGATGATGCAATTGAGATTGATAATTCTTACTTAAATAAAGAGGAACAATTTGCAGCTGTTTTAGAATTAGTGAATGATGTTGTTAAAACAATATAATTTTTTGTAGATATTATTTTTAATGGTAGTTTTACCGCTTCATTTTTACTTTAAAGACAATTTCACTATATGGGAATTAAAAACAGGTTAATCTTTATGAGCTTTCTTCAATTTTTTGTTTGGGGAGCTTGGCTTATAACAATTGGAAATTATTGGTTTGGAACCAAAAATTGGGAAGGAACACAATTTGGTTTAGTATTTGGAACCATGGGAATTGCTTCTTTATTTATGCCTACATTAACCGGAATTATTGCCGACAGATGGGTAAACGCTGAAAAACTGTATGGAATTCTTCATATTTTATACGCAGCTGTTTTATTTGGAATTGCACAAGTGACAACGCCAGATACTTTTATTATAGTAATGCTTTTGGCAATGTGCTGTTATATGCCAACAATTGCTTTGAGTAATTCTATTTCTTATACTTCGCTTAAATTAAACAACAAAAACATTGTAAAAGATTTTCCGCCAATTCGCGTTTGGGGAACAATTGGTTTTATTGTTGCAATGTGGATTACAAATTTAAGTGGAAGTAAAGCGACTGAATATCAGTTTTATATTGCTGGAATAGGTGCGTTAATTCTTGGAATTTACGCTTTTACATTGCCAAAATGTGAGCCACAGCGTTTGATTAAAGAAAATGCAACATGGATTGAAACTTTTGGTTTAGAATCATTTAAGCTTTTTGCAAACTACAAAATGGCTCTTTTCTTTGTTTTTTCTATGTTTTTAGGGGGAGCGCTTCAGTTAACAAATGCTTATGGAGATGTATTTTTGGATGAATTTAAACATTTTCCAAAATATGCAGATTCATTTGTAATTCAATATTCGACTATTATTATGTCAATTTCTCAGGTTTCTGAGACATTGTTTATTCTTGCAATTCCGTTTTTCTTAAGACGTTTCGGAATCAAACAAGTTATGTTGATCAGTATGTTGGCTTGGGTTTTACGTTTCGGATTATTTGCTTTTGGAGATCCTGTAAATGGTTTATGGATGATTATCCTTTCTTGTATCGTTTACGGAATGGCATTTGATTTCTTTAATATTTCAGGTTCGCTATTCGTAGAAAGTAATACAGATTCTAAAATTCGTTCTTCTGCGCAAGGATTATTCATGATGATGACAAATGGAGTAGGAGCAGTCTTAGGAAGTTTGACTTCTGGTTGGGCAATTGATCGTTTCTTTACAAAATCGTTTGCTAATACAACTGAGTTAGCTGGATTTTTACAAACAGACGCCTCTAATGAAAAGATGGTAGAATTTGTAAAGAGCCAAGGAAACTCAATTTCTACAGATGGAATTTTTACAAATCCAGTTTTAATGAAAGATTGGCACACTATCTGGCTCTCGTTTGCGCTTTATGCTTTGGTAATTGCTATTGCTTTTGCTATTTTATTTAAGCATAAACATGACCCGAAGGAGATTGAGAATTTGAGTCATTAATGATTTTTATAAAAAATATTTGAATCCTATTTTCTCTTTTGAAAATAGGATTTTTTTTAGCCTATTCTATTGAAATAAAAAGAATAACTTAGTGTTGATTTTTAATACTTTAATAGATATGAAACTAAAGATAGTAGTTTTGTTTTTGATCGGGACTTTTAGTTTTGCTCAAACCAAAGTTTTATATGATAAAAGCGTAGAGGCTTATAAAAGCAAAGATTATGTTTTGTTTTTGAAGTTGGCTAAACAATTAGATAGTATTCGCCCGATGCATCCTGCTTTTTCTTATAATCTTGCGGCTGCGTATTCTTTAAATAATAAAAATGTAGAAGCTATAGCAGTTTTGAAGAATGTGATTCTGGCAAATAACACAATCGCTTTTAACGATGATCCAGATTTTGAATCAATTAAAAAGGATAAAAGTTATAATGAATTATTACAATTGATTGCTTCTCAATCTAAAATAATTAAAAACTCTGTTGAAAAACTTCAACTTTTAGAAAAAGATCTACATCCTGAAGGATTGTTTTATTTAGAAAAAGAAAAACTTTGGCTGTCATCCAGTGTTCGGAATAAAAAGATCGTTTCTTTTGATATTAATGGTAAATGTTCAGACTGGTTTATAGATGCTTCGTATTCTGTTTTTGCTTTAAAAGCAGATGCTAGTCAAAAATATCTCTATGTGGCATGTTCGGCAATTCCAGAAATGAAAGGTTTTGCTAAAGAAATGGAAGGGAAAAGCGAAATTTTAAAAATAGAAATTGCTTCAAAAAAACTAATTAAACAGTATGCGATTGAAGGGAATCATGTTTTTGGCGATATTTTGGTGGCTAAAAATGATGATGTTTATATTTCTGATAGTGCTGAACCGATTATATATAAAATTGAAAATGATAACTTAGTTCAATGGAAAAATTTAAAAAAAGAAGCCTTTAATTTACAGGGAATTGCTTTTAATGATGATGAGTCAAAATTGTTTATTGCAGATTATTTAAAAGGAATTTTGGTTGTTGAATTAAAAACTAAAGTCGGATATTGGTTAGATTTTCCAAAAGAAATTTCTAAAAAAGGAATCGATGGATTGGTGTTTTATAAAAACTCACTAATTGCAATTGAGAATGGAGTCGTGCCTATTAGAATTATGGAATATAAACTGAATGAACAGCAAACTAAAATAATTGATTTTAAAGTCTTAGATAATAATAGGCAAGAATTTAACGAGCCTGCTTTAGCAGTATTAGTTCACAATAAAATGTTTTTTTTTGCTAATTCTCCTTGGAAATTTTATGATAAACATTTTCAACTGGATGAAAATAAATTCGAAAATCCAAAATTGTTTGAACTTGATTTAGAGAATTCTTTATTTAGGTAACTGACAATACATAACTTCTTTTTAAAACATATAAATAATTGCTTGATAATCATTTGAATTTATTTTGTAAGTACAAATATTTGTAGTAATTTTGCAAACCTTTTGGCAGAGAAGAGTTTCCTTTAGGTATCAACCATTTATGTAAAACAACTTCTGTATTTTCTATCGCATAGAGAAACTCGAGAAAAACAGAATACAAATTTTTTTATCAGCATGTCTGAACAAACAAAATCACAAGAAGAGTTTTTAGCAAATTTTAACTGGCACAACTTCCAAGAAGGAATCGATGCAGTAGATGAAAAAAACTTACAAGAGTTTGAAGAACTAGTATCAAAAACTTTCATCGCTACAGATCAAGAAGAAGTAGTTGAAGGAGTTGTAGTTAGAATTACAGATAGAGACGTTATAGTTGATATCAATGCTAAATCTGAAGGTGTTATTTCTTTAAACGAATTTCGTTACAACCCAAACTTAAAAGTAGGTGACAAAGTAGAAGTATTAATCGACATCCGTGAGGATAAAACAGGTCAATTAGTATTATCTCACAGAAAAGCACGTACTATCAAATCTTGGGATAGAGTTATTGCAGCTAATGAAACTGGAGAAATCGTTAACGGTTTTGTTAAATGTAGAACTAAAGGAGGTATGATTGTTGACGTATTCGGAATCGAAGCGTTCTTACCTGGATCTCAAATTGACGTTAAGCCAATTAGAGACTACGATGTATATGTAAACAAAATGATGGAATTCAAAGTGGTAAAAATCAACCACGAATTCAAAAACGTTGTTGTATCTCATAAAGCTCTTATCGAGGCTGATATTGAAGTACAGAAAAAAGAAATCATCGGTCAATTACAAAAAGGACAAGTATTAGAAGGTGTTGTTAAAAACATTACTTCTTATGGTGTGTTCATTGACTTAGGTGGTGTTGACGGATTAATTCACATTACTGACCTTTCTTGGAGCAGAATCAACCACCCAAGTGAAGTTCTTGAATTAGACCAAAAATTAAACGTTGTAATCCTTGATTTCGATGATGAGAAAACAAGAATTCAATTAGGATTGAAACAATTAAACGCTCACCCATGGGATGCTTTAGATGCTAACTTAACTGTTGGAGATAAAGTAAAAGGTAAAGTAGTTGTAATCGCTGATTACGGTGCATTTATCGAAGTTGCTGAAGGTGTTGAAGGTTTAATCCACGTTTCTGAAATGTCATGGTCAACTCACTTACGTTCTGCTCAGGACTTCGTGAAAGTTGGAGATGTTGTTGAAGCAGTTATCTTAACTCTAGACAGAGAAGATCGTAAGATGTCATTAGGTATCAAACAATTGACTCAAGATCCATGGACTGACATTACTTCTAAATACCCAGTAGGTTCTAAACATACAGGTATCGTTAGAAACTTTACAAACTTTGGTATTTTCGTAGAATTAGAAGAAGGAATTGATGGATTAATCTACATCTCTGACTTATCTTGGACTAAGAAAATTAAACACCCATCTGAGTTTGTAAACGTTGGTGAAAAACTTGATGTTGTTGTATTAGAATTAGATGTTGAAGGACGTAAATTATCTTTAGGTCACAAACAAACTACTGCTAATCCTTGGGATCAATACGAAGATTCTTTCGCTGTAGGAACTATCCACAACGGTGAGATTTCTGAAATCGTTGACAAAGGAGCTACTGTAGAATTCGGAGATGATATCGTTGCTTTCATTCCTACTCGTCACCTTGAAAAAGAAGACGGAAAGAAATTGAAAAAAGGTGATACAGCTGATTTCAAAGTAATTGAATTCAATAAAGAATTCAAAAGAGTTGTTGCTTCTCATACTGCTATCTTCAGAGAAGAAGAAGAGAAAAATGTGAAAGCTGCTGCTGAAACTACTGCATCTGCATCTACAAACGCACCAGCTGCGACTTTAGGTGATAACAATGATGTATTAGCTGCTTTAAAAGCTAAAATGGAAAAAACTGAGAAAAAATAATTTTTAGTTTTTTATAAATAGAAAGTCCCACAGTAATGTGGGACTTTTTTTGTTTGATACTTTTTGTTTTAAGAAGTTTTAACAAATAAAGTTGTGTTATTATTTCAAAAAGCTATTTTTGTATGAAAATACCACTTATGAAAAAACTTTACTTTTTAATTATTGCGTTATGTTTTTTTAATGGATTGAGTGCGCAGGTAATTAATTTTCCAAATGCTCAATTTAAATCTGATTTGTTGTCGGGAAATTATACTAGAGATATTAATGGTTCCTATTTATCAGTCGACAGTAATGGTGACAATGAGATTGATATCTCTGAAGCCTTGAAAGTATATGAAATAGCGGATGAAAATCACTTCATTACCGATGTTACTGGTATCGAAAATTTCACAAATCTTGTAGCTTTAAAAATTCAAGGAAATAAGATTACTAATCTAGATGCATCTAATTTAAAAAAACTTAAATATTTAGATTGCAGTTCTAACATGCTAAAGACTTTAAATATATCAGGCCTTAATGATTTATCCTATTTAAAATGTAGTACCAATGGACTAAAAAATCTGGATTTAACAGGTTTAAAATCTCTTACTAATTTGTATTGCTCACAAAATGCTATTAAAAATTTACTTATAAAAGACCTGCCTCTTTTAAAACTTGTTGAATGTGTGGGACTTGGATTTGGTGACACTTCAACAACTAGTACTTTAGTATTAGATAATCTACCTAATTTAATAAATTTAGATTGCACGTCAGGAAATATTTCTGAATTAAAAATGACGGGAATTGGGAAGCTTGAATATTTAACTTGCAAAGGAAACAAATTAACAACATTGGATGCTTCAGAAATGTATAGTGCTAAAAGTATAATAGTTTCGAATAATTATGAATTGACTTCTTTATTTGTTAAGAATGGAGTTGACGAAAATGTGAGTTTTGGAAATAATAATTTTAATAGTGAGTTGAAATATATTTGTGCTGACGAAAGTCAAATAAAGAGTCTTCAATATAATATTGATAGAAATATGTCATATCTGTCAGGAAAGTGCTTAATCGGTTCATATTGTAGTTTTAAGCCTGGAGGGATTTTGTATACTGTAAAAGGTAATCAAAAATGGGATATAAACAATAACGGCTGTGACATACAAGATCCTATTTTTCCTTACCTAAAGATTAATATATCTAATGGAAATATTAGTGAAGATTTTATAGCTGATAATTCAGGGAATTATAGTATTTATGCTCAAGCTGGAAATCATACAATAAAGCCCGTTATTTTAGAAAATCCCTCTTTTTTTATAGTTTCTCCAAATAATATGAATGTTAATTTTCCGATTGATAATAATCCTTTTATTCAGGATTTTTGTATTTCATCAAATGGCAATCATTCGGATATAGAAATTGTTATGTTGCCAATACAAGATGCTAGACCTGGTTTTGATGCTAAGTATAAAATTATATTCAAGAACAAAGGAAATACTATTGAAGAAGGTTCAGTTAATTTGAATTTTGATGATAGTAAATTAGAATATGTTTCTTCAGATGTTTTTTTCACAAGTAAAGCATTAAATAAAATAGTATGGAATTTTAATAATTTGCAACCATTTGAAAGCAGGCAAATAATTGTTTCTTTAAAAGTCAATAGGCCAACAGAAACACCTCCTGTTAATATAGGTGATATAATATCCTATACAGTGAAAGTAGAATCTGATAGTAACGACGAAACACCATTAGACAACACTTTTACTTTAAATCAAACAGTTGTTGGTTCGTACGATCCAAACGACAAAACTTGTTTAGAAGGTTCTATTGTTACATCAAGTTTAATAGGTGAGTACGTGCATTACATGATTCGTTTTGAAAATACAGGAACATATTCAGCACAAAACATTGTGGTTAAAGATATGATTGATTTATCAAAATTTGATATTTCTACTTTAGTTCCGACAAGTTCAAGCCATTCATTTATAACTAAAATTTCAGAAGGTAACAAAGTAGAATTTATATTCGAAAACATCAATCTTCCTTTTGACGATGCAAATAATGACGGTTATATAGCTTTTAAAATCAAAACCAAACCAACACTTGTTTTGGGAGATTCATTTACAAACGAAGCAAATATTTACTTTGATTATAATTTTCCTATTTTAACCAATAAAGCGACTTCTACATTTAAAACATTAGGAATTCAGGATTTTGAATTTTCAAAGTATCTTAAATTATATCCAAATCCGACAAATCACTTTTTAAATATTTCGCAGAATCAGAATATCGAAATTCAATCATTTGAAATTTATGATATTTTAGGTCAATTGGTAATTGCAATTCCGAATGCGAAAACAACTTCGAATATTGATATTTCTAAGCTTAGAACAGGTAATTACTTTATAAAAGCAAAATCAGATAAAGGAAGCTCAAGTATGAAATTTATTAAGAATTAAACAGAATGTCCCACAGAAAGTGGGACTTTTATGTTTCAATAGTTTTTAATTTACAAAATTTTAACAAATAAAGTTGTGTTATTATCTTAAAAAGTTATTTTTGTATGAAAATACCACATATGAAAAAACTCTACTTTTTTGTTTTGACTTTTTGCTTTTTTAATGGTGCAAATGCGCAATTTGTTTCTTTTCAGGATTTTAATCTTAAAATGAAATTACTGTCATCTCCTGTAAATACGAACTCCAATTCTGAAATCGAAATCAGTGAGGCATTAAGCGCAACTTATTTGGATATTAGCAACTCTAATATCATTTCATTACAAGGATTAGAAAATTTTACCAATCTTCAATTTTTAAACTGTAGTGATAATCCAATTATGAATGATATCGATTTTAATGTCTTAAAGAAATTGGTCTATCTAGGATATTCAAATATTCAAAGCAAAGAATATTTACTAATTGAAAATTTACCCGAGCTAACCACAATAATGGCTGATGGATTAACGAATTTGAAATATCTTCAATGTACAGGAAATCCAAAATTAGGAACATTAAGTCTAAATGGGGCAGTTAATCTGACCGAAATTGCGGCTTCAAATAATAAATTGACTACCTTAAACCTACAAGGTTTAACTGCACTTAAAAAGTTGTATTGTGGAGGAAATCAATTGGCTGAATTAGACGTCAGAAGTTTTACAAATTTAGAATCTTTAGAATGTGGTGCTAATCTATTGACATCGCTAAAAGTGAATGGCTTAACAAAACTTTTTTCATTATCATGCACTTATAATAAACTGTTACAATTAGATCTTAACGGATTAACTAATCTGGGGTATTTGCAGTGTTTTTCTAATCAAATAATGAGCCTTAATGTAAGCGGTTCAGCCAATCTAATTGAGCTTTATTGTGATGGAAATGCTATTTCATCATTAAATTTGAATGGTTTACAAAAACTCGAGTATGTAAATTGCAGTAGTAATCAATTGCAATATTTAAATTTAAATGGATTGCCAAAGCTTAAAGGCTTTAGATGTATAAATAACAAGCTTACAGCTTTAGATTTAACGCAATTAGTAAGTTTAACAAAATTGGAGTGTTCCTATAACCAATTGAAAATGTTAGATGTAAGTGATTTAGGTAAATTAGAAGAGCTTAATTGCTCAAACAATGGACTTAATTTCTTGTATATAAGAAATGGCAGTAACGAAGCTAAAAATTTAAATTTCTCTGAAAATCCAAATTTGTTATATGTTTGTGCAGATGAAAGCCAATTGTCGCAAGTTCAAAGTCTTTTAAATAATTATGGGTATACCAACTGTAGTGTAAATGCCTATTGCTCATTTAATCCAGCAGGGCAATATTTTATTGTTTCAGGGGATAATAAAATAGATGTAGATAATAACGGTTGTGATAGTCAAGATTTAAGTTTACCAAATTTAAAGCTTAATATATCTAATGGAATTGATACTTCAAGTTACATAGCCAATGGAAATAGTTATTCTATTGCCTTGCCAGCAGGAACGCATTCTATAACACCTGTTTTAGAAAATCCTACTTATTTTTCGATTACACCATCAGTTATAAATGTTGACTTTCCATCACAGGCAAGTCCGTTGAATCAAAATTTTTGTATTACACCAAATGGTATACATTCCGACTTAGAAGTAGCTGTTTTACCAATCGATCCGGCCAGACCAGGATTTAACGCGTCTTACAAACTTATTTACAAGAATAAAGGAAATGTAGTGCAATCTGGAACAGTAAACCTAACTTTTGATGATTCTGTTTTAGATTTAATTTCAGCAAGTCAGGCTGCATCTTCGCAAGCAACGAATAATTTATTATGGAATTTTGGAAATCTGAGACCTTATGAATCTAAAGAAATTATTCTAACAGTAAAAGTAAATTCACCAACAAGCACACCTGCAGTAAATAATGGGGATATTCTAAAATTTACTACCGTTATTTCATCGCAAGACAATGATGAAACTCCTTTAGATAATACATTTGTTTTAAGTCAGACAGTTGTAGGTTCTTACGATCCAAATGATAAAACATGTCTAGAAGGGTCGGTGATTACTTCAAAATTAATAGGGGAGTATGTGCATTACATGATTCGTTTTGAAAACACAGGAACTTACATGGCACAAAATATCGTTGTAAAAGATATGATTGATTTATCAAAATTTGATATTTCTACATTAGTTCCGACAAGCTCGAGCCATTCTTTTGTAACTAAAATTTCAGAAGGCAATAAAGTAGAATTCATTTTTGAAGGAATTAATCTTCCTTTTGATGATGCAACTAATGATGGTTATATTGCTTTCAAAATAAAAACAAAGCCAACATTAATGGTTGGAGATTCGTTTAGTAATGAAGCTAATATTTATTTTGATTATAATTTCCCAATTTTGACTAATACAGCGATTTCAACTTTTAAAAGCACTTTAGGGACCGAGGATTTTAATTTCTCTAGATATTTAAGTTTATATCCAAATCCGGCAAATCAGTTTTTAAATATTTCGCAGAATCAGAATATCGAAATTCAATCATTTGAAATTTATGATATTTTAGGTCAATTGGTAATTGCAATTCCGAATGCGAAAACAACTTCAAATATTGATATTTCTAAGCTAAGAGCAGGTAATTATTTTATAAAAGTAAAATCAGATAAAGGAAGCTCGAGTGTGAAATTTATCAAGAATTAAACGAAAGCCCCATGGAAACATGGGGCTTTTCTTATAATGGTTTAGTTTCAAATTACTTCTTCATGTCAGTTCAAGTGGAGTCGAAAATCTTTTTGGAAACGATATTTATTATTAATTTGAAGCTAGCAGTTTTGATTCTTCTGGAGTAAATTCTGGAACAATAAAATAAGATGTTATTCCAGTTATTTTCATTTCATCCAAAATATCTACCAAATTACCATAATTTGATTTTTTGGAAGGTTTTATAATGACTACTAGATCTCGTTTTAGTTTATTAGAATTAGGAGCATAACTTTTTAAAGATTCGATTCTAGCAGTAAGTTCTTTTCGAATTCCATTTTTACCATATGTAACACTTTTAGGCTTTTTAATTGGACTTGAAATACCTCCAATGTAATAAATTAGTTTGTTGTTTTCGCCTAGTATAACTGTTATCGATCTATTTTCACCATCGTGACGGGCTGGACAGTCGCAACAACCCCTATTTCGTCCAGTATCATATTTCATTTCTTTGGGTTTTGACAATTCACCAACAACCATAAAAAATATAATCAGTAAAAAAGAAACACTGACCATTGCGGTTAAATCTACTTTTGAACTTAACTTTCTGCTTCTGACTTTCTGAGGCAAATTTTTCATAATTAGCGAGTTTTGATTTTAAATTTAATAATAAAAATAAAGCAAAAGTTAGATGTTTTTAAAAAATTTAGAAAAAATATAATAATCTTTTAACGGCTAGTTTTACTGATGATTTTAAGAGGAAATCAGCTTTTTTTGATATAAGATTAATTTTAGATGAAAACCAAAATATGTTTATCACCGTAAATGAGCTTATAACTTAAAATCATTTAAACATGAAAACTAGAAAATTTTTAGCCCTTGCAGTTTTAGCTTTAGGATTTGCATTTACATCAAATGCACAAAAATCAGTAATGGTTGGTGGAGCCGCAATGTATCCAAACAAAAATATTATTGAAAACGCTGTCAATTCAAAAGACCACACAACTTTGGTAGCGGCTGTAAAAGCGGCTGACTTAGTAGAAACTTTAAAAGGAAAAGGCCCTTTTACGGTTTTTGCTCCAACAAATGAAGCTTTTAATAAATTGCCAAAAGGAACCGTTGAAACATTACTAAAACCAGAGAATAAAAAAATGCTTCAAAACATTCTGACTTATCATGTTGTTTCCGGAAAATGGAATGCTTCGGATATTGCAAAAGCAATAAAAGAGGGTAAAGGAAAAGCAGCTATAAAAGCGGTAAATGGCGGAACATTAACAGCTTGGATGAAAGGTAAAGACTTGTATATTAGTGACGAGAGCGGAAATAAAGCAAAAGTTACTATTGCAGATGTAAATCAGTCAAATGGAGTTATTCACGTTATAGACGCGGTTTTACTTCCTAAAAAATAAATGACATAAATTCCAAATTCTATACTAGAATTTGGAATTTTATTTTGGCTTTTTTTAGCTTATTTTTTTGCGGTCAAAGTACTTCCTGCAGAAGCAATTACAACACAAACTACAGCCAGAATTTCATAAATGTTTAAACTCTCTTTAAGAAAAATAAAAGCACAAATTGAAGCTGCGGCTGGCTCTAAACTCATTAAAATACTAAAAGTTCGAGGAGGAAGTTTTCCTAAAGCGTTCATTTCTAAAGTAAACGGTATTGCACTCGATAAAAGAGCAAGAGCAATACCCATTCCGAAAAGTTTTGGCGTAAGATTGTTTAAGCCGCTTTCTAAGAAACCAAAAGGCAAAACCAAAAGGGCTGCAAATAGCATTCCTATAGTTACTGCATCTCCATCATTCATAATTTTAGAAACTTTGCCTCCTAAGACAATATAGGCACTCCAGAAAGCTCCTGCTAAAAGAGCACATATAATTCCGACGAAATCTAAGCGGTCACTTGCCCACGGAGCAATTAACAAAATACCGATTGCTGCAAGCAATACCCAGCAATAATCAACCAAACGTTTAGAACCTGCTATTGCAAGTATTAACGGGCCAACAAATTCTAAGGTTACAGCTAGGCCAATTGGAATTCTTTCTATCGCAAAATAATATATTAAATTCATAGCTCCCAATGATAAACCATAAGGAATTACAAGTTTCCATTGTTTTGCTGTTATAGTTTTTAAATTAGTTCGATAAGCTAATAATAAAATTATTGCCGAAATCCCAATACGCATAGATGCTGTGCCTGCTGCTCCGATTGTTGGGAAAAGTGTTTTTGCAATCGCGGCTCCGAATTGCACACTAATAATTGCTAATAATACTGCTGGAACAGGAGATAAGCTGATGTCTCTGTTTTTCATAAAAAGTATGACAGAATCATAAAAAGATTTGCTTCTGCCGGATAAATAAAATGTATTCTAAATTAATTGCCTAATGCTTTTTTTGTAACATAGGCGCGATAACCAATAATTGCCATTTGCCATTTCTTTGCTTTAGAAATATCCAGACCTTGTTTGGTAAAGCTTGGCAAAAGTAGTTTATTTAGTTTGGCTAATAATTTATACATAGTAGATTTGTTTCGGCAAAGATACAAAAAAAAGACTTTGTGGTTGAAACAAAGTCTTTTGGCAGTAAAATGAAGAAAGTATTTAAATTCTGAGAATCAGGTTTTCGTCGCCATCGGTTTCGCGATTTATAGCTTTTTTAGGTGCTTCAATCCATCCCGTTTTATTGATAACGAATTTAAAAAGATGTATTTTGTCTTTTTCAAATTGAGATTTAGGAACCGACAATTCATATGTATTTTTATTTTTCTTAATCATTTGAAAATTTTGGTCATTTGGATTCCATTTGTCAAACGAACCAGCAATTGAGACACTTTTTATTAAATCAGAATCTAAATTTTTATCGTGTTCATAAACAAAAACTACATTGCCATTAACGATTTTGTAACCATAAATACCCGTTTGTTTTTTATTTTCACTCAATAATTCGTTTGAAAGTCTTGTAATAGCTTCTCCTATTGAATTGGCTGTGTTTTCATCGCTTATATTTACAATAATAGAAATACCTAACTGACGCTCTGGATAAATGACCAGCATATTTTGAGTTCCAAATGCTCCGCCATGTTTCCAGCAGTTTTTTCCATTTTCATCTACTTGAATATAATCCCAAAAATAACCATTCCATGTTGTGAGACTGTTTAGCAAATTTCGCTGGGATTCCTGTACAATTTTATTTTTTGTATTTAACTCATAAGCAATAAATTTAGTCAAATCACCTAAAGTAGATTTTAATCTACCTGCAGCTCCCCAAAGGTTGTCTGAAATAGTTGGCATTAAAACTCCTTTAAGATTATAACCGTGAGCTATGACAACGTTTTGATCTAAATTTATACCACTTGATTTCATGCCTAATTTGGAGAAAATGTTTTCTTTCAAAAGTGTTTCGTAACTTTTTTGGTAGACATTCTCTAAAATATGAGCTGTAAGGTTCAGACTTCCGTTACTATAGATGAATTTAGTTCCTGGTAAAGTATCTAGTCTTATGGTTTTTAGCTCTCCAAAGAATTTTTCACGGCTATAAGATTCATCCATATTTTTGAAAGCCAAATAACTACTGTCGTTTCGATTTTTTCGCAACTCAGAATTATCTGGAAGATCTTTATTGAATCCTGTTCTGAAAGAAACCAAATCTTTAATTGTTATGGGTACTCCGTTGTATTCTAAGTTTGGGTAAGAACCTGTAATATATTTTCTAATATCGTCGTTTGGATTTAATTTTCCTTCTAAAACCGCTTGTGCGGCAAGTAAACCAGTAAACAATTTGGTAATAGATGCAACTTCAAAAACAGTATTATCATTGGCAATGTTTTCTTTTCCTTTGTCAATTTCTCCATAATGTTTTGTATAAGTCTTTCCATTTTTGACGATACCTATCGAAATTGAATTTGCTTTTGATTTCTCAGAAAGGATAGAAGCTGCTTTGTCCATTGCAATGAAAATATTTTTTTCAGCTGTACTTTTTTGTGGCCTCATTGAAAAACTAATGCACAAAAGTAAAATCAAAGTATACTTTTTCATTTGTGTGTTTTTAGGTTTTGATAAAGATGTGAAATAGAAAAAACCAGTGCTGAACACTGGTTTTCTTATATTTCAAAATAATAAAACTATGCTTTTTTATTTTGTTTCTCCATTTCTTTCATGTCTTTTTCATGCTGCTTCATATCTTTCTCATGCTGTTTCATGTCTTTTGCATGTTGCTTCATGTCTTTCGCATGCTGTTTCATATCAAGCTCATACTGTTTCATGTCCTGCTCGTATTGCTTCATGTTACTTTCGTAATCCTTAGAATCATCACCAAAGTCAAATTTAAAGTCATAGTTAAATTTTTCCATGTTTGCGCTGAATTTTTCCATAGCAATTTCGTACTTCGCTATTTCCTTTTCGTAAATGGCTTCTCGTTGAGACATAATAGCTTCAATTTGTTTCTCATATGCATCCATCTGAGGCTCCCATGCTTCCATTTGTTTTTCAAAAGCTTCCATGTCTTTTTCAAATTTAGCCATAGCAACTTTATCTTTTGGGTTTTTAGGAGCAACTGGAAGTTTTGGCATTTTTGACATATCAACTGCAGGAGCAGGAGGCAGTGGTCCTGAAGGAAATGAAGGTGGAGTTGGAGGTGTTGGAGGAACGATATCTCCGTTACGAACAATAACTCTTTCGTTTCTAATTATTACGGGCATTTTAAAATTTCTATCCGTATTAATGTTGATAGATTTTGCTCCAGTTTCATCAGTTCCAATGGCTAACTCACAGTCTTTTATAGCTTCGTCACCGTCAATTTTGATTGTTTGTTTTTTACCTGAATCTGATTTTACTTTGATCTGAATCGCTGTTAATTCTTCTTTGGTATTTCTTTTTACATCAGAAATTTCAACATCGAGATTATGGCTGCTTTTTAATTTTCCTGGAAGTTCATTTAATTCCTTGTCAGTTGTGTTTTTTGTTATCTTGATGGTTTCGTCAATATCTTTTATAGTATCTTTTTGGATAATAGAAGCTTCGTTTTGTTTCTTTTCTTGAGCAATAGTCCTTATTTGAAATAATAGAACAAACGCACCAAGAGCAGGAATTACTGCCGAATATTTCCAGTAATTTCTTTTGTTTGATTGATTTTTGTTTAACATGACAATTCGTTTTTTGATTAATGATTGATAAAAATGATTGGTGATTGCAACGCAAGTTTCATGCGTTGTGATTTTTAAAAGTGTGTACTGATATGCTTTCTTGTCTGCAATTTTCTTAGAAGCTTCACTGTCGGCAATAAATTCGAGGTTTTGTAAAATGGCTTTTTTATAAAGCCATACAATTGGGTTAAACCAAAATAGGATGCAGAAGATTCTCGAAATCAAAACATCGACAGTGTGCTTTTGGTCGCTATGCACTTTTTCATGCTCTAAAATATTCTCTAATTCTGTGGCGGTATATAGTGATGAGTTATATACAATGTAACCAAAATAGGAGAAGGGAGCAATATTTTCGTTGACATCAATAAATTTGAAATCATCTTGCTGTTCAATTTTCTTTCCTTTCAAAACAGCATTTAAGCTGTAAAAATCAAAAGCAAATTTGATCATAAAAGCTAAAAAGCCAATTCCGTAAACAATAGTTAAAACTAAACTCCAATTGATTTCAAAATTTTCCTCCTCATCAACCGTAACTGTTGTTGGTTTGTATTGAGGCTTGTAAGCAATGGCATCTTGACTTGAAATTGGAATGTTTTTTACAGCATTTTCCGTAGTTGTTATAATTGGATCGGGAGCAAGCGCAGGCGGTGCTTCAACCCAAATTACTTTGGTGTACACTACAAAAGGCAGTATAACAGAAGTAATTAATCCGGCAATTAAAAACCATCGGCTGCTGTTAAAAAAAGTCTCTTTGCGCAGTAAAAAAATGTAAGCAAAATAAAACATTGCTAATAACCCGCTTGATTTTAAGATAAAAATGAAAAGTGCTTCCATAGTATTCTGATTATTTACCTTCTTTTGGATTCTCGATCATATCTAAGATTTCACGTAGTTCATCTGCTGAAATTTTCTCTTCTTTCGCAAAAAAAGAAACCATGCTTTTATATGAACTATTAAAATAATTATCTATTGCAGTACTCATAAAGCCTTTTCGATAATCTTCAATGCTTACCGCTGGGTAATACTGGTGCGTATTTCCGAAAGCATTGTGCGCAACATAACCTTTCTCTTCCAGATTACGAACAATGGTAGACAAAGTGTTGTAATGCGGCTGATCTTCTAAAATCTCTGCTTGAATTTCTTTTACAAAAGCCTTTTTCAACTTCCATAAAATATGCATGATTTCTTCTTCTTTATTGGTTAGCTTTTGCATTTTTTCTATTTAAAAATTAGAAACGTATTATTTCTTGGTTATAATTTCGATTACTCCGTTTGAAGCTTTATCACCATATTGTCCAGTCGCATTAACTCCATTTAAAACATTTACAGATTCAATATCAGTTGGTTTAATGCTGTTATAATCAAAACCAGAAGGCATTTCTTCTCCGTCGACAATTACAAGCGGACTAGATATTTTTACATTTGTTTTTGTGCCATTTGAAACAGCAACAGCTGTACCTCCAGTTGTAATAACTTTAATATTATTATCTTTATTTATAACTACAGTAGTGCTAATATTTGCATTAGTATCACTGTCAGTTTTTGTACTAGTAATAGAATTAGTGTTAACATTGGTTTCTGTATTAGCAGTTATATTTTTAGTTTCTGTTGCATTTGACATTTTCTCATTTGCACTTACATTTTTGTTCACAGCATTTTTTTCGTCATCTGTTTTAATGCCAGTTCTTTTGGCTCCATTTTTTCCTGTAATAACAACTACTCCAAAATCTTTTATGGCAACTTTTCCGCCTGTTTGGATAGATTGAGATTTTTGATTTTCATAAGCTACTTCAACTACAATTGAAGTTAACTCGTTTGCTGAGTTTCTTTTGATTTTAGAAGCTTCAAAATCAACATTATGCAACGATTTTAATTGCACTTTTATTCTTTTTAATTCTAAATCTGTAGTATACTTTTGGATTTTGTAAACATCAACAGATTCAATTTCATTCGAAACTGATTTTACAGTTTGTGGTCTTTCTTTTGCAATTACTTCAATTTGAAATAATAGAACAAACGCTACAAGAGCTGGAATTACAGCATAATACTTCCAAGAATTACTTTTTTTTGATTGATTTTTGTTTAACATAACGATTCGTTTTTTGATTAATGATTGATAAAAATGATTAGTGATTGCAACACAATTTTCGTGTGTTGTTATTTTTAAAAGCGTGTATTGGTATGCCTTTTTATCTAAAAGCTTTTTTGCGGCCTCGCTGTCGGCAATAAATTCTAAGTTTTGAGTTATTGCTTTTTTATAAAGCCAAACAATCGGATTGAACCAGAAAATAATGCTGAATATTCTCGAAATCAATACATCGAATGTATGATTTTGATCGCTGTGCACTTTTTCGTGCTCAATTATGCTTTCCAATTCTGAAGCTGTATACAGTGATGAGTTGTATACGATATATTCAAAATAGGAGAAAGGAGCAATATTTTCGTTTATATCTATGAATTTAAAATCGGCTTGTTGCTGGATCTTTTGTCCTTTAATTACTGTATTTAGACTATAAAAATCGATTGCTAATTTTATAAGGAAAATTAAAAAACCAATGGAATAAAGGCTTAAAATCAAATATGTCCAGTTAAAGTCTACCGATTCTTCTTGTGAAATGTTTTGTATATTGTTTTGAAAATTGATGTTGATATCGGGAGTAGCTTCAATCCATACTTCTTTTGTGTAAGTCAAGAAAGGCAAAATTGCCGATACAATTAATCCAGACAAAAGGAACCATCTATTGCTATTAAAGAACGTTTCTTTGCGCAATAAGAAAAAGTAAGCGCAATAAAACAAAAGCATTAAACTGCTTGATTTGATAATATAGATGAAAAGTGCTTCCATAATGTGAATTATTTATCTTCTTTTTTATTTTCGATCATCGATAAAATTTCGCGTAATTCATCTGCTGAAATTTTTTCTTCTTTAGCAAAAAAGGAAACCATACTTTTATAAGAACTATTAAAGTAATTATCGATTGCGGTTTTCATAAATCCTTTTCTGTAATCTTCAATTGGTACAATCGGAAAGTATTGATGTGTATTTCCGAAGGCATTGTGTCCAACATAGCCCTTTTCCTCCAGATTACGCACAATTGTAGATAATGTATTATAATGCGGCTGATCTTCTGTGATTTCGGCTTGAATCTCTTTTACAAAAGCTTTTTTTAGCTTCCATAAAATCATCATGATTTCTTCCTCTTTGTTTGTTAACTTCTGCATCTTCTTTAATTTTAATTCAAACGTACAACTATTTTTTTAGTTACACAACTATAAAAATAGTTATTTAACTAAAAATTAAGTTTGATTTCAATTATAGACACAGAAATGCTATTCAAATTTAATGGTAATAAATTGAATTATAGGGTTTTAAAAAGTTAAGAATTGTTATGAGGCTTTTTGGTTGATCAAAGCATTTTTAATCCAGATGCAGCATCCTGTTGCAAGAACACCACTACAGGCCATAAAAAGCCAGTTGGTTTGGTAACCAAATCGGGTAATGATTTCGAAGCCGAGTTTAGAACTAATAATATGAGCAAGACTAAAACTCATGGTATAAAGTGCCATGTAGCGTCCTTCTTGTCCACGTGGAGCACGGCTTAACGCGAATGCGTTAGAAAACGGAAAAGTAAGCACTTCTCCAATAGAAATACAAACCATACTTACAACCAATATTCCGGCCCAGAAATTAATAAGCAACAAAAAGAAGCTTGAAGCCATTACAAATGAGCCCACTATTATGATTCTGATTTTTGGAAAAGCTTTTCGTTCTAAAAATCCAACTGTTGGCATTTCAAGAGAAAAGATTAAGAGACCATTTAAAGTCATTAAAAGTCCTGTTTGGAATTCGCTTAATCCAAATTTTTCATTATGATATAAAGGAAGAGTGGTGAAAAGCTGGAAGAAAATCATAGCCGTTATAAAACTTACGAATAAGAAAACCCAGAAAATCTTATCATGAAAAACCGACTTTACATCTGTAGCGCTTTCTGTTTTCTCGTCGTGAGTCGCTTTTTTCTTTTCTTTTACTAACAAAGCAAAAATTGAGATAGAAATAATGCAAGAAGCTCCATCAACCCAAAAAAGACCCGAGTATCCCATCCCCATAATAATTAAACCACCAAGTGCTGGCCCTGCGGCAAAACCTAAATTTACGGCAAGACGTACCAATGTTAGGGCACGAGTTCTATTTTCTGGTTTGGCATAAGCTCCTAGAGATACGAACATGGCGGGGCGAAACATATCTGCAATTGTCATAAGAATGAACATAGCAACACAAAGCGTCCAGAAAGTAGTAATATATTGTACAAAGAAAAGCGAAACTCCACTCGTAAATAAACTAAAAATCATGATTTTGTAGAATCCTATTTTATCTGATAGTTTACCTCCCAACCAAGAACCAAGCATTGACCCAAAACCAAAAGCGACCATAATCCATCCAACTTGATTGTAAGTAAAATGAAGATCTTCTTTTAAATATTTAGATAAAAAAGGAAGAACCATTGTCCCAGCGCGGTTGATAAAAGTAATAATGGCAAGAATCCAAACTTCTCTAGTAAAACCTCGAAAGTTGTTAATGTAGTGGGTTAAGGCGTTTTTAAGCATTTTGTGTGATAGGTTATCGTAACAAAGTTAGGAAACTTTGTCTCGTTAAGTGGTTGTTGTTTTGTTACTTTTGAACTATTTTTGCAGAAAATTTCTAAGATGAAAACTATAAACGCCCTAGCTTTATTGTTGGTATTTAATTTTGGTTTTGCACAAAAAAAGTTTAGTAAAACTGATGTTCAAAAATTTCAAAAGAAAATCAACTCCGAATATGCTGATCCTAAGACAAGTCCGTTGATGACTGAAGATCTAAAAACTTTTAAAAGCTTAGATTTTTTTCCTATTTCTGAAACTTATTTTGTAAATGCAACTTTGGTAAAAGCCAAAGGCGGAAAAGTTTTTGAAATGAAAACCTCAGGAACACGTACTCCAAAATATACTAAGTATGGAACTTTGCATTTTAAAATAAATGGAAAAGCTTTTCAGCTAGCAGTTTATCAAAGTCTAGATCTTATTGTGCAGGAAAAATATAAAAACCATTTGTTCTTGCCTTTTTCTGATTTAACAACTGGTAAAGAAAGTTACATTGGAGGACGTTATATTGATTTAGAAATTCCGAAAGGAAATACAATTGCGGTAGACTTTAATCAAGCTTATAATCCGTATTGCGCTTATAACTATAAATATTCTTGTCCGCTTGTGCCTCAGGAAAATGATTTGAAAATTGAAATCAAAGCAGGTGTAAAGACTTTTCATTAATGGAATATTTTAATCTTCATACTCATCAATTTACCAATGAATCAGATGTTTTAGAATTGGTTAATCAATATCCAAAAGATTTTGATGCTTCGATTCCGTTTTATTCCATCGGTATTCATCCGTGGTATATTGATGAAAATCGGCTTGATGAAGATTTGAAAATTATAGAAGAAAAACTGCAGGCCAAAAATTGTCTGGCAATAGGCGAATGCGGTTTGGATAAAAGAATTGAAGTCCCGTTTGATTTGCAGGTTTCAGTTTTTGAAAAACAATTAGAATTAGCAGAAGAACATAAGAAACCTGTAGTAATTCATTGCGTGGCCGCTTTTCAGGAAGTAATGGCGATTAAGAAAAAAATGAAGATACATGTTCCCATGATTATTCATGGTTTTTCTAAGAATAATCAATTGGCTGAACAATTAATAGCAGCTGGATTTTATCTTTCATTTGGAAAATATTTATTCAAAAATCCAGATTTGAAGTTGGTTTTTCAAAATGTTCCAAATGATCGTTTTTTCTTAGAAACAGATACTATTGAAGAATCAATTAAAGAAGTTTACAAATTGGCTTCTGAGTATAAAGGATTAAATATAAAAGTTTTAAAAGATATTATTTCGAGTAATTATAGAAGTGTGTTCGAATTGTAAAACATGATTTGTCAGGCGAAGTAAAGTCGAAGTCCAAACCAATTGGAACACCTTTCGACTTCGCTCAGGACGCCAAACGTGTAAAACTTGAAACATTAAACTTGAAACAAAAAAAATAAAATAAAGAATATATGGCAGAATGGACAGAAAGAGCTGAGCTTTTGTTTACTAAAGAAGGATTAGAAAATTTACAAAAATCTAATGTTTTAGTCGTTGGACTAGGAGGAGTTGGATCTTTTGCAGCTGAATTTTTAGCAAGAGCAGGAGTAGGAAACATGACAATTGTAGACGGAGACGTTGTGGATATTACCAATATTAACCGTCAATTACCAGCTTTACATTCAACAGTTGGCGAGCCGAAAATTAAAATTGTAGGCGATCGTTTAATGGATATTAATCCAGAATTAAATCTAACTCGTGTTCAGGAATTTCTTTCTCCAGAACGTGCTTTTGAGATTGTTTCTCCAGAATTTGATTATGTTTTAGACTGCATCGACAGTATTACTCCAAAATTAAATCTGATTATTGCCGCAAAACGCAAAAGGGTAAAAATCATTAGCAGTATGGGTGCTGGCGGGAAAATGCTAGCTTCAAAAGTAAAAGTAGCGGATATTTCAAAAACAATTAATTGCTATTTTTCTAAAACAATTCGCAAGCGTTTAAAAGAAGTAAAAATTAATAAACTGAAAGTAGTTTTCTCTTCTGAAATTCAAGATGAAAAAAGCTTAAAATTAACAGATGGTAAAAACTTCAAAAAATCATTTTACGGAACAAACAGCTATATGCCAGGATTATTTGGTTTACATGCTGCTGAAACGGTGATTAGACATCTGCTTAAAAAATAAGGTTCTTAAGATGCTAAGATTCTAAGGTGCTAAGTTTTTAGCTTCTAGACTGAATCTTATGTTTCTGAACCTTAATAAATAAAACTCAAAGCAAACTTTGTCAAAGTCTAAAAACTTTGACAAAGTTAAATACAAAAGAGAGAAACCTTAGAACCTTTGCCTCTTAGAACCTTAGCACCTAAAAAAATGATTAAAACAGTAATTTTTGACATGGATGGCGTAATTGTTGACACAGAGCCTGTTCATCGTTATGCCTATTATTTGCAATTTTCAGAATTGAATATTGAAGTTCCTGAAGAAATGTATACCACATTTACAGGATTTTCTACTCGAAATACATTTCAGACTTTAAAAAGCTATTTTCCAACTGTAGAACAGGAAGTTGAGGATTTGATTCAGAGAAAAAGAACTATTTTCAATGATGCTTTTGATACTAAAGAAGATTTATATCTTTTGAATGGTGTCGAAGATTTAATTAAAGATTTATACAACAACGGAATACAATTAATTTTGGCTTCTTCGGCATCAAAAGTTACTATTGATCGCGTTTTCACTAGATTTAATCTGCATCAGTATTTTACACATATTGTCAGCGGAGAAGATTTTCCGCAATCAAAACCAAATCCAGCGATATTTATTCACGCAGCTTCATTGTCGATTGCGCCAAAAGAAGAATGCATTATTATTGAAGATAGTACAAATGGAGTGAAAGCAGCAAAGGGTGCAGGGATTTATTGTGTAGGTTACAAAAGCGAACATTCTCATTTGCAAGATTTGTCTGAAGCTGATTTAGTTATAGAGCATTTTAACGACCTTAGTGCTAAAAAAATATCACACTTAAAGGGCTGAATTATATAAAATTTAACATTTGTTCCCTAATTGAATTTGTAAATTTGAATAAAAATAAAACTTAAAATAATGAAGAAACTACTTATTGCTTTAGCCCTGATCTTAGGACCGTTAGCATCAGAAGCACAAGTAAAAACACCGCAAGCAAGTCCAAAAGGATATATTAAACAAACTGTTGGTTTAACCGATGTTGAAGTTACCTATTCAAGACCGGGAGCAAGAGGAAGAGCTGTGTTTGGAAATTTGGTTCCGTTTGGGAAATTATGGAGAACCGGTGCAAACGAAAATACAATTATTAATTTTAGCGACGATGTTATAATTGACGGAAAAACGTTAAAGAAAGGAAAATATGCAATTTATACAGTTCCGAGAATCGAAAGCTGGGACATCATTTTTTATCTTTCTACAGACAACTGGGGGTTGCCAGAAAATTGGAGCGATTCTTATGTAGCTTTAAAAACGACAGTAAAAGAAGAGGCATTGCCAACTCCTGTTGAGACATTTACAATCGGTATTAATGGTTTAGATCCAAACTTTGGTTATTTAGATATTGCTTGGGAAAACTCTCATGTAGCTTTAAAATTTGAAGTTCCAACTGCTAAAATTGCAGTGGCAAGTATAGATAAAGCATTGGCTGGTCCAACTTGGAATGATTATTTTGCAGCTTCTCAATATTTATTCCAATCAAACGGAAATATAGAAACTGCTAGAAATTATGTTGACAAGGCTCTAGATATGAGCTCAGATAAACCATATTATGTATCAAGATTAAAATCTTTAATCCAAGCAAAACAAGGTGATAAAAAAGGCGCAATCGAAACTGCAAAAGCTTCTTTGGCATCTGCTGAAGCGGCAAACAACGCTGATTACGTAAAATTAAACAAAGACAGTATAGCTGAGTGGAGCAGATAAGTTTTTAAATCTTCAAAATATAAAATTCTAAATTCCAAGACTTTCGGGTTTTGGAATTTTTTTTGTAATATATATAGACAGACTTGTCAGTATGTTTAAAATTTTATTACATTTGTAACTGTTTAGCTATAGTTTAGAGCGATACATAAAATAATACATTTTAAGATGCAACCTAAAGAACGAATTTTAGAAAAGACTTTTACTTTATTTCATAGTCAAGGTTATAATGCCACAGGAATAAATCAGATTATTGAAGAAGCAAAAGTGGCTAAAGCCAGTTTTTATCAGCACTTTAAATCTAAAGAAGATTTGTGTGTAGCTTTTCTTGAGCGACGCCATTCTTTTTGGTTTAACGAATTATTGAAATTTACTTCAAATGTTGAAGATTCTAACTTGAAGGTTATTGCATCATTTGATTTTTTGATTTACATGAATAAAAATGAAAATTTTAGAGGGTGTAGTTTTCTAAATATACTTTCAGAGATTCCGTCTGATAATATTAAGATACTCAACGTTATTCAAAGTCATAAAAGTGATTTGCGAGTTTATTTTAAAGATATTTTAAAAGATGATTTGTTAGCAGACCACATCTATTTATTATTTGAAAGCTGTATAATCGAAAGTCAGTTGTTTAAATCGAATCAGTTAATAGAACAATCAAAAAAGATAATTCAAACTTTAATTTTAAAATAATGGAACAGAAATTACCGCTGCCTCCGTTCTCTTTAGAAACGGCATTGGAAAAAATCCAATTGGCAGAAGATGCATGGAATAGTCAAGATCCCGAGAGAGTTTCAAAAGCTTACACAAAAGATAGCGAATGGAGAAATAGGGATAAATTTGTAAACGGTCGTGATGAAATCATTCTTTTTTTGACTGAAAAATGGAAAAAAGAAAGAAACTACAAATTGAAAAAAGAATATTGGGCTCATACCGAAAACAGAATTGCAGTGCGATTTGAGTATGAATACCAAGATATTGATGGAAATTGGTTTAGAGCCTACGGAAATGAAAACTGGGAATTTGATGCAAATGGTTTAATGCAGAAAAGGTTTGCAAGTATAAATGATCTTCAGATTTCTGAACAAGACAGAAAATTTAAGTAAAAAGAAAGTTGTTGCACTAATTCATGCTAGGCGGTTCTGGAATTTTAATTTTTTGTTTGATTTTCTTTACAATCAGAAGATAAAACGTAATTCCTCCTAAAATAATAAGAAGCGCAATCTGGAGCTGGCCTAGTACATTATTTCTACTATACATCGCATTTGCAACTGCAAGTTTAGCTTTTCCTTCTTCAATCTGAATATCAGAAAGAGATTCAAGTGTTTTTAAAGCTTCAGCACTAGAATTGGCTATTTTATCCCAATTTTTGCTTTCAACCTGTTTGTTTATTTCTTTACAGGAAAGTAAAAACGCATCAAAGTATTGTTTTTCTTTATTTGTTAAAACTGTTTTAGCATACAAATCATCAATATCGTGGATAATGTTTAGTGTATGAACGATTTCATCTTTTTTGATAACGTCACTTAAATTTAGTTTTTCTGCTTCAGCTTTTATAAAATGAAGTTCTTTTGAATATTGAAAGATATAATGTGCAACAACCAATCTATCTTTGTAAATCGCATTGATGTTATCATTTACGTTTTTGGAATTTCGAAGCGTATTAAAATTTCCAAGTAAAATAATCAGCATTACAATTAACAGAATAAAAGCAGCTTTGGTTTTGTTGCTGTATTTTTTTGAATCTCTCATATTGATGATTTTTTGAAGTTTAAAACGTGAAAATCTTATTTTAGTAATTAGAATTTACTAAAATAAGATTTTTGCTTAGAATAATTTCAGACTCTGAATAATATTCTTAGTCCAAAATTAATTCATTATCATCTGGTTTTCCTCTAAAAAATAAAAACTGCAATAGAAGTGCTAATACAATTGTCAAGATTGCTCCAATAAAATTTAGCCATAAATAACCTAGTTTTTCCTGACTGTAAATCATAAAATAATAGATTATAAAAATGGTAAGCTGACTTATAATTGCACTAATAAACATTGGTTTTGCTTGAACTCTCTTAGTATAAAAAGCTACAAGAAATATTCCCAAAACGGTTCCGTAGAAGATAGAGCCAATAATATTTACAAGCTGAATTAAATTTTCAAATAAAGTTCCTACACAAGCAAAAAGTATTGCTATAACTCCCCAGAAAAGAGTAAAAAACTTAGTAACATGCAAATAATGTTTTTCTGATTTTTCTTCTTTCTGATTTCTTTTGTAAATATCAATTGCTGTTGTAGAAGCTAAAGCTGTTAATCCAGAAGCGGTAGAAGACATCGCTGCCGACAGAATAACGGCTAATAGCAATCCGATTAGACCTTTTGGCAAATAATGCAGAATAAAATGAAAGAATACATAATCTTTATCATTTGTTTCTGAATTACTATCGGCTCTCGAAATAATTTCTTTTGCTTTATCACGAAGATCCTTTTCTTTATTTGATAATGCAACTAATTCTTTACGCAATATTGGATTGTCGTAATCCTGATTTAGCTGATCAATGTATAATAAATTGATAACTTTTTTATCTTCTGAAAGTTTCACCAGCTTTTCTTCTAAAACATGATATTCTTGTTTAAAAGGAGATTTTTCAATAGCAATTTTATTATTCGGATTAAAATTTAACGGCACAGGATTAAATTGAAAAAAGACAAAAACC
Source organism: Flavobacterium sp. UW10123 (assembly GCF_040538975.1). Lineage (NCBI taxonomy): Bacteria > Pseudomonadati > Bacteroidota > Flavobacteriia > Flavobacteriales > Flavobacteriaceae > Flavobacterium > Flavobacterium sp. UW10123. Next base: position 46,470 of record NZ_JBEWQE010000019.1, read on the forward strand.
ATAACTCCTGTAAGAAGTATAAAGAATTGCATAGGCACTTTGAGTAATCCGTTCATGATTAATCCCATCTGGCTTTCACGAACTGATTTTCCAGATAAATAGCGCCCAACTTGAGATTGGTCTGTACCAAAATAGGCTAGGGCCAAAAAGAAACCGCCCGTAATACCACTCCAAAAAGTATATTTTTCTTCAGGATCAAAAGAAAAATCTACAATATTCATTTTATCGTTTGCTCCAGCAATATGCAAAGCGCTATTGAAAGTCATATCGTTTGGAAGATAATGTAGAATTAGGAAAAACGTGATAAACATTCCAGACATAATGACAAACATCTGCTGTTTTTGAGTTACGTTTACTGCTTTTGTTCCTCCGGAGAAAGTATAGATAATTACCATAACTCCGATAATGATGTTCATTACAGTTAAATTCCATCCTAATAATGCAGACAAAATAATCGCTGGTGCGTAAATGGTTAAACCGGTTCCTAAACCTCTTTGAACGAGAAATAAAATTGCTGCTAGCGAACGTGTTCTAACATCAAATCGCCGCTCTAAAAATTCGTATGCGGTAAAAACTTTACTTTTATGATATAACGGAATAAAAGTCAAACAAATGACAACCATTGCAATTGGGAGACCAAAATAAAACTGAACGAAACCCATTCCGTCATGATACGCTTGTCCAGGTGTAGATAAAAACGTAATTGCACTGGCTTGCGTAGCCATTACAGAAAGTCCGACAGTATACCAAGGTGTTTCATTGTTTCCTAAAATGAAATCTTCTACGTTTTTACTGCCTCGAGTTTTCCAAGAGCCGTATCCAACAATAAATAATAATGTTACAATAAGAACAATCCAGTCAAATAGCTGCATAGGTTATGAGTATAATTGCATGATTAAGAAAAAGATAGCAATGTAAATTGCATTAGCCACTAAAACATAGGTGTAGCTTTTTTTCCATTTTTTTGTTTTTTTAGCTTCCATATTTATTGCTTTATATCTTGTTTAGGAGCTTCAATGGGCTGTTTTAGAGAAATGATATTTGATAATAATCGATACGCTCCAGAAACACCTTCGGGTAATTCTCTAAAGAAACTTAAACCGGTGTAAATGTAATATCCTTTCCCATACGGAGCAACTAATAAAGCGCCATCTTTGGCAGATTCTCCCTTGTCGTGAGACGAAATAATAGGAGTGAAGGCAGGATCATATTCATTTGGGTAATACAAGCCTTGCTCTTGTGTCCAGCCTTGAAAATCTTTTTCAGAGATTTTATTTGGTGTATTTAAAACAGGATGATTTGGTGCTAAGAAAGTAATTTTTGCATTTTCTTCCGTCACGCGATCATTTGATAATTTTAACGGATATGGAGCAATCTTATCTGTAACTAGTTTTCCGTTTGTATTGTATTGCACAATCATGTTTTTACCACTTTTTACAAAGTTGAAAAGTATATTTTGCTTGTTTGCCAAAGCATTTACCGTATTGTAAGCACGAATTCCAGTAATAACTGTACTGAACGAATCTAGTTTCTGAGGCGTAATTTCTTCTGGTTTTAAAATAGAAACTTTGTATCCCATTTGAGTTAAACTTTCTGGAACTTCATCTCCAGCACCCATAATATAGGCAATCGCATCTCCAGAAGTTTTTAAATCAATTCTAATGCACTTTGATTCAGCAGGTTTTAAAACCATTTGTTTGGTAATATGAGGAAAATCAATAATGGTCTGGTCTTTATCAAAACGTTTGCCGTCTACAGTTGCTACACTTTTTGCTGTAACTTCTTCTGGATTTACAGGCGGTGTTACTTCAAAATAAAAGATTTGTTCGGTGCCTTTTTTATCTAAAGCAAAAGGAATTTCTTTTGGTGAAACACTCCAGCTTTTTGGCAATTCTAATTGCAGATTTCCTTTTACATCGTCTTTTCCAGCACGAACTTTCACAGGAACCATTTTGCTGTTGGTATCTCTAAAAATTAAAACTCTTTCTAAAATTGATGTTGTAACTTCTGGAACAATATCAAGAAAATTATACATTTCGCCTTTTACGCCGTCATTGTATTTATACACAACAGTGCGCTCAAACGGAATTTCTACATCGTTGATTTTTACATTAAAAATTACTTTTGTGTCTCTTATAATATCTGGAATTCCAATATTTTCTTGATTAGAAACGGTATACATTCCAACAGTAGCTTTTTCTTTTAGCCAATATGGCTGTGTGTATTCAATATTGTTAGGAAGCTGTAATTGAAGGTTAATTTTGTTATCGTTATTGTTTTTTAAAATAATATTTTGAGACGTCGTTTTACGATCTGGAAGAGTAGTTACGCTCATTAATTCCATTCCTACAGAACATCTATTAATAGCTTCTAAGCTTAATGTAATTGTACTTCCTGGCGTTGCTTCTTGTTCATTAGCAACAGCCTCAAGATATAAACCAGAACAAGATGCGATGATGTTTTTTATAGCTGTTGATTTAATCTCTTTCCAATGTGTATCGTCTAAAGCTTGAATCAATGCATAAGCTTTAACCAAATCTGGAATACTTGCGGAAGGATGGCTGAAATCGTAATTTGAAATAATCGTAGAAATTAAATCACCAATTGGTTTACCGTTTTTAACACGGTTCCAGCTTGTGTCTATTCCGTCAAATAAATTATCACGTTCTTTTGGGGTTTCACCATTAATTAATTCTAAATATTCGGTTTCTTCACCGCGAACTCCAGTGCTTCCAAAACCTTGCGATTGATGACGGCTTCGGCTTAAAGCTGCAATTTCTTGGTTTGATTTTCCGATTCCTGTGTAGTAAACACCGGTTTCCAGCTTTGTAAATTTAGATTTATTGGCAGCGTCAAATTTCTCTTGGCTTCCATAAAACCACCAAGACGGATTAAAAAATTGACGTTTTACCTGCCAAGGCGAAACGTATTTTAATTGTTCCGGATAAACTTTTGGATCATTTGTTAATTTAAAACTTTCAACGCTTAACATTGCAGAAGAAGTATGATGTCCGTGAGTCGTACCTGGAGAACGGTGGTCAAAGCGATTGATAATAATGTCTGGCTGGAATTTTCTGATTGTCCAAACTACATCGGCAAGGACTTTATCTTTATCCCAAATATCTAAAGTTTCATCTGGATTCTTAGAAAAGCCAAAATCATTTGCTCTTGAAAAAAACTGCTCTCCGCCATCTATTTTTCGTGCTTCGATTAATTCCTGGGTTCTTATAACGCCTAATAATTCACGTAATTGAGGTCCAATTAAGTTTTGCCCTCCATCGCCGCGAGTCAATGACAAATAGCCTGTTCTGGCATTCATATCATTGGCCAAATACGAAATCATTCTGGTATTTTCATCATCAGGGTGTGCTGCAAGATACAATACCGAACCTAAAAAGTTTAGCTTTTTGATTTGATTGTAAATTTCAACAGAATTTGGTTTTTGTGGCTGCTGTGCAAATGAAACCTGAAAACCGATAAAAAATAAAAGAAAGATCTGAATCTGTATTTTTCGCATGGTAAATGTTAGGTGTTTTTTGAAATCATTCCAAAAATAGTAATTATTTTATGTAAGATTATTTAAATGAATTGTTAACGCTCAATAATTATACCTTTCTTTAAATTGATGCAACAAAAAAAGCTGTTAGAAACTAATCTAACAGCTTTTATATAAATGCTTTGAAATTTTATTTCAGTTTGTTTTCGGTGTCTTTGTAAGTTCCTGTAATCGTTACGTTGCTTCCTTTAGTAACCTTTCCGTAGATTGTTATAGAAGAATTATTTCCAATGAAATTAATTTTAGCACCACTGTTTAACCTTAAATCTCCCCAGATTACAACAGAACCTTCAACTTGTAAAAGAGCATTACTATTGATGGTTAACTCTGTTGGATTCGATTGCTGATATTTTCCTTGAGACAAACTTCCTGTCATATTGAAAGTACCGCCACTGTTTAAGATCAAACCATTTTGAATTGCAATAGAACCACAATGAGTCAAAACAGCACCAGAATTAATAATTGCTGAGTTTATAGCAGTTGCTCCTTGGTATGATTTTATGTCGTTAGAGTTTAAAATCAGATCTTTACCTTGATTGTATATAATATAAGATGTACAGTTTGCAAAAGTCGTATTTGGCTTTTCCATCTTAATGATTTTCAAACCGCCTGTGCCACTTGCCACATAAATGTAATTACCACTAGATTTTACATAGTTTGATGAACCAGCAATTCCTACAGAACCTAATAAATTTAGCTGGGTTGCAGCAAATTGATAAACATTTAAGCCAAGAGCTCCGTTTGCTACAAAAGCATAACCATCATTAAAAGAAACTGCATTTGTTACATTATCTTCTCCAGTTGTTGCAATTGCAATGCTTTGTAATTTAGAACCGCTGTTGATATCATATACGCCAAGACCGTTTGGACCTTCAGAAACAAAAAGTTTTGTACCGTCAATATCCATTGTTCTTTTTGCGCCGCTTACATCAGTAGAAGTTGTAAAGCTTTTTTGTAAAGCAAGAGTCGACTGATTATAAATATTAACACCTTTCGTTCCGCTTAAAGTAACAACTTTGTCGCTTGTTAAGGCAATAGAACGTAAATCTGCTACAGCAACTTTTCCTGTTATTTCTTTTGTAGAACTGCTTACTTTAAATAAACTTCCGTTATCTCCAGTTACAGCAAAATAATTAGAAGCATTGGCAGCCACATCTGTTGTAACTCTATTTTCTAAATAATTTGTTTTGAATTTATCAGTAAGTAATCCAGAGCTTAATTCCATATTAAGCGCAATTGCAGGATTTGTACCCAGAAGTGGATCTTTATCGACATCTTTGGCAGCTCCAATAATTAAATTTGATCCAGAAAAAGTAAGAGATGTAATATCTGTATTAGGAATTAATGCAGAAGTAACCAATTTTGGTTTGTAAGGATCTGAAACATCAATTACATCAATAGCTCCAGAATAAGCATCGCCTCTCATAATATAAGAAACGTAGGCATAAATTCCGTTTACCGTAACATGGCTCGCTTGTAGTGTTCTTCCGTTAGCATCAACTGGAGGTTTAACTTCAGCAATTTGCACTAAAGGAAAAGAAGTGTTGGCTGTCTCGGCAGATTTTCCTGTAAGAGAACCATTTTCGATCGAAATTACCCCTGAATTAGTCAAGTCAAGTCTTTGGTTTAAAGTAGATTGATCTGAGGTAATAGTAATGTTATTTGACGATTGTCCATCGTTTTTGTTGTCATTATTATCGTCACAGCCTATTAATAGTGACATTGCTAAAAATGAAAGCAAATAAACATTCTTTTTCATAAGATTTTAATTTGGGTTTTGAAAATTCGGTGCAAATATATATCATAATCACATTAAACAAAGGTTAATTTTATTAAAACCATCTGTTTTACAGTGATTTATATACAAATTACAAATTTTTAACAAAACTTCAAAGTTAAATTACGAAAAAAAAAGAGAGCATCATTTAATTGATACCCTCTTGATCTGATTACTAATAATTTAGCAATTATCTTCTTCCATGTCCGTGATCGTGGTGATCATCATGATCGTGGCGATCGTGTTTGTCATGGTGTTTATCGTAATGTTTATCATGTTTGTCGTAACGTTTGTAATCTCTACGATCGTTGTATCCATATACAGGTCTTGGTTTGTATGGCCTTTGTGGACCTCCGTGATATCCTTTATAGTATTTTACTCTATGACGATCAAAGTATGTATAAGGAGTTCTACCATGATAATCTGTCAAAACTACTTTGTAACCACCATATAAATCATAGTTTCTATATTGTCTTGGTAAGTAAGTTGTTCTTACCCATCTTCCTCCTCCGAAATAAATAAATTGAGACGCACGAACATCGTAGTAAGCTTCAATATCTGGAAGATAATAATATTCCATTTCTGTATATCCGACTGGTCCCCAAGCTGGTGGGTTTCCTATATTCACGTTTATCGATACTTGGGCTTGTGTGGCGTTTGCAACCAGTAGAAATAATCCAGCGATTGCTAATTTTATCGTTTTCATCTTTTTTGTTTTTTTTAATTGTTAATCTTGAATAGGGATATTCATATACTGTGCCAAAAAAAATAAAGAGATGTATTTTGTCGAATAAAAATGCATTTCGTCGAATGAATTGGAAGTGTAAATAGTTTTAATTTATTGATATTTAACGTTTTTACTCTTTTTAAAAGTTTCTAAAAAAATTACTTATAATTGACTACTCTAGGTTTTGCTAGCTCAAAACTTTGAAGTCTATAATCGGTAGTTTCAAAAGTATTTGTTTTGAAAACATTGTCTCCTTCTTGGGGAATAGTTGGATAATAAGAAAGTGAAAGTTGAAATGAACTGAAAACCAAATAGTCATTACTGATTAATAGCCCTACAGTAAGTTTAGAATAGGATTTACTCTTTGTCATTGCCATTTCTGGACTTCCTAATACCGCGATTGAATAGTTGAAAAATGGATTTAAACGGAATCCTAATAATGAATACGGAGAATATGTCTGTGTTTGTAGCGATAAAATGGCTTTACTAGTTCCATATAAATAACTGTTGAACCCTGCAAGTCCATTTTGTTCATTTATATTTAATTGGTCTGCAACAATATCATCTCGATTTATTCCAATTACAACTTTCGGATTTACGAATTGTCTAAGTTTCCAATTTCCTAAACTAAATAATTTGGTAAAATAATTGGTTTCAAACAAAAAAGAGGTTTGATAAGTTTTGGATTTATGAAAAAAAGTTCCAGCTTCGAAATTCATACTCAGAAAGCCTAATCTGTAGTAATTTCCAAAAGAGAATTGAGCCCCGACATATGGCCTCCAAAAAGTGTTTTTATACTGGTAGCCAAAAGTTACACCATAAATTCGTCCTATAGAGACATCTTCTGTCTGGCCATTCCTAAAAATATAGCTGTCTTGGATAAATTTTCTTGTATTCAATCCAATTCCGCTAAGAATTAGTTTCTCAGAAGAATAAAAATGATTTGGATCATAAATATCTGAAGGTGATTCGCTATAATTGACATTCAGAAATCTAGCGGTCGTAATTAGATTCGTAATTGCTTTATTATTATCTTCAAACATTTTAGAGGCATGTCCAACCCAAACATCTTGCGATGTATATTTTTTAGGCTGAAAAGCAAATGTAGAATCTGGAGCTTGAAGCGTGTCCCTTCTAAAATTTTCATCGATATAAAAGCCACCGGCCCATTTAGTTAGAGGAGAGTAAAAGTCTCGCTCAATATCGATACTTTTAATATAGTTATTGTCCAAATCCATTTTATAGTGAAGAACAGTTCCTATATAAGTATTCTTAATATTCGGAACTGTATAGGTTACCTCGTTGCCATTTTGACCATCATCAAAACGGTTGGTGAAACGATATTCTAACTGCTGACCTGTTCCAAAAAAATCTTTTTCTTTGAAACCTACCGAAACTTGATTGCTTGAAATGGAAAATCTCGGAATTGTACTCCAGGAATCTAAAACACGGATGGTAACATCTACAGAATCGGATGCTTGTCCCACCGACTGATTGGAAATTCTAACTGACGTAACATATCGCTGTGCACGAATCAAACGCTCAGACTCTAGAACTTTGTAAGTGTTGTAAGGAGTATTTCTCTTAAAAAGCAATAAATTATAGATAGCTATTTTCTTTGTTTTTAAGTGAAGTCTATTACCCATTCTTTCTCCCCAATTTTTAGGAATTTGATTAGTATCGGCAACAGAATATCCAAATGGATCTAAAGTAATGATGTTAATTTTACGAATAATTTTCCCTTCGTAATTTGTTGAATCAATAGGAACAAGCAGTTCTTCCTTTTTCTTTGGTCTTTTAGATCTAAAAAATAATTTATGCATGGTCTGCGTAAATTTATTTTTCTTAGAATAATTCCTGATTTTAGTATAGATTTCCGTAGTGTCTTTCTCCTTTTTTGGCTCTTTTTTATTTTGATTTACCTGTGCTTGGATGCTTTGTAAACAAAAGCACAGCAAAATAATAAACAGTATTTTTTGGTTTAGAGACATTTGGTAATTTTCTTCTAATAATTTTAAGTTTTATGAATTTAAGGAATAAATAGATGCTATGCTAGCATAACGCTTTTTTTAATTTTCTGTTGTAATTTTTCTTTTTCTCCAAACAAATTTTCTTGGAACATGATTACCCATGAGATAACCCCATGCCGAGAGAGATTCAATCCGATCAAAGATTATTTTAAGAATGGCCAAAAGCGGAATAGCTAAAAACATTCCAGCAATTCCGGCGGCGGCACCTCCAACAATAATTCCCATGATTGAAACAAAGGCATTTATTTCTACCTTAGAATTAATGATTAATGGCACAAGCAGATTATTATCTATAAACTGAACAATAATATTTACAATTAGAATACCCAGAATTACGGATGTTTCTCCAGATCCTGTTAATGATGCCAGAATCGTAATAATTCCAGCAATCGTAATTCCAATGTATGGAATCAAATTTAAAATTCCTGTAATTAATCCAAGCAGAACGAAATATTTTATGCCAATAATCCATAAACCTAAACTGGTTAATACGGAAACAACGATCATTTCTATAATTAGACTTACTATATAATTGTTTATGGAAACTTTTATCTGTGATAAAATATCCTGTAAAACTGCATGATTTTCTTGTTTGATTAATTTGGCAAAAAACAGTTTAAAATGTTCTTTGTAAATAAGAAAAAGAAAGGTGTAAACAATCATAATGGTACTGTCAAGTAGAACATCACTTATAGAAATAATAAACGAGCCCAGTTTTGCTTGACCAGTTTTAACGGAGTCTTTGGTAACCGAATCTAGATATTTCTTTTGATCCCCAATGCTTACTTGGAAATTTTCTCTAATAAATTTATGAATTTCAAGAATAAAAGAATTTGCATTTTTCTTTATTGTCTCAAAATCATTTGCCATGTATGTCACTTGATATGAGATAAAAACCAAAATTCCGACAATTACAGAAATAAAGATAATAAGACAGACAATTGCCGCCAGATGCCTAGGGAACTTAAGTTTGGTGTTTAGAAAAGTAAAAATCGGAAGCAATAAAACGGCAAATAGAAATGCCATTAGAATAGGCGTTAGAATATCTTTTCCGATGCAAAAAATACTTGCAAAACAAATTAAAGTAACAAGAATAAAAGAAAGTTTTGCATAAAAAGGTAATGTTATGGACCGAGTCATTTTTATTTTATTTAGCTGAATTTATATAACAAATATTACGATTTATTTGTTTTTTTACGTTCCAGCTTTTTGACTACTCGTTATAAAATTCCCATTAAATTTTTAGTCAAAAAACTCGCGTTCTTCATACTTTGCAGGAATGATTGAAATTCCTTTTTGAAGCAGTAGATTGTTTGGGAAAACAATTTTTTCACCTTCTTTTGTTTTTAAGCTTACGTGAAAGGTATTAATATCTTCAATTTCTGCTTCGATAGGGAAATCTTTATCGTGTATTTTAATTGTGTCTCCAATTCTAAAAGGAAAGGAGAAGAATAAAACCATTCCAGAGGTAATATTGCTTAAAATAGACCATTGAGCAAACATAGCAACTCCAATTACTGTTGCAATAGAAGAGATTGTAATAAAAATATCTTCTGTTTGAACTCCCCAGATTACTATTAACGTTGTTACAAGCAGTATATTTATTAAGATATTAATATATTTGATAACTAAATTGGTGCGATGTTCAAATAATTGGCTTGTAGCGGCAAAACGCCTTATTAGTTTAGCAATCACTATACGCAATACAATAAGAACCCCAATAAGAATGATTGTCGCTATTATTTCTCGGCTATACTCCTTAAAAGAAAACATAAATAAATTTTTACACTAATGTAGTCAAAAATTCGTAAACTTTGGCAGTCGGAAGTCCCATAACATTGGTATAAGAACCTTCTACTTTTGCAACTGCCATAAAACCAAACCATTCCTGAATGCCATATGCACCAGCTTTATCATAAGGTTTGTAATTTTCAATATAATACAAAATGGCTTCGTCAGATAAATCATTGAAGGTTACTTTGGTAATATCATGCAGAAGAGTAGAGGAGTCCGCAGTTTTGAAACAAACCGAAGTAATTACTTCATGTGTTGCATTAGACATCGATTTTATCATGGTAAAAGCTTCTTCAGCATTTTTAGGTTTTCCTAAAGCTTTATTTTGGTGCCATACAATGGTGTCGCTTGTTACCAAAATTTCATTTTCTTTCAGTTCTCCTTCAAATGCATTTGCTTTTAATTCAGCAAGATAATCGGTGATTTCTGCTGCTTTTAATTCTGGCGGATAAATTTCTTCAATGTCTTTTAAGCGAATTTCAAAATCTAGATCCAAATCCTTAAAAAACTGCTGTCTGCGAGGCGAACCCGAAGCTAATATTATTTTATATTTTTTTAATTTTTCTTTAAGCATTGTATTTAATATTTAAGGCAATAACCAGGATTGATAAAATTCCGAAGAATAAAATAAGTTTTAAAATACTGCTTAAATGATGAAATTCTTTTTGAGACTTTGCACTAAAAATTTTTACAATAAAGTAAAGCAAAGGCGCTAAAACTGTTACAAAAGCATAAAATACTGCTATGTAAAGCTTATTTTCCATGAAGTAGGTATTGCAATAAAGTCCTGATAAAATAAAAGAAATAATAGCAAAACCTAAAGCTATTTTTGCAGCTCTATTAACTCCAATTGCAACTGGTAACGTATTCATTCCCATATTATAATCGCCATTTACATCTTCAATGTCTTTTACAATTTCACGAATAAAATTGATCATAAAAGCAAATAAAGCATAATCGGTCAAAATAGAAAAAAGACTTGCCATTTGCGCCTGATTTTCGGCAGTTGTGGCAGGAAAAAGATCAAAAACACCAATAATCAAAACGCTTACAGCCAAAAGCAACGCCACAACAAAATTGCCCAAAATCATGATTTGCTTGAGCGTTGTTGCATAAAAATACAACAGCGACGCGATTAAAATAAAAAGTGAAGCAAAAGTAGGTCTCATAATAATATTCGACAATATAAAACCAATTGCAACCCCAGAAATATTTAGACCAATATAAATGTTATAAGCGGCTGTTTCTGTAATTCCTTTTCCGACAACAACATCATTTGGTTTGTTTATACTATCGGTTCCTACATCATAAATGTTATTGATAACGTAACCTGCAGCTGCCAATAAAACAGTGCTTAAGACGAGTAGCCCGTATTGCCAGTCTGATAATGCCAGCGGAACTTCCTGCTGTTTTAAAAAGGCATAACGAAAAAGCAGCTGCATAAAAGCAAGCATTAAAAGGTTTTTATAACGAATGAGTTTTAGGAATTTCATTTTTTCTAAGGTTCTGAGGAGCTAAGATTCTAAGATGCTAAGTTTTTTTAATTAACAATTCACAATTAAATTAATCGTGTTGTCCGTTAAAATACTCCATCCATTTTCCTTGTACTTTCATCACTTGTTCGATAACGTCTCTTACAGCGCCACGTCCGCCTTTTACGTGTGAAATGTATCGGCAGATATTTTTAATTTCTGGACTTGAATCTTGAGGACACGTAGGAAGTCCAACTAATTTCATAACATGAAAATCGGGAATATCATCTCCCATATACAACACATTTTCAGGTTTAATATTATGAGTTTCTATGTAAGCTTTAAAAGTTTTTACTTTGTCTGGAGTTCCTAAATGAATGTCATTAACGCCTAGATTTTGAAGACGAATGCGTACACCTTCGTTGCTTCCACCAGAAATAATGCAGACATGATAACCGCTTTCAATTGCCGCTTTCATTGCAAAACCGTCACGAATATTCATTGTTCTTAACATTTCGCCTTCATTGGTTACAAAAACTGAACTGTCTGTAAGTACGCCGTCTACATCAAAAACAAAAGTTGTGATGTCATTCATTAATTCTTTATAACTTTTTGCCATTATGCTGTATAGATTGTGTTAGGATTTTATAGATATTTTTTTTGTTTTCGTCTTGTAAAAATGCCAAATGTGCATTGATTGTATTCGAATCATGGCGAATAGCAGGCCCTGTTTGCGCATCAATAGGATTGAGCGTATTTATTTTGTCTGCTGTTTCCTGAATTAAAGGCCTTAAAACAGCAAAAGGAACTTGGTTTTCCTCGCAAACTTCTTGACCTATTTGGTATAAGTGATTCGTAAAATTGCTCACAAAAACAGCTGCTACATGAAGTGCTTTTCGCTGTTCTGAACTTATAGAATAAACTGCTGTTGAAACGCTTTTTGCAATGGTTTCCAACTGCTTAAAATCGGCTGTGTTTTCTGCTTCCAGACAGAATGGAATAATTGAATAATCAATATTCTTATTTTTAGAAAATGTCTGAAGTGGATAAAAAACACCACGTCGGTTCTTTGGATTTAAAAGTTCGATTGATGATGTTCCTGAAGTATGAACCACAAGTTGATTGTTAAAAGGAAGTTGTTCGGAAACTTCTGCAATAGCATTATCAGAAACCGAAATAATATGTAAATCGGCAGGTTCTAATGCTGTAAAATCGGTTACAATCTTTTCAGGATCAATTAAATGAAGTAAGGTTTCTTTCTTTCGTGAGAAAACCTGTTTAATTTCAACAATTTTGCTGGCAGAAAAAGCCTTTATCAAATGCTGCGCAACGTTGCCGGAACCAATTATTGTTATCTGAATCATGAAAGCAAAATTAGTATTATTTTTTTAATGCGGGAGTCTATTAGATATTGATAATGCTTTTTTGAAGTTTTTATTGCGATCTAGTTTTTGTTAGAATTATAACACTTTTTGGCTAAAAACAATTATTCAAAAAAAGCACGTCTATTTTGTAGGTTTAAACCTTCCATATTATCAATTCGTTTAAAAAATAGTCCTTATTTTTGGTTTTTATTAACAAAAGGCAAAGCCTGCTAATCAACATTTTTAAGTACTTTTGTCGCACTTTTATACAATGTAATTCCTAAGAAATGGATAAAAAAATATTCTCTTTTTTGTTTTCTACACGTTTAATGGCCGTTCTTTTTTTAACATTCGCAATTGCAATGGGTGTTGGAACTTTTATCGAAAGTAAATACAACACAGATACAGCCAGAATACTAATTTACAATACTTGGTGGTTTGAAGCGATTATGGCCATCTTTATGATTAATTTCTTCGGAAATATCAAAAAATATCAACTGCATAAAAAAGAAAAATGGGCAACACTTTTATTACACCTTGCCTTTGTTTTTATCATTTTAGGAGCTTTTATCACACGTTATATTAGTTACGAAGGAATGATGCCAATTCGCGAAGGCGCAGCAGAAAATCAAGTATACTCAGATAAAACTTTTTTAACCATTTTTGCCGATGGTGAATATAAAGGGGAAATGAAAAGAAGAGTCTTTGAAAAAAGCCTTTTGCTTTCTCCTGTTACCAATAATAATTTCAGTATTTCAGGAAAATTCGATGAAACTCCTTTTGAAGTTACTTATTCAAACTATATCATGGGAGCGAAAGAAGTGGTTAAACCAGATCCAAACGGAACTTTATATCTTAAACTAGTTGAAGCTGGAGCAGGTGGTAGAGAAGAACATTATCTGAAAGAAGGTGAAGTTCAGAATATTCACAATGTTTTGTTTGCATTAAATAAGCAGACTGATGGTGCAATTAACATCAATACAACTGGAAAAGAATACACTATTCAGACTCCTTTTGAAGGTGAGTTTATGCGAATGGCAGATCAATTTAAAGGAAAAGTTACAAAAGATAATGTACAACCTTTAATGATGCGTTCTTTATACAGCATTGGAGATATTAGAATTGTATTTCCAGAACCTCCATTGAAAGGTAAAGTGGATTACGAATCTAATAATGATTTTAAAGCAAAATCTCATAATGATGCTTTGGTTGTAAAAGTAAAAGCAGAAGGGCAAGAAAAAGAAGTAATGCTTTTTGGTTCTAAAGGACAAATTGGAGAACCAAAAACAGTGAAAATCGGTAAGATTGAATATTCTTTATTCTACGGAAGTAAAGCTTATGTTTTACCATTTAAAATTCGTTTAAACGATTTTATTGCAGACAAATACCCTGGAACAGAAAAAAGTTATTCTGCTTTTAAAAGTAAAGTAACTGTTCAGGATTCTACAGAAACTTTTGATGCAGATATTTTTATGAATCATGTTTTGGATCATAAAGGTTATCGTTTCTTTCAATCTTCATTTGATCCAGACGAAAAAGGAACTGTTTTATCTGTAAATCACGATTTCTGGGGAACTAACATTACTTATTTCGGTTATTTTCTATTATATATTGGTTTAATGGCTATTATGTTTACTAAGCATTCTCGTTTTGGCGATTTGAAACGCAAACTTGATGCTATTCAGAAGAAAAAAGAAAAACTAATTACCATTTTAGTTTTATTGATTGGTTTGAATGGATTTGCTCAAGAAGCGCCACATGTTCACACTCCCGGACATGTTCATGAACACGAACATAATCACAGTGCAGATCCAAATGATCATGCGAATCACGTTACTGCGCCACCTAGCCAGAAACAGCTAGATTCTTTATTGAATATTTATAAAGCGCCAGAAGCACACGCTGCAAAATTTGGGCGTTTGATCATTCAAGATGCTGGAGGAAGAATGAAGCCAATTAATACGTTTTCTTCTGAATTGCTTAGAAAAGTAAGTCATAAAGATTCATACAACGGAATGAATTCAGATCAAGTATTCTTGTCTATGACACAATACGCCCAGGTTTGGATTCAGATTCCTTTAATTTATATTAAATCAGGAAACGATAGTATTCGTAAAATTATCGGAATTGATTCAAAAGACCAGTATGCTCCATTTGTGAAATTCTTTGATGAGCAAGGAAATTATAAATTATCTCCGTATTTAGATGCTGCCTATAAAGCGGCAAATCCGAATAATTTTGAGAAAGATTTTGTTGAAACTGATAAAAAAGTCAACTTAATGGAGTCAGCATTAAGTGGCAGTATTTTAAAAATTTTCCCAGTTCCAAATGATCCGAACCATAAATGGGTTTCATTTTTAGAACGTGAAAGTGCTGGTTTTAAAGGGATGGATTCTACTTATGTGAAACAGATTCTGCCTTTATATTTTAGTGCTTTAAATAATGGTTCAATTGAGAAAAACTTTGACACTGCCGATAATTTGGTTGAAAGTATTAATGGTTTCCAAAAGAAATTTGGTGCTAAAGTAAGGCCAAGCGAAGATAAAATTGATGCTGAGATTGCTTATAATAAATATGATGTTTTCAAAGTATTGCCTTATTGGTACATTACAGCTTCTATTCTTATGCTGATGTTTACTATTCTAAATATTTTCTTTGAGAAAAAATGGCTTAGAATCACTGTAAATGGTTTTCATATTATTGTCGGATTATTATTTGTAATCCATACTTTAGGATTAGTTGCACGATGGTATATTTCTGGTCATGCACCGTGGAGTAATGCTTACGAATCTATTGTATATGTGGCTTGGTCAACCATGTTCTTCGGATTGGCTTTTGATAGAAAATCTAAACTTACAGTTGCTTCATCTGCATTTGTTACGGCCATGATTTTAATGGCAGCATACATGAACTGGATCGATCCAGAAATTGCAAATTTACAACCGGTTCTTAATTCTTATTGGTTAATGATTCACGTTGCTGTTATTGTTGCAAGTTACGGTCCGACTGCTTTAGGAATGATTTTAGGTTTTGTAGCTCTTTTATTGATTTTCTTTACGAATGATAAAAATAAAGCCAAAATGGATTTACATATAAAAGAAGTAAGTTACATTAACGAAATGGCTTTGACTATTGGTCTTATCATGCTGACTATTGGAAACTTCTTGGGAGGACAATGGGCAAATGAAAGCTGGGGACGTTACTGGGGATGGGATCCAAAAGAAACTTGGGCTTTAATCTCGATTATGATATATGCGTTTGTAATTCATGCTCGTTTTGTTCCAGCTTTAAGAGGGAAGTGGTTCTTTAATTTAATGAGTATGTATGCTTTCGTATCAATCTTGTTTACCTATTATGGAGTGAATTTCCACTTAGTAGGTTTGCACTCTTACGCAAGCGGTGAAGCACATTCGTTAAATTGGATTTATTATTGCTTAGTTACAATTTCTATAATTGGAGCTGTAACGTATCCAAAGTACCGTAAATACTATAAAACTAAAAAAGTGAAGAAATAAATAATTCGCAATAATTATTAATTCATAAAAAAAACTCAACACAATGTTGAGTTTTTTTTATGCTTAGTTTGGAAATTCCCCAGAGAGAAGAAGTATGATGCCTATTATTATAAAATAGCAAACTAAAAAAATGAGATGACTCAATAGCGACAAGAAAAAAGCTTTCGTTTTTGATATTTTATTAAAAAACTGAATGTTTGTCCAAAAAATCAAAACTATACCAATAATATACATTGTATAAGTGTACTGCTGCATATGCGAAGTATGATTTAGAAAAATCATTGCAGGTATTGTTAACAGCTGTACAGAAATTCTTTGCGCCGCTTTAAAAGTATTAAGCACAAAAAGTTCGACAAAATTATAACCTTGGCTTTTAAAAACGAGATATGTCCCAATAGTATAAATAGGAATAGAGCCTACAGTTACCCATGAAAAATGCGTAGCAAACCATTCGCTTAAATAATCAGAGTCTAAATTTGGAGAATTTACAGCTTCAAAAGTATTGATATGAAAATAATGATATAGCACCCCATAAAGTGTTGCTAGTACAACAACCAAAGAGAGAGGCTTAAAATGGCGAACTCTTTTTCCTTCGATAAATTCTCGAACAGAATGCCCTGGCCTTGTAAATAATTGCTTTAAAGAATACAAAATTCCTTTGTCAAAATGTAATAAGCCGTGCTGGATATCATGCCATAAAAAATGCACATTTATTTTATGCGTTTCTGCAGACTGCCCGCAATTGTTACAATAGTGACCTTTAAAAATCTGATGGCAATTTTTGCACATTATTTCCATTTCAGCTCGGTATTTGGTTTATGAATTACTTTTTTGCTTTCTTATGATGCCATCGGGATACATAATTGCGAACAAAACTATTATTAGTAGAAAATTATATTCAACACCATTTCTTCCTCCGCCGACAACAAACCAACCTTCCTTAAAATGAACTAGAATGATTCCCATTATAAGAACAAAAATGGTTGCAAAACCAGCGAGTTTAATGTATTTATTTGCTAATAAAAGTATTGCAGCGGCAACATGAGATAATTTGATACTCCAGGCAAGAAACAATCCAAAAGGAGCAAAACCAATTTGATTTAGAAAGAGATTTCCAAAATCATTGATGCCATTATTGAACATTCCAAAAACGGAATGGGTAAGGAGAATAACTGCCATAGCAATTCTCAAAAGTAAATTTGCATTCATAAAATTGGTTTTTGGTAAATTAAAAATAATAAAAAAACGCATATTACATTGAATATGCGTTTTAGCTTTTTTATAAAAGATTAAATTTAAACTTTTCCTAAAGTGTAAAGTTGTTCCATTGTTGGAGTTGGACTTCCGCCGGCTGGCTCCAAAGTAATTCCGAAAGCTTCAGCAGAAGTGGTTTGATCTACAGCAAATATTTTTTGCTTATTGCCTTCAAAATTATCCAATAAACCAATACTTGTCGGAGTAAGTACAGGACTCAGCTTTAAAGACCAAACCTGATAAACCATTCCTTTTGGAGGAGCTGGTAAACCTGCCGCATCGATATAAGTAGTTTTAGTCTGTTTATTCCAATACACTTTTGCAAAAGAAGCTGGAGAAACAGCCTGTCCGCCAAGAGTTACACCTGTGTTTTTAATATCTCTTACGATAGTTAAGTTTTTCTCAGTCTGTTTATTCTGCTGATCTAAAAAAGCATATTCTCGTTGAATTCGATTCTTTTCATTTCCAACAGTAGAAATCGCCTCTTTTGTTTTTGTCAATTCTAACGTTTGATAGCCTAAACCTAAAAGCAGCAATACTGCAGCCGCCCAGCCCACGTATTGTGACCAATTTGAGGCTGGTTTCATCTCAACTACTTTTCCGTGTTTAAGTTCAAGACGAGCTTTAATTTTTTCGAAATTTTCCACAGAATGGAAAGGAGAAAAACTTGATGAAAGCGCTATAACAGCTTTTTCTATCGAAATAATTTCCTGATCCATTTCAGGATTCTTTTTTGCCATTTCGGCAATTTCAAGATTCTCTTTTTCACTTAATAAGCCATAAACGTACAGCTCTAAAATTCCTGATTCTATATATTCTTGTGCTTCCATTATATCTTCAAATAATTACGTAAATCGTTAATACAGTTTCTGTTTTGCGTTTTGATAGTTCCCAGTGGCATTGCCAATTCTTCTGAAGCTTCTTGCTGGGTGTATCCTTTAAAGAACAATAAATTGATGATTTCGATACATTTTGGTTTTAGTTTTTTTACAAACTCTTGAATACCAATTGCATCTAGTTTATGGTGCAATTTATTACTCTCATCTAAGAGATTTACGAAATTATCTGATGAAAGGTTTTTTTGGCTGTTGTTGTAGTCTTTAGAACGAAGTTTATCGATTGAAGTGTTTCGGGCGATATTAAGTATCCAAGTGTAGAATCGTCCTTTACTCTCGTTGTAGGAATCGATGTTTTTCCAGATTTTGACAAAAACATCCTGAAGAACATCTTCAGCTTCTTCTCGATTTTTGATTAAGACATGAATGACAGAAAATAAGCTTTTTGAGTACATATCGTACAAATGCGTAAAAGCTTTTTCGTCTTTTTTGTAAATTAAAACTAACAGTTCTTCTTGACTCATAGATTTGGATTTTTAAGTTTAAACATTAAAAATTAAGACGTTATATGCTAACCTGTTATAAAGTTAATTTATTTTTTCTTCATTTTTCTGTTTTTTTTTAATAGTCCAAAACCTAAGAAAATAAAGGGTTCAGAAAAAAAATGCATTTTTTTTGTATTTTTTTAAAACCAAAAACAATCCAATTACGTAGATAAATTAAATAAGGTGGGAAAGATCATATTTACAGTTATAAATTTTTAAAAAACTGTTGTTAGAACATTACTAAAGATCTATGGATAGCAAAATAATAGTCAAAATATTAATAGTTGGATTAACAACAGTTTTGTCATTAACCATTTTTACTGAAAAAGATTTTCTGAGAGATACTTTATTAAACTGCACAGATAGAAATGATCTGTCATTTAATGGTTAAAGTAAATATGATAATAAAAGACATTAAAAACATAAAATATTATATAGTTGATGTACTCGGACTTCCAAATAGAAGATTTTTTTAATATGTCTCGACTATTTTAGGATTTAACGAAACATCATACAAGCCAATAACTTTTAAAAAACGTTTGACATATGGGGGATAAACGAATTTTCGATATAAACCGAGTCATCAACTATACTTATAAAAGATTAAATAATAATTAATTCATGGTTTGATTTGTTTGTATGGGGGGAAGCCTAACGTCTGATTAACGTTAGGCTTCATTTTTTATTTAACTTTTGATTGGCAAAAAAAAAGTTTTTGTGAAATGGATTTTAGCTAATTTTATAAAAAATTATAAGATGAAAAAAATACTTTTTATACTATTTGGAGCAACAATTTTGTCTGCAACAGGATTAAATGCGCAAACCAGTACAAACAAATTATCTAAAAAAGATAAAACCATGGCAAAAGAAACAATTTATCAATTTAAAGTAGAAGATCTATCAGGAGATACTTTTGACTTTGCATCATTAAAAGGCAAAAAAATCATGATTGTCAATACGGCGTCAAAATGTGGTTTAACTCCACAATACAAAGATTTAGAAGCTGTTTACAAAGAATATAAAGATAAAGGCTTTGTGATTGTTGGTTTCCCTGCAAATAATTTTGCGTCTCAGGAACCAGGAACAAATAAAGAAATCGAAACTTTCTGCCAACAAAACTACGGTGTTTCTTTTCCTATGATGAGTAAAGTTTCAGTTAAAGGAAGCGATATGTGCGAGGTTTATAAATTCTTGACTGAGAAATCAAGAAATGGCCTACAAGACTCTGAAGTTGAGTGGAATTTTCAAAAATATCTAATCAATGAAAAAGGAGAATTGGTAAAAGTAATTAAGCCAAAAACTTTAGTTACAGAACCAGAAGTAATCAGTTGGATTAAAAGCTAAAGTAAAAAAGACTCAAATTTGGAATTCAAATTTGAGTCTTTTTTTTTAGGTTCAAAGGTACAAAGAGGCAAAGAGGCAGAGTTTTAAATACTTTGCGAACTTTGCGTTTGTTTGAGCATTTGTGGTAAATTATTTCAAAATAAGCTGCATAAAAACCAAATCCAGCCAGTGGTCAAATTTGTAGCCTACTTCGCGAATCGTTCCTGTAGTGACAAATCCGAATTTTTCGTGGAAAGCAATGCTTCCAGCATTATCAGCATCAATAGCACCAATCATAACATGGTAGCCTTGTTCTTTCGCTAAACGTATTAATTCTGTCAAAAGTTTTGAACCAATTCCTTTTCCAATGATATTATCAACTACGTAAACAGAATGTTCAACAGTATATTGATAGCCAATTTTTTCTCTAAATTGTCCGTAACTCCCAAAACCAACCACTTCGCCATCTAAATCGGCTACAATTACTGGAAGATTTTTGCCCATTTTATCTTCAAACCATTTGGTCTGAACTTCCAAAGTCTGGATTTCATAACTATAATTGGCTGTAGTATGTAAAATGGAATGATTTACAATTTCTAGAATTTTTTGCAAATCGGTTGTTGTTGCAGGTCTTAAAATAATGCTCATTGGTAATTATTACGGTTATTTGGTATTCAATTCAGCTAATAAAGTGTCTACTTCTTTAGAATTCCAGTCCATTTCTTTTGCAATAACTTTGGCATTTTTCGCATATTCTAAAGCTTTCTTTCGATCATTTATTTTATTATAAAGCTTGGCTTCTAGCAAATTACCGTCATAAGAATCATTTAATTCTAGAGAACGATTTACCCAAAAAATCGCTTTTTTCAGACTTTCTTTATCTTTTATATGCTTGAAATAAGTGTTTCCGATATCTTTCAAAAAGCTTGCATCATTCCAAACCAATTTTTGGGTGTCTTCGAGCGTAACTTTTTTATAAAAATTCCATCTTTCAGTTCTTTCAGCCAATGTCAAGTCATATTTAAAAACCAAAGAATCTGTTTTTTGTAATCTTATTGATTTGGCAATTTCTCTTTGTTTATAGTAGTTTACGGTATCTAAATTATCTACCAAAGGACGAAGCAGTTCGTTTACAATACTTTCAATTTTACGATCAACTCGATTTTGTGAAGCTACTGCTGCAAATTCTTTCTGGTGATTTAAAACATATTGAAACTCCCTAGATTTAATATCGGTTACGCCATTTGCAATCACTCGCCAATTTAATTCACTCACCAATTGTTTATCAGTTTGCGTATCCAAATAAATGTGTGTCGGTATTGATAATTCGGTTCTATCTTTTCCTTTTTTTAAAGCATTCAAATAGGTGAAAAATTTATCCGAATTGCTGGGATCAGCAAGAAACTGTTTTTCTAATTGAGGCAATTGAATTTTTGGATTTAAAGCATTGTTGAGTTCATTTAAGAATTCAGGCTTTTTCATTTCGCCTTTCAATGCATAGATTAAAGTTTCATCACTATCAAGAAATAAGAAAGTAGGAAGCGATTTAGTATTGAATTTATTCTTTAAAGCAATTCCTTCTTCTTTTTCAATGTTTTTATAAGTGCAAACAAAGTTTTTATTCAAAAAATCCATAACAGTAGGATCGCTCAAAACCTCCGCTTTCATTAAATTGCAATGCGGACACCAATCTGCGTAAAGCATAACAAAAAGCGGTTTTCCTTCTTTTTTTGCATTTTCTAAAGCTGTTTTGTACGGAACGTCAACAGGAGCAAATTGATTCTGTGAGGTTATAGTTTGAAAAGTAACAGATAAAAAAAGTATAAGTAAGAAACGCATATTGTGTCAGGCTTTTATTAATTATTCGATTTTACAAATATATTCCCTTTTTCGAGAAAGAGCCTTAATATATTCCTAATTATAATATAAATCAAGTGCGAACTTTGTAACTTTGTAAGCAAGATGAAGAAAAATCAAATGAAAGATTTTCTTTTAAAAAAAGTAATACACGACCGGAATGATTTACCCCAAAATAGCGCTTGCACAAAGCATTATCGAAATTTTATCTGCCAAAGGCATTGTTAATATTATAATTTCTCCAGGATCTAGAAATGCGCCGTTAACTATCGGATTTGCTCAAAATCCAAATTTTACTTGTTATAGCATTGCAGACGAACGATGTGCTGCTTTTTTTGCTTTAGGAATCGCGCAACAAACTAAAAAGCCAACTGCTATTGTCTGTACTTCCGGATCTGCTTTGTTAAACTATTATCCCGCTCTTGCTGAAGCATTTTATAGTCAAATTCCATTAATTGTAATTTCTGCGGATCGTCCACAGAGTAAAATTGATATTGGTGACGGACAAACCATTCGTCAAGAAAATGTGTTTGCTAATCATTCTGTTTTTAATGCCAATTTAACCGAAGAGGCATCAGAAGAAAATGATTTAAAAATCAATCTAGCAATTGAAGCGGCAATTCAAAAGAAAGGTCCAGTTCATATTAATGCACCTTTTGAAGAACCTTTATACGAAACAACAGAGGAACTTTCTGTACAGCCAAAGATTACAAATACAAAGCCAGAAGCTTTTACATTAATAATAGAAAATAGTGAAGAAGTAATTTCTGTTTGGAATACTGCGAAACGAAAATTAATCTTAGTTGGAGTTAACGAAGCGGATACAATTGATAAAGAAGTTATTGAAAATTTAGCTTCAGATCCGTCAGTTGTCGTGCTTACAGAAACGACTTCAAATCTTCATCATGAAAGTTTTATTAATTCAATAGATACTTTAATTACGCCTTTCGATGATTTTGATTTTAAGAAATTTAACCCTGAAATTTTAGTAACATTTGGAGGAATGGTTGTCTCAAAAAGAATTAAAGGTTTTTTGCGAAAATACAAACCAAAACAACATTGGCATATTGATACTTTACGGGCTTATGATACATTTGAAGCGCTGACAAAACATTTTGAAATGCAACCAAATGATTTTTTTAAAGACCTTCTTTCAAAAACATCTTTTGTAAAAAGTAACTATTTCAATAATGTAGATACTGTTTACCAAACGAGATTAGAACGAAGAAAAGAATATTTGAGTAAAATTGAATTTTCTGATTTTAAAGTTTTCGAAAAAGTAATTGAATCACTGCCTAAAAATAGCATGCTGCAAATAAGTAACAGTTCTGCTATTCGTTATGCTCAGTTAATAGATATTGATAATTCTATAGAAGTTTTCTGTAATCGAGGAACAAGCGGAATTGACGGAAGCACTACTACAGCAATTGGCGCCGCGGTTGGAAACGAAAAACAAACAATTTTTGTTACGGGAGATATAAGTTTCTTATACGACAGTAACGCTCTGTGGAACTCTTATATTCCTAAAAACTTCAAGATTATTTTAGTTAATAATGGAGGAGGAGGAATCTTTAGAATTCTTCCAGGGCATCAAGAAAAACCTGTTTTCAACACTTATTTTGAAACATCGCATAAATTGACTGCCGAGCATTTGGCAAAAATGTACGGTTTAAATTATTTCACAGCTAATGATATTCAATCATTAGAAAACGGAATTAATTCTTTATATGACTCTAACGAAGTTCCGTGTATTTTGGAAATCTTTACGCCAACAGTTGAGAATGATGTTGTTTTAAAACAGTATTTCAAATACCTAATTTAAAATTGAAAGAAAATATTTGTTAAAATTATTGTTTTAAAGTTTCCTTAATTATACATTTGGCTTATTATTCACCAAATTGTATAATTATGAGCAAGAGAGAAGATTTAATTAAAAAGTACACAGCCGACCTAAAAGAAAAATGTGGAGTTACAGCTGATGCAGATTTACTAATAAAAGTTACAATTGCTTGCGGACCGTCAATTTATAATGATGATGCTTCTACGGTGGCTTCTTCGCAGCAATCAGAATTAGATACGGTTAAAAACAACTTTTTAATCAAAAAATTAGGTTTGAAAAATGGGCCAGATTTAGATAAAGGAATTGATGCCGTTATGGAAAAGTATGGTAAATCAAATAAACACAAATATAGAGCGGTAGTGTATTATTTATTAACTGTGCACTTTAAAAAAGAAAGCATCTTCAAATAGTCTACATTTGATATAATTTAAAATCCCTTTATAACATCTGCTTATAAAGGGATTTTCTATTTTTTGCACTCAAACTAAGTTTTGTTAAAATTAATTTCTTTGTACCGCACCAAACTTCGTACCTTTGCGCCTCAGAAACTTAGCAGTCTGACTGCTTAGAAACTTATAAAAATGTTAGAAATAGGAAAATACAATACGCTAACGATATTGCGTGATACTAAAGTTGGTTTGTTTTTAGGAGATCCAGAAAATGATCCAGATGGTGTTCATGACGTTTTGCTTCCAAATAAATATGTGCCAAAAGTTTTTGAGATTGGCGAAGAATTAATTGTTTTTGTTTATTTAGATCACGAACAGCGCCCTGTAGCAACCACTTTGGTGCCTTATATTTTATTGAATGAATTTGCTCTTTTGAGAGTAAATTATATCAATAATGTTGGTGCTTTTATGGATTGGGGAATGGAAAAAGATATTCTTGTTCCATTTAAAGAACAAGCGCGACCGATGGAAAAAGGAAAACGCTACTTGGTTTATTTATATTTAGATAAACAAACTAATCGTTTGGTTGCTTCAAGTAAAACAAACCAGTTTTTGAGCAATGATAATCTGACTGTTGAAAAAGGTGAAGAAGTCGATTTAATAGTTTCTCATATTACCGACATGGGAATCAATGTTATCATTAACGAGCGTCACAAAGGGCTTTTATATAAAGATGAAGTTTATGATGATTCCATAAGAACTGGGGACAGAATGCGTGGTTATATCAAAAACATTCGTCCTGATAACAAAATTGATGTTGCCCTGCAAGCTCAAGGTGTTGAAAGCATAGAGCCAAATGCAGAGAAAATTTTAAGTGAATTAAGAGCCAGCAGAGGTTTTCTTAGATTAAATGATAATTCTCATCCAGAAGACATAAAAACAGTTTTAAAAATGAGTAAAAAATCGTTTAAAAAAGCAATTGGATCTCTTTACAAAGAAAAATTGATTGAAATAAAAGACGATGGAATTTACCTTGTAAATTAATTTCCAAGATTGATTCAACTCAATCCATTGGAATTTGAAATTTATATTTTTTGGAACTTACGAAAGTTATAATACAAAAGGCTGCTCATTACAAGCAGCCTTTCGCTTTTTATTCAGTTTTAAAAAAAATTGTAATTAAAAAAAAACAGAAATAAAATAATTCGAGTCCATCTCAGAACAATAACTTTACGAATTTTGGAAATTATCCCATTGATGGTATGTCTTTTAAATGATTTAATGTACCTATCTTAACAGCAAAAAAAGAATTTCACGGCTAATCCATTGGTTTTATAAAATAACTTTTAGAAAGTATGAATTAGTACTTTTTTCTTCTTTTATCGTTATCATTTCTATACTAATTATAGATACAATTCTAACATTTAACCTTAGGTGTTACTTTTTTCTTTTTGAAGTTTCGACAAACACATAAATCATTTGCTCTTTTAATTGAGGTTTGTTACTCAAAACCCTAAAAAAATGAGCGACAAATTTTTTAAATTTTCTCAAAAAAATCATTTTTTAGGTTAATAAATCAGTGAAAGAAAATCAATCTGAAATCTTTGAAGTAATTTGTATCTCATTGATTTCTAGGCTGTAAAATTAATTATTATTTTTCTAAACTAATGTTAAAAAATGTTATTTTTTGTAAGTAAATACCAATTGTTAACATTGCATCTCAATTTAGTAAAGACTTAAGACGGATTGAGTAGGTAGAATAGTAAAAATGCTTTATTTTTACCGTATAATTATTTAAACAAAAAAATCAAAATGGATTGGATTACAGCCAGAGAATTTGAAGATATAACTTATAAAAAATGTAATGGAGTAGCTAGAATAGCCTTTAACAGACCAAATGTTAGAAATGCATTCCGCCCAAAAACTACTTCAGAATTATACCAAGCTTTTTACGATGCTCAAGAAGATACTTCGATTGGAGTTGTTTTACTTTCTGCTGAAGGACCTTCAACTAAAGATGGAGTTTACTCTTTCTGTAGCGGAGGAGATCAAAATGCACGCGGACACCAAGGCTATGTTGGAGACGATGGACAGCATCGTTTAAACATTTTAGAAGTACAGCGTTTAATTCGTTTTATGCCAAAAGTAGTTATAGCTGTTGTTCCTGGTTGGGCTGTAGGTGGCGGACACAGTTTGCACGTAGTTTGCGATATGACGCTTGCGAGTAAAGAACATGCTATTTTTAAACAAACAGATGCAGACGTAACAAGCTTTGACGGCGGTTACGGATCGGCATATTTGGCTAAAATGGTAGGTCAGAAAAAAGCTCGTGAGATTTTCTTTTTAGGAAGAAACTATTCTGCACAAGAAGCTTTTGAAATGGGAATGGTAAATGCTGTAATTCCACACGACGAATTAGAAGCGACTGCTTACGAGTGGGCGCAGGAAATTCTTCAAAAATCACCGACTTCTATCAAAATGCTAAAATTCGCAATGAACTTAACAGATGACGGAATGGTCGGACAACAAGTTTTTGCAGGAGAAGCAACTCGTTTGGCTTACATGACCGAAGAAGCAAAAGAAGGAAGAAATGCTTTCTTAGAGAAAAGAAAACCAAACTTCGGCGAAAATAAATGGTTACCATAAATAAGTTATAAAATAGTTTCAAGTTTCAGGTTTCAAGTTAGGAACCTGAAACTTGAAACCTGAAACTAAACAAACAAAACAAATAATGAAACATTGGATTGAAGCCGCAAGACTGCGCACATTGCCTTTATCAGTTTCTGGAATTATTGTTGGAAGCATTTATGCTTTGTCAAATCCAACAGAAACAATTAACACTCCAACAGAAGTATTCAGCTGGAAAGTTTTTGGTTTTGCCTTATTAACAACATTAGGATTACAGGTTTTGTCCAATTTTGCAAACGATTATGGCGATGGAGTAAAAGGTACAGACAATGCAGATAGAGTTGGGCCTCAACGTGCAATTCAGAGCGGGGTTATTACGCCTCAAGCAATGAAAAAAGCGATTATTATTACCTCATTTTTGACTTTATTGTCTGCTATAATTCTAATCTATTTTGCTTTCGGAAAAGATAATTTTGGATATTCTATCTTTTTTCTTTTGGTAGGAATTGCCGCTATTGTTTCTGCAATTCGCTACACAGTTGGTAATTCTGCTTACGGATACAGAGGTTTTGGAGATTTATTCGTTTTCATTTTCTTCGGATTAGTGAGTACACTAGGAGTTAACTTTTTATATGCAAAAGAAGTTGATCCGCTTTTGATTCTTCCAGCTGTAGCAATCGGTTTATTGAGTGTCGGAGTTTTAAACCTGAACAATATGCGTGATCAAGAATCGGATAAAAAAGCAGGAAAAAATACCATTGTAGTGCAGATTGGCGCTCAAAAAGCCAAAAATTATCACTTTTTCTTGATTATTACAGCAATGATTTTGGTGGTTGTATTTGCTATTTTAAGCGATTATAATTTTGACCAATACTTATTTGTACTGGCATATATTCCGTTGACAAAACATTTAATCACGGTTTACAAAAACCAAGATCCAAAACTATTGGATCCAGAATTGAAAAAACTAGCATTAAGCACATTCTTGCTTTCTGTATTACTTACAGTTTGTATGATTTCTTTGATTTCAGATATTATTGTAAACCTCTTTTTAGGAGGAAGATAAAATATGTTTAACTTAAAAAGGTAACAAAATGAAAATTACATACTACGGACACGCTTCATTAGGAATTGAAGTAGGAGGAAAACACATTATTGTGGATCCATTTATTACCGGAAACCCACAAGCGGCAACAATCAATCTAAGCACCATAAAAGCCGATTATATTTTACTAACGCATGCACACGCTGATCACGTTTTAGATGTTGAGGCCATTGCTAAAAACACGAATGCAGTAATTGTCTCTAACGCTGAAATTGCAAGTTACTATGCAAAAAAGGGATTCAATTCGCATCCAATGAATCACGGTGGAAGCTGGAAATTTGATTTCGGAAAAGTAAAATATGTAAATGCAATTCATTCAAGCAGTTTTCCTGACGGATCATATGGAGGAAATCCCGGAGGTTTTGTAATCGAAGGAGAACATAAAAATATCTATATCGCTGGAGATACTGCCTTGACATACGATATGAAACTGATTCCTCTTCGTACAAAACTGGATTTAGTAATTCTTCCAATCGGAGACAACTTTACAATGGATGTTGAAGACGCCATTATCGCTTCAGATTTTGTAGAGTGCGACAAAGTTTTAGGATATCACTATGATACTTTTGGTTATATCGAAATCAATCACGAAGAAGCAATTCGCAAATTTTTCGATAAAGGAAAAGATTTAATGCTTTTACCAATCGGAGATTCCATTGAATTATAATTATCATCTTGAGCGGAGTCGATGTAAGGAGCTAATCCCGCTTTCGGCTATATCTTTTTAAGGCAAAGAAAAATTGCCTTAAAAAGGATACCGCCTCTATCGGGGCTAGGGCACTTAGTTCCATAAGAAAGTTATTTGGCATAATCTATGTTGTTGAATTAAAGTTTTTTAAAGTAAAAATCATTTTAATCTGTGAAATCTGTGGCAATTAAATCATCCTCACAAAATTCAACTTTCAAAAAAATATTTCTCTCTCTATTTATCGTAGTTTCTTGTAACGCTTTTGCACAAAAAGAGGGTTATTGGGACAAAGAACGTGCTACAACCAAAGAAATTATGGTTCCTGCACGCGATAGAATTTCTATTCCAACAGAAGATTTACCCGTTGGAACTACAGAAATTGTATATAGAATTACACTTTTAGATAAAAATCAGGAAATGGCCAATAGTTTGGTTTCCTTATTAAAAGCAATCCCAGATCCAACTGGCGTCAGTCAAGGTTCTGCCGGAGCTGTTTTTCTGATGTCAAAAATTTCAGGTGATGACGAATGCACGTATTCGATTTTTACGTCTAATGAAAATGCAAAAAAATATGTTGCAGATGGTAAAATCGATAAAGCCTGTTATTCGCAAGCTGAGCCTGTAAGCAAAGATGCTAAAAGATTATCTGTCAATAAATCATCTTGTTTAAAAGAAAACATTAGCACGATTTGGTTTGGTTTCGAAAGCAAAAACTGGCTTTTAAGTCAAAAAGTGGTCTTAGAAGTTGTGCCTTGGGTTGATACAAAATTAAATCGCGGCTGGAATCAGGATAACAAAAACGAAATTATAAGTTTATGCAAAACGTCTACAATGGCGCAAAAAATGGCCAATTCGGATGATTTTTGCGTTTGTATCCTAAATAAAATTATGAAACAATATCGTTATGATGAGTTTCAAAAATTATTGGCTGTAGAAAAAACAAAAGTGTATAAAGATTTTGGAAATAGCTGTTACAAAGATGCCGATATTTCTAAAAATGTATTCAATGATCTAAGAGCTCAAACGGCCTCTTTAATCAAAGCTCAAAAATACAACGAAGCAATTCCTAAACTGAATACAATTGTAAACGAAGGAAAAGCAACTGCACTCGATTATAGTTCGCTTGGATACTGCTATATTTTGACGAAACAATATGCTAAAGCCTTAAAAGCGCTTCAAGAAGGTGAAAAATTGGACGACACAGAATTACTAGTCAAACTAAATTTAGCGCATACTTATTTGGTGAGTGATGATTATAGTGCAGCCAAAGCCATTTATAAAAAGTATCAAACTCAAAATGTAACAGATAGTTTAAGCTGGATTGCAAAAACGAAATTAGACTTTGCAGCATTTGAGAAAGCAGGTTTACCATCAAAAGATTTTGAAAAAATCTTAAAACTATATAATTAAGTCTCTCTAGATATGACGGTGCATTTTAAAGCGTATTTTTTTTAAACTTAGTACCTAAGTACCTCAGTCCCTTAGCACCTTAAAAAAAATGAAAGCATCTTACCATAAATATTTACTAGAATTTAAACGACCGTCAGGAACTTCAAGAGGAATTATGACCGAGAAAGAAACTTGGTTTATAATTTTGGAAGAAAACGGCAAGAAAGGAATAGGAGAGTGCGGCATATTGCGTGGCTTAAGCGCAGATGATCGTACAGACTACGAAGAAAAGTTAAAATGGGCTTGCGATAATATTCATTTGGGCGAAACAGCACTTTGGAATGCATTATTAGAATTTCCATCTATTCAGTTCGGAATAGAAATGGCTTTTTTGTCGCTTAAAAGCGAAAATCCATATCTGTTATTTCCATCTAATTTTACCAATAATTCAAGTTCAATTGCGATAAATGGATTAGTTTGGATGGGCGAATCTGCTTTTATGAAACAGCAGATAGAAGAAAAACTAGCGGATGGTTTTAGCTGTATAAAACTTAAAATCGGCGCCATTGATTTTGCAAAAGAATTAGAATTATTGCAATTTATTAGAAGTCATTTTTCTGCAAAAGAAATAGAAATTAGAGTAGATGCCAATGGTGCTTTTTCTTCAATAGAAGCTTTAGATAAATTAAACCAATTAAATCAATTTCAGCTTCATAGTATCGAGCAGCCAATTAAAAAAGGGCAAGTTCAAGAAATGGCTGAACTTTGTAAACAGACGCCTTTTCCGATTGCTTTAGATGAAGAGCTTATAGGCGTATTTTCATTTGAAGAGAAAGAAAAATTGCTTCAAGAAATTAAGCCTCAATACATCATTTTAAAGCCAAGTTTTATCGGTGGTTTCCGCGGAACACAAGAGTGGATTACACTTGCAGAAAAATATAATATTGGCTGGTGGATCACTTCAGCATTAGAAAGCAATATAGGACTAAATGCCATTGCACAATGGACATTTACATTAAATTCGGATATGCCTCAAGGTCTAGGAACTGGAGCTTTATATACTAATAATATAGATTGCCCGCTTGAAGTGAAAAAAGGCCAATTATGGTATAATGTTTCTAAGAGTTGGGAAAGGTTCAAAGAAACAGAGTGACAGAGGTAAAATCTCTGAACCTTTGTAGCTTTGAACCTTTGAACCTCTTTTTTACTCTTTCCCGCCTAAAAGGCTATCTTGCCATTCTTTTAAATCCTGCCATTTTCCTTGGTAAGCCAAAAGAGCCTGTCTTGCCCATGTGCTCGGATTATGCATAGCGTAATTTTCTCCTCCAGCATCCAGAATAGACTGTAATTTTTCTGTAGAAGCTTGTGACAGTTCATGCCAAGTATTGATTCCTGCAGCATTAAATAAAGCTTCTATTTTAGGTCCAATTCCTTCTACAATTTTCAAATCGTCTTCTTTAATTTTTTTGCCTAATACATTTGCGGCCAAAGCAGCATCAAAAGGTATTGTCGCAGGGGCTGTTGCCGCAAAAGATTGTACTTTTGCTTTTGCTACCAAATCTGCTTCTAATGTTGAGATTCTAGCATTCAGATTCTTTGTATTGGCCTTGCATGCATCCAAATCGGCTTGAAGTGATGCTGAAAGCGTATCATCATTTTTCGAGTTCATTTTTCCTAGCAAGTAACCTAAAATTCCACAGATTAATCCCACTAGTGCTGGTATTAAGATACAAGGTATATTCATGATCGTATGTTTTGATATTATTTAATAGTAATAACTGTTCTTCGGTTTTCGGCTTTTCCTTCTGGAGTATTATTGTCACCTATTGGATCATCAGGGCCTTTAGATTGGGTTTCAATTCTTGAAGAATCAATTCCATTTTTAGAAAGATAATCTTTAGAAAATTCAGCTCTTTTTTGTGCCAAGACAATATTGGAGTCACGATTTCCAACATTATCAGAATGGCCAACTACAACAACGACAGCATCTTTTACATTTTCGGTATACTTGGCAATGTCACTTACTTTCTGTTTCTCTGCCTCGCTTAAAGTCTGACGCGATTTATTTGTGTTGAAATGAAGAATTAAAGGATCTGCATTTATCTTAGATTTCAAGACACTCCATTCATCGTTTGCATTTGCTACAGAAGTAGAATCAATAGTTTCAAACGTATAATCGGCGGAACCAAGGAGCGTGTCGGCACTCATTTTCCATTTGTCAATAATTACACCTTTTGTGTTAAGCTGATTTTCAAGCATTCCTTTTGAAACAAAATAATTTTTAACATCATTTGCCCTTGCAAGACCAAGATTTTCAAAAGTTGTGGTGTTTGTTTCGTCAGAGAGTGCGTAACCGGTTATTGTGATCTTTTGCTTTGGATTTGATGCCAAGAACATTTTTAAATTGTCAATACCAGTAGTTACAGAGTCTTCAACAGGCATAATTAGTTTTGCACTGTTTTTAAGGAACTTTAAATTATCATTTGTTTGATAATTAATTCCGGGACCATTTAATACAAACGGAACAAATTTTGGCTCTTGCACAGCAATTGTGTCTGCTTTGGGAGTATTATCCGTTGTTGTTTTTTCACAGCAGTTGCAGCAAAATTTCAGATACAAAAATGTACCTAAAATTATAGTTATTGCAATGCCTAACAAATAAAGTGCTTTTTTAGACATAGGTGACGGATTAAGATTCTATCAAATTTAATCAAAATAATCATACTAATATGTTAATAATCAGTTGTTTTGATGTTTCTTATTTGTGATGAGATAAAACAAATTAACTTATTTTTCATTTTTTAGAAGCTTAAGAGCTTGATTAAAATGAGTAACTTGCATAAAAAATAATCTACATTTAAGATGGTTGAAATAGAAAGAAAATTTCTTGTAAAATCAGATGACTTTAAAAAAGAAGCTTTTGCCGAGAACAAGATTGCTCAAGGTTATTTGAGTTCTGCTCCCGAACGTACAGTTAGAGTTAGAATTAAAGGTCACAAAGGCTTTATCACTATAAAAGGAATAAGTCATAGCGGTGGTATGTCTCGTTTTGAATGGGAAAATGAAATTCCGCTTGGTGAAGCTCAGGAACTATTGAAATTATGCGAAAAGGGTAAAATTGAAAAGACTCGCTACGAAATAAAATCTGGAGAACATGTATTTGAAGTCGATGAGTTTTATGGAGAAAATGAAGGTTTGATAATGGCTGAAATAGAATTAAATTCAGAAGATGAAGTTTTTGAAAAGCCAGAATGGCTCGGCGAAGAAGTAACCAACGACGAAAGATATTACAATGCTTATTTAAGCAAAAATCCTTATAAAGATTGGCAAAAATAAAATGACAGAATCAATTTATGACCTTATTATTGTAGGGGGCGGGCCAATTGGTCTTGCTTGTGCAATAGAAGCTGAAAAGAAAAATTTAAAATATGTAATTATAGAAAAAGGGGCAATAGTGAATAGCATTTTCAACTATCCGCTATATATGACTTTTTTCTCAACAGCCGAAAGGCTAGAAATAGGCGAAATTCCGTTTAACTGTCTGGCACCAAAACCAGGACGGCAGGAGGCTTTAGAATATTATCGAAATATTCACCGCTACTTTAAATTCAACATTAACTTATTTGAAAAAGTAACTGATGTACAGAAGAATCAAGATATTTTTAAAATTGCAACCGACAAGCAGAATTATGAGTCTAAGAATGTTATAATCGCAACCGGCTTTTATGACATTCCGATTGAAATGAATGTTTTGGGCGAAAGTTTGCCAAAAGTTCGTCATTACTATAAAGAAGCACACGAATATGCTTTTAGAAAAGTTTTGGTGGTTGGAGCTAATAATTCTTCTGTAGACGCAGCTTTAGAATGTTGGAGAAAAGGAGCAGAGGTTACAATGGTAATTCGTAAAAACGAAATCAACAACCGTGTAAAATATTGGGTAAAACCTGATATTGAAAACCGAATTGCTGAAGGAAGCATTAAAGCATATTTCGAGTCTAATATTACAGAAATTCGCGAGAATGAAGTAGAAATTCAGACTCCAACTGGAAAAATTACAATAGAAAATGATTTTGTTCTGGCGTTAACAGGCTATAAACCAGATTTAAATTTTCTAGAAAGAATAGGAATTGAATTATCTCAAGATGAATTAAAAATTCCTGTTTATAATCCAGAAACGATGGAAACTAATGTTGAAGGTTTATTTCTTGCCGGAGTAGTTTGTGGCGGAATGCAGACTCATAAATGGTTTATAGAAAACTCTAGAATTCATGCCAACATGATTGTAGATTATATAAGCTCAAAGTAAAAAGTTTGCCACGAATTACACGAATTTGCACAAATTTTTAAAAGTTAGGTTTACTTTATAAAAAAGAAATTCGTGTAAATTAGCGTAATTCGTGGCAAAAAAATTTTTAAGAACTACAAGACAGCATCGAACAGCCAACCTTGGTTCTAGCCCAATCTGGACGTTTTGCAAACCATTTTTCAGATTCGGACTGTTCATCATACGGATTTTTCAAAAGCTGAAATAATTCATCAACCAAAGAATAATCCTCTTTATCTGCAGCATCAATCGCTAATTGCGCCATATAGTTTCGAAGGACGTATTTTGGATTAATTTGATTCATTTTTTCAGCACGTTCTTCATCCGAAAGCTCTTCTGTATTTAATCTTTTCAGATAAACGGTAAACCATTTTTGCCAAGCATCAAGAATGTTTTCTCTTATTTCTTCAGGGATATAAAATGCATATTCAATTTTTTCGAATGCTTGTTCTACAGAATCCTCTTTTTTAATTTTACTAAGATTTCTAAAGAAGATAGTCATATCAGTTTCGGATAACTGCAAAATTTCCTCTAAACCTTTTATGATTTTATCATCAGCTTCGCTCGAAGTAAATATTCCTAATTTACTTAAAAACATTATTTTGTAATCATTCTCAAAATCAATTATAAAAGAGTCTAAGATTTTTTCAAGAGGCGTTGCTTCATTAATTAACGGATAAAGCGCATTTGCCAATTGAAATAAGTTCCATTGCGCCACTTGAGGCTGATTTCCGAAACGGTATCTTCTGTT
Organism: Flavobacterium sp. UW10123; assembly: GCF_040538975.1. Lineage (NCBI taxonomy): Bacteria > Pseudomonadati > Bacteroidota > Flavobacteriia > Flavobacteriales > Flavobacteriaceae > Flavobacterium > Flavobacterium sp. UW10123. The sequence continues at coordinate 81,634 of NZ_JBEWQE010000019.1, forward strand.
TTGACTGTCTGTTGTATTTGGAGTCCAATCTGGATCATAATTTTCCAGCCAACCATACGGACCATAATCAATCGTGATTCCATGAATCGACATATTATCAGTATTCATTACGCCATGCACAAATCCGACGCGCTGCCAATGCAAGATCATTTCACGCGTTGTATCAGCCACTTTCTGAAAGAATTGCAGGTATTGCTCTTTTGGTTCTCCTATGATTTCAGGGAAATAATGCTTAATGGTGAATTCTACAAATTGCTTAAGATTTTTTAGCTCATTTCTCGCCGTAAGCATTTCGTAGCTTCCAAAACGAATAAACGACGGAGCAACACGACAAACTACTGCGCCTTTTTCATAAGCTGGATTTCCGTTATACAAAACATCCCTTAAAACCTGATCTCCTGAAAGAGCAAGTGATAGCGATCGAGTAGTAGGAACGCCCAAATAATGCATTGCTTCGGCACATAAATATTCTCTAATTGAAGAACGCAAAACAGCCAAACCATCTGCAGTTCTAGAATACGGAGTTTTTCCTGCGCCTTTTAATTGAAGTGTATAAAATTGATTGTTGCTTTCAACTTCTGTTAAATTGATTGCGCGGCCATCACCTAATTGTCCAGCCCAATTTCCAAATTGATGTCCTGCATAACACATGGCATAAGGTTGCGTTTCTGGTAGAATTTCTTTTCCAGAAAAAACGTCCAAAAACTCTTCCGATTGGATTTCGTCTTTAGAGATTCCAACCAATTCAGCCACTTCTTCTGAAGCATGAATCAATTTTGGATTTGAAGGTTTTGTGGGATTTACATATGAAAACAGCGTGTTTTTAACTTGACGAACTTCATTTGTCAAATCTGGATCTGCTGGTAATTCGGCAGTAAATCGATTATTTATTTTAAGATTTTTCATTTTGTGTCTTTCTTATTTTTGCCATAGATTAAAAGGATTATTTAGATTTCTCTTTTTAAAAATCATTTTAATCTGTGTAATCTGTGGCAAAAAACTTTTATCCAATCAATCGGTCAGCGTACATTTTTTTAAGTTTTTGAATTTTTGGATCAATTACCACTTGGCAATACCCAGCTTCTTGATTCTCATTGTAATAGTTTTGATGATAATCTTCGGCTTCATAAAAAACTTCAAAAGGTTTTAATTGCGTTACAATTGGATCTGCATAAGCAGGCTGTACTTCTTCGAAGACTTTTTCTGCAATTTCTTTTTGCAAGTCATCGTGATATAAAATTATCGAACGGTACTGAGTTCCGCTATCGCCGCCCTGACGATTTAAAGTTGTCGGGTCATGACTTGTCATGAAAATGAAAATTAAGTCATGATATGAAATTATGTCAGGGTTGAAAGTCACTTGAATCACTTCTGCATGTCCTGTTCTTCCTGTACACACTTCACGATAAGCGGGATTCTTTATAAATCCGTCTGAATAACCCGATTTTATTGATTCTACACCTTTTAAACGCTGAATTACAGCTTCTATACACCAAAAACATCCGCCACCAAAGGTAGCTACAGATAAATTTCCCATAAATAATACTTTCTTTAAAGTTTAATGCCTATTAATTCGATAGGATATTATGATAATTTATTAAAAAAAAGTTGTTTTAACTAAAAATACCAAACGGTAATATAGTGTTTGAAGTTTACTATTGATAAATTCGCAATTTTATAAAAAACTATATATATTTGCAACCAAACACAAGGCACAACTAATGAATAGCAAAAATAGTACCATGACACTGGAAACTTATTTCCAGAAATTTAGACAGAATATTGTCGGTATAAATCAAGAATTTACTTCACCTTATGGCAGAAAATCAATAATTTACACAGATTGGACTGCCAGCGGAAGATTGTATCGTCCGATTGAGGAAAAACTATTAAATCAGTTTGGGCCTTTTGTAGCCAATACACATACTGAAACTACTGTATCTGGTACTGCTATGACAAAGGCATACCATCATGCAAGACATATCATTAAGCGTCATGTAAATGCAAATAATGATGATGTTTTAATTACTGATGGTACTGGAATGACGGGAGTTATCAATAAATTCCAGCGTATTTTAGGATTGAAGATTCCTGAGAACTTAAAAAGTTTTACGAATGTTCCTGCAGAGAAAAAACCTATTGTTTTTATTTCTCATATGGAGCACCATTCTAATCAGACTTCTTGGTTAGAGACTATTGCTGATGTTGAAATTATTCCGTCTTGCGAAAAAGGTCTTTTTAATTTAGAAAACCTTGAAGCTTTATTGGAAAAATATAAAGATAGAACTATCAAAATTGCTTCTATAACTGCTTGTTCAAATGTTACAGGTTTAAGAACTCCTTTTCATGGTGCAGCAAAATTGATGCACCAATACAATGGTGTTTGTTTTGTTGATTTTGCCTGTTCTGGACCTTATGTAGAAATTGATATGCATCCAGCGGATCCAGAGGCTTATTTGGATGCTATTTTTATGTCGCCTCATAAATTCTTAGGAGGACCTGGAACTTCTGGAGTTTTAATTTTCAATAAGAAATTATACAACAATATGATTCCTGATTGTCCAGGAGGAGGAACAGTAAGTTGGACAAATCCATGGGGAGAACATAAATATATTGATAATATTGAGGATCGTGAAGATGGCGGAACTCCTGGTTTTCTACAAGTTATTAAGACAGCTTTGTCTATCGAACTAAAAGAAGAAATGGGAATTGAAAACATCATGGAGCGTGAACACGAAATTGTTGATTATGTTTTCTCTGAATTAGAACCTATTTCGAATATTAAAATTTTAGCTGGACAGCACAAAGAACGTTTGGGTGTAGTTTCATTCTTTATTGATGATCTTCACTTTAATTTAGGAGTTAAAATCTTAAATGATCGCTTTGGAATTCAGACTAGAGGAGGATGTAGTTGTGCAGGAACTTATGGACACTATTTACTGCATGTTGATCAGGAAACTTCAAATAAATTGGTTAATGAGATTACTATTGGTGATTTAATTAAAAAACCGGGATGGATTAGAATGTCAATTCACCCAACAACTACTGATGAAGAAATTACTTTTGTTTGTAACAGCATTAAAGAATTAGCAGCAAATCATAAAGAGTGGGCTTTGGATTATTCTTATGATAAAAATCGTAATGAGTTTATTCACAAAGACGCTACTTCGTTTGAAGAAGAATTGGTTGAAAGCTGGTTTAAATCTTAGATTTTACTAAAAAGCCAATAAAGATTTTTTATCCACAGATTATACTGATTAACGCAGATTTTTTAAATCCTTTTAATCTTTTTAATCTGTGGCTAATTTTTTTAACGCAGAGAACGCTAAGTTTTTTTAAAGCTTTTCTGGTTATCTGTGTGGTTATTGAGATAGCAAAGCTATAAACCCGACAGGTTTTTGAAACTTGTCGGGTTTTATTTTTATTTTTATTTTTTATTAAAAGAAAATTAAATGTTTTGAAACTGTTTCAGAGCAGAAAGAGCTTGCGATTGCACTTTTTTCTGAAAGAAACCAGTCCATCCTAATAAATAACCGGTAAGACCAAAGGCTTGTTTAGACCATTTCCAAACGTCAAAATTGTCAGTATGTTTGATAATTAATCCGTCTTGAAAAACAAACTCGGCTGAAATTTTATTAATGACTTTTCTGTTTGTTTTGCTAAAATTATAAGTAGCTATCCAATTTGCAGAACCAGTAGAATCATCTGCTTTTACATTTGAAAATTCAATTTTTAAATTTCCTTTACTTTTCAAAAGCAGCATTTCCCACATTTTAGAAACCTGTTCTTCTTTTAATAAACCAAAAGCTGGATCTATAAAATGAACTTTCGGATGATAGCATTCGCTCATCGTTTTGGCATCAGCATTCGCAAAAGCAGTGTAAAATTTTGTAATTAAGGCTTCATTTGAGTTCATAAAGAAATATTTATGTTAAATATAAGATTTATTAGATTAAAAAATCACTATAAAACACTAATTTCTTTAGCTGTATCAAATGTTTTTTTAGATTTATCAAATGCCGTCGAGAAATATTTTACTTTGCTATAAGCAGTAAAATGTCCAGTTAGATTTCCTGAAATATCTGGGCCGCCAGCAATGATGAATCTTATGGCATAAATATCAGTTTTTTTAAGCTTCAGCCATTCTGATGGAGTAAAATAATAGTAAGCAGTTGTTTTTCCGTCTGCAGATTCTTTTACATTTTTATCTGTACAGGCAATAACATCGGCATTTGTCAAATCAACGTAAACGCCTCCAGCAATTTTTGCTTTGTCGCTTGCTGTAGAAATGGTTAGTTTTAAAATACCGCCTTTGTCAGTTTTTGCTATCTGTACATTTATCTCACCAGAATAAGCATATTTCTCGCAGATAAAAGTATATTCTTGTGTTGCTGAATATGGCGCAGAACCTTTTACACTCATAGTTTGCTGTGCAGAAGCAAATGTTGAAATAAATAATAAAAGAAGAAGCGGTAGTTTAAAATTCATAAGTACTATAATTTATTGATCGGCTAATTTGGCATCAAATTTTTCATCCCAATCCATAGATTTTATGGCCGAAATGAGATTGTCTTCATTTACAAAAATGCGCAATTCTTTATTGGCAACTTTTTTGGTGTATAAAGCATGATAGCGGTAAATGACTTCATGTTTGGTTTTGTAAACTCCATCTAATTTTAAATCTATAAAACTTCCGTAGTATTGTCTAAATCTTTGGCAGGTTTTGGTTAAACGCTCTTCTGTAGTGTTTTCCATAACCGTTTTAGTTACTTCAGTTTCATTAAAAGGTTTAAATTTTGAAGTATTACAAGTTTCTAAAACTCTTTTTCCTAAATCATAGGCTTTACGCTGCTGATTTGCATTTATATCTGCTCCAGAAACTTTTTTAATTTTTAAATCTTCAGTATCTCTACTTACGGTTTTAGATTTACATCCAATTAATAACAACAAACATATAATCAATCCTGCTTTCTTCATAACTATTTAAGTAATTTTTAATAATAAGTTAGGATCGGGACAATTTTCGATATAGTAGTTTAGGTCTTTTGTATTGCAGACTCCAGGATAATCTCCCCAATAATCTCCGATATTATGGATGATTTGAAAATGGACATGAGGAGCATAATCGCCATTTACTGAGGCATCTCCTAAAGCAGCAATCTTTTCACCTTTCTTAAAAAGGTCTCCGATCTTTAAGTTCTCTATACTTTCTAACGATAAATGTCCGTATAAAGTATAAAATTTTTCATTTTCTACTTCGTGCTCCAATATAATAGTGGGACCGTAGTCGCCTAAACCAATATTATTTTTAAAACTATGCACTTTACCATCCAGAGCAGCAAGAACGGCAGTTTCAACTTCTGCCCATAAATCTAGTCCGATATGAATATTGCGTTCCGGTTTTGAAGCGTTTAAGAAAATAGGACTTCTTTGATACAAAAAGCGTCCTTCTATGTAACCTCCAAATGCAACTTTGGCATTGTTTTCTTTTAGAAATTTTGAAATATATTTCTCAAAATCTTCTGAGGTATCTAATTTCTGATTTACCAATTCTTGATTCGAAACCGATAGATTTAACGGCGTGTATTCAGAAATATTAATTGAGGCATCAATAACTTTTGTAGGCGGTAGGGAATTTAAGATTGAGGCGAGGGGTTTCATAAAATTAAGCTACTTTATTTATAATTATTAATTCATTATGCACTTCAATGCGGGGCAGCATTTTTGTTTTATACATTTTCGGATTCACTTCAGAAACATATTTTCTATTTCTAACATTATGTGCTTCGTCCAAAATCATGGTATTGAATAAAACAAAGCCATCATCTTTTAAAAGCATACAAACTCTATCGACAAAAAACTTTTCGAATAAAAAATTTGGCATATTAGTATCTTCAAAAATGTCTATAATAATAAGGTCATATTTCTCTTTCGTTTTCAGAACAAATTCAAAAGCATCATCAATAATTACTTCTAATTGTTTAATTTGGTTTAAGTTGAAATATTGATTGGCTATCTGAATCATTTCTGGATCAATTTCAACGCCTGTTATTTTTTCTTTGTATGCAATTTCATCTACCAATGTTTTAACTACGCTTCCGCCAGCAACTCCTAGCAGAAGAATATGCTCCATTTCAAGAATTTTATCGTATCCAATATTTCGAAGTCCATATCGCAATATACGCTGTAAACTTCCGTATGAATAATTTGTGTTTTCAGTGTCCAATACTAATTCGCCATTTGCCCAAGTAACTTCGATCATTTTGCTTCTGGCTGATTTTTTCTTAAATATTTTTATTGGAATTATGTAACTGAAAAATTTTCGAATCATTTTTTATGCTTTTACTCAAATTTACCATTAAATCTTTTATTTTGCATCAAATATTAAATCTTTCATGAAAAAACTATTATACAAATTCATCTTTTACAAGCTAATGGGCTGGAAGATAGTGGGAATGGAGAATGCTGAAGTAAAAAAATGCGTATTAGTAGTGATGCCTCATACAAGTAATCATGACTTTTACATTGGTCTTTTTACCCGAGGCATATCTGGTTTGCAGATGAATTTTGTAGCAAAAAAGGAATTATTTAGATTTCCTTTTGGTTTTTATTTTAAAAATGTAGGCGGAGAACCATTAGATCGTTCGGGCGGATTAAATAAAGTGGATGCAATTGCTTCGATTTTTAATAGAAAAGAAATCTTCCGTTTGGCAGTTGCTCCAGAAGGAACTAGAAAAAAAGTAAGTGAGATAAAAACAGGATTCTATTTTATAGCGCTTAAAGCGAATGTGCCAATTGTTCCCGTTGCTTTTGATTGGGGCAAAAAAGAAGTAAATCTTGGTAAGCCATTTATGCCAACCGGAAATTATGAAGCCGATTATGAAATTTTGAAAAAACACTACGAAGGAGTTTTAGGTAAAATTCCTGAAAACGGCATTAAACTGTAATTTCTGGGAATTTTTCCAAACACGTGAGAATCGCATATTTGAAAATTTTCTGTACAAAGGGTCAAATACGCGCTAATTTTTGCATTAAGGAGAGTAGGCTTTAAAAGTACCATTTTTATAGAATAAGACGATTTTTTCTATTTCTTCGTCTTCCAAATTAAAATTTACATTTTTTGGAGTTGCTGATTTTTTTGTTTCTCTATTTTCTGCTTCATTATTTATTTCTAAGCCCGAGAATAAATCACTGCCAATATTCTGATTTGGTAAAGAAGGAAGAGGAGAGTGCTCGATTGGAATAACTTCTTCATTTGTATTTTTTGGAAAATTTCCTTTTCCCATCAAAATCCAATATAAGTCTACATCTGGAAAAACTTCCAAAATTTTCATCACAAAATCTAAACTGGGTTTATTTCTGCCAGACAAAAGATGAGACATACTAGAACGTTGCACTCCAATTTTATCGGCAAAAGCGGATGCATTTAAACCATGATACTCCAATACAGTTTCAAGTCTTTTTACAAAATCATCTATGTTTACCATTGTAAATTTTTGTTTTAAAATCACTCATTTACAAATGTAAACAAAAAGAGCAAATACTTCTAAGTATTTGTTGTAATTTTAATTTAGGTTCAATTTTATGTTAAATTTAAAATTGAAATAAATATTTGTAATTAACTGAAATATATTAATTTATAAGTGTATTTATATTTTAAAAGACTCAATTAAAAAGAGTTATCCCAAATTGTCATAAATCTTCCTAAAAACTGTTTACAATTCTAAATTATTATTTTTTTCTACAGTTTACAATTGTAAAAATAAAGATGTTTACTTTTGTAAACTAATTGAAACGCAATGAATTTAGAACAGCTTTTTATACAATACAAAGAACAATCTATCTCTGGCAGATATCTTACTTTAGATCATATAAAACCACTTTTAGAGAAGTTAAATACAAATGGACAAGTAAAGATTATTGGTACATCTGTTCTTGGAGAACCTATATATAGTTACCAAATCGGAACAGGAAAAACGCGTGCTTATTTATGGTCGCAAATGCACGGAAACGAAAGCACAACAACAAAAGCCTTATTTGATTTCATTAATTTGCTGAATGACGATACCGATTTTGCTAAACAAATGCTGAATACTTTCACATTTTACTGCATTCCGATGCTTAATCCTGACGGAGCAAGGCTTTATACTAGAGCAAATGCAAACGGAATTGACTTAAATCGTGATTCACAAGATTTGACTCAGCCTGAAAGTAAAGTTTTACGTGAGGTATTTGAGCAGTTTAAACCTGACTTCTGCTTTAACTTGCACGATCAGCGTACCATATTCGGGGCAGGGACGACAGGAAAACCTGCAACCGTATCTTTTTTAGCGCCATCATATAATGAAGAAAGAGAAGTAAATGACAATAGATTAAAAGCGATAAATATCATTGCTGGAATCAATGAAGAGCTTCAAAAATATATTCCTGGACAAGTTGGACGTTTTGATGACTCCTTCAATATTAATTGTATAGGAGACACTTTTCAGTTTTTAGGCGTTCCAACCATCTTATTTGAGGCAGGACACTTTCCAGAGGATTACGAGAGAGAAATCACTAGGAAATTCATATTTTTCGCGTTAATTTTAAGCTTTAAACTCATATCCGAAAACGATTTAGTTAGCAATAGATTTTCCGAATATTTGAATATTTCACAAAATAATGTGGTTTTTTATGATTTTATGTATAAAAATGTCAAAATAAATTATGATGGTATCGAAATTATTACGAATTTTGTCGCACAATACAAAGAAGAATTAATCGAAAATAAGATTCATTTTAATGCTTACATAGTAGAAGTAGGTGAGCTGGAAAATTATTTTGGTCATTACGAATACGACGCAAAAGGCGCAGAATATTCGGACGATTTCCAAAACTTTCCTAAAACGGGTCAAAAAGCAAATTTTTATTTAAATAAAAATGTTAAATTTGTTAACGGATTAATAAAAAGTTAATTTTTATGTGAATTTGTTGTTTTTTATATATAATTTTATACTTTGTAATAGCAATTAGTAATATTAATTAAACAATTATGAGTAAATTTCGTTTAGATGAAGTAGATCACCAGATTTTAGATATGTTAATAGACAATACGAGAGTTCCGTTTACTGACATTGCAAAAAAACTATTGATATCTGCTGGTACAGTACACGTTAGAGTTAAAAAGATGGAAGATGCCGGTATCATCATGGGATCTTCATTAGCCTTAGATTACGATAAATTAGGTTATTCATTTATTGCTTATGTAGGGGTTTTTCTTAATAATACATCTCAAACTAAATTTGTATTAGAGAGAATCAATCAAATTCCATTCGTAACTGTAGCTTCTGTAACCACAGGGAAATTCAACATCTTTTGCAAAATTAGAGCAAAAGATACTAAGCACGCGAAAGAAGTTATCTTTATGATTGACGATATTGATGGTGTTTACAGAACAGAAACAATGATTTCATTAGAGGAAAGTATAAACGATAAAAAGCGTTTGATGCATACTATTTTCAAAAATATGTAAGAACTTTTCTTGAATGCTATATTAAAATATAACCTCAAGTTTATTCTTGGGGTTTTTTTATGACTAATTAACCAACCAACTATAACACGATTATGTATACGTTGCCAAAAATTGAACGTTTTAATCAAGACGTTCTCTCGAAATACCACATTTATAATAGTGTTTTTATAACATTACCCTTTGATTCTATAGATAATACAGGAGTTTTACTTCCTTTATTTACAGAAACTTGCGAAACAGGTTTTAAAAAACAAGAAACACCAAAAGAAATCGTCGATTTCTTCTCAAATAAATTCTTAAGCAACGCTTCTGAAGAAGAAAAAATCGATCTTATGTTTCGATTTATTCAATATATAGAGCGTCAAATTGTATTATTTGATGCTATCGAAGATGCAGCTTTTCCAGAAGTTAACAACATGGAAGGACGTGGATCTCTTCGTGATATCAAAGAGAAATCTGATGCAAAAGAGAAAGATGACGAATTAAGTGAATTTTTAGAAAGTTTCAATGTTCGTACTGTTTTAACAGCGCATCCAACGCAGTTTTATCCTGGTCCTGTATTAGGAATTATAAATGATTTGACAGAAGCAATTCGTCAAAATGATTTGCTGCAGATTAAACAATTACTAGCTCAATTAGGAAAAACGCCTTTCATTCAGAAAGAAAAACCAAATCCTTATGATGAAGCAGTAAGTTTAATTTGGTACCTAGAAAATGTATTTTATGCTACAGCAGGAGAAATTGTACACTATCTTCAAAAAAATATATTAGAAGGAAATCCGATTCAAAACCAATTAATTAAACTTGGTTTCTGGCCAGGAGGTGATCGTGATGGAAATCCTTTTGTCACTACAGACATTACGCTTAAAGTTGCTGATCGTTTACGAACTTCAATTTTAAAGTGCTATTATGTGGAAATGAGAAACTTAAAGCGTAAGCTAACTTTTTCTGGTGTAGATGATTTAGTAGCCGAACTTGAACATAAACTTTACCGTTCTGTATTCTATTCTAAAGGTGATATTTTCATCACATTAGAGGAATTATTGACGCAATTAAACAAAATTCGAACTATAATTATTGAGAAACATCAATCTTTATATTTAGATGAGTTAGATGCGCTTTTAGTAAAAATCAACTTATTCGGATTCCATTTTGCAACTTTAGATATTCGTCAGAATAGTAAAATTCATAACGCTGTTTTCAAAGATGTTGTAAACTATTACTTGAATTCTGGTTCGGATATTTTTCCAAAAAATTATTTCGAATTGACAGAAGATCAAAAAATTAATATTTTGTCGAAAGTTAAAGGAAATCTAAATCCTAGTGATTTTGAAAATGAAATTACAAGATATACTTTAGAATCTGTACAAGCCATTAAAACGATTCAGCAAAATAATGGTGAAGAAGGAGCAAATCGTTATATTATTAGTAATAACGAAAGTGCTTTGAACGTTATGGAAACTTTTGCCATGATTCGTTTGAATAATTGGGAAAAACCAACAGTAGATATTATTCCGCTTTTTGAGTCTGTAGACGATTTACAAAATGCTCATACGATTATGGAGCAATTGTACACGAATCCAGAATATGCTAAACATTTGAAATCAAGAGGAAACAAACAAACAATTATGCTTGGATTCTCTGATGGAACAAAAGATGGTGGTTATTTAATGGCAAACTGGAGTATTTATCAAGCTAAAATTTCGTTGACTAAAATTTCTAGAGAATACGGAATTAAAGCAATTTTCTTTGATGGTCGTGGGGGACCTCCAGCTCGTGGTGGTGGAAAAACTCACAAGTTTTATGCTTCTCTTGGTCCAAAAATTGAAAACAACGAAATTCAAATTACAGTTCAAGGTCAAACAATCAGTTCTAATTTTGGAACTTTAGATTCTTGCCGTTATAATATCGAAAACTTATTAAGTGCTGGTGTTACCAATCAAGTATTTAGTAAAGAGAAAAACGAATTAACCGCAGAAGAAACTCAAATTTTGACTGATTTGGCTAATCTGGGTTATGACAAATATTTAAGCTTTAAAAATCATCCAAAGTTTATTCCGTATTTAGAAAAAATGAGTACGCTGAAATATTACTCAAAAACCAATATTGGAAGCCGTCCTTCTAAAAGAAGTAAATCTGAATCATTAGATTTTGCAGATTTAAGAGCGATTCCGTTTGTAGGTTCATGGAGCCAGTTAAAACAAAACGTTCCTGGATTCTTTGGAGTTGGTTCAGCATTGAGACATTTTGAAGAAACTGGACAATGGGACAAAGTAAGTGATTTGTATCATAATTCATTATTTTTCAAAACATTACTTGAAAATAGTATGATGTCATTAGCAAAATCATTCTTGCCATTAACAGCTTACATGAAAAATGATGCTGAGTTTGGTGAATTCTGGCAGATTATCTATGATGAATTCTCAGAAACAAAACGTCTTTTATTGAAAATTGCTGGACATAAGACTTTAATGGAAAATTATCCTGATGGTATTGCTTCAATTCAGATAAGAGAGCGCATTGTTTTACCGTTATTGACTATTCAGCAATATGCTTTATTGAGAATAAATGAGTTAAATAAAGCGGAAAAACCGAATGAAGAATTGGTTAAAGTTTATGAGAAAATCGTAACCAGATCATTATTTGGAAATACTAACGCAAGTAGAAATTCAGCTTAAAATATAAAAAATGAGAGCATCAGAATTATTAGAAACTGAATATTCAGGCCATTTTGGTACTTATATCAAAGCGGCAGGAGATGGAATTTTGATTGAAGACTTAGAAATCTCTCTTCACGAGTTTATTCGATTTGTTCAAAATATTCCAATGGATAAATTTGATTATCGTTATGCAGAAGGCAAGTGGACAATCAAAGATATTATTCAGCATGTTATAGATACAGAACGAATTTTTGCTTATCGCGCTTTACGTTTTTCAAGAAATGATAAAACGCCTTTGCCAAGTTTTGAAGAAAATGATTATGCAGATAATACAGATTCAAACAAGAGAAGCATTCAAGATTTGCTTACTGAATTTTCGGCTGTAAGACATTCAACTTTATTGTTTTACAAAAGCTTATCTGATGAACAGCTAAAAAGAATTGGAACGGCATCTAATAATCCAATTTCTGTTCGCGCTTTAGGTTTTGTCATGATTGGACATCAAAAACACCATCAGAAAGTTTTTGAAGAAAGATATTTGTAAAAAATGAATATTTGAAAATATAAAATCCCAAATTCCAATTTCGTTGGAGTTTGGGATTTTTTGTTGATTTTGCATTCAGTAAACCCGACAGGTTTTAAAAACCTGTCGGGTTTGGTGCCTACTCAATCTTTGTGGAATTTCTAGTGTGATCTTTCCTTCGTCAAGATGACACAAACTTATTTAAGTTTTTTCTCCAAAAAAGCCAAACCAAATCGGATTTTATCATAAGACATTTTCTCTTCAAAATAATCGAAGTAAGGTCTTAATGCGCTTGGGTTTTCTAATTCTGTCTTAGCTTTTCCAATTTGGAGTATTTCATCTTCCGAAACAAATTGACTTAAATCTAAATCGTGACCGTCAACATATAATTTTGCCAAATGCGAAATAATTGTAGTTGAACTTAAGTCTCGCTGTTCTGCTATTTCTTCTACAGAAACTCCATTTTGAAATAATTCTAAGGTTTTTTTATAGGTATTGTCTTTTTTCTCTTTTTTGACGACAGATTTATTTCTTTCAAATTCGATAATTGCTTTGATGAAATCCGCTCCGTATTTTTCCAATTTTGCTTTTCCGACACCTTCAACAGCAAGAAACTCTTCATCACTCATTGGTCGCAAGATTTCCATTTGGCGTAAAGAAGCATCGCTAAAAATAACATAAGCAGGAACTTCTTCTTCTTGAGCAATTTCATAACGCAATTTGCGAAGTGTTTCAAATAGAGAGTTTTTAGCTGCTTTTGGTTTGACTTCCTTAATTTCTGCTTTATCAATCGTTTTCTTAAAAACTGTCGTCAATTTCACTTTTTCGCCTTCAAATAAAACTTTCTTTGCAAAAGGAGTAAGGAGGATTTTATTATGCTGGTGAAAAGCAATTTCACAATATCCTAAATTGATTAGCTGAATAAGATATTGATTCCAGTCGTACCACGAAACATCAGCGCCAATTCCGTACGTTTTTAGCTCTTGATAATTTCTCTCGTAGATATACGCATTTCTCGAGCCTCTTAAAAAATCGACAATTACGGCCAATGGTTCAGATTCTTTTAAACGAACAATAGCAGACAAAGCTTTTTGCGCGAGAATCGTCCCATCGAAAAAAGTTGGCGGATTTTTGCAAATATCGCAGTTTCCGCAATTCTCAGTTACCAATTCGCCAAAATAAGATAATAGAATTTTTCTTCGACAGCTTACAGCATCAGCATATTGCTTCATACGATCTAATTTTGCAAGCTGAATATCTGAATTAAGTCCTTCTGAAGCAAATTTCTGCAATTGAATCACATCGGCATAACTTTCAAATAGAACCGTTTCGGCAGGAAGACCATCACGTCCGGCACGTCCAATTTCCTGGTAATATCCTTCAATATTTTTTGGAAGATTATAATGAATTACCCAGCGAACATTCGATTTATCAATTCCCATTCCAAAAGCAATTGTAGCGCAAACTACTTGACAGTCATCATTTATAAATTGATCCTGAGTTTTAGCGCGAGTTTCATTGTCCAAACCAGCATGATACGCTTTAGCCGAAATACCGCTCTTTTTTAATTTCTCAGCAAGTTCTTCAGTTGTTTTACGGCTTAGACAATAAATTATTCCCGATTCATTGGGTTTATTTTCAATAAAATCTATTATTTGTTTCACACGGTCTAAAGCAGGACGGACTTCTAAACTTAAATTTTTACGATCAAAAGAAGCAATAAACGTTTTTGGATTCTTAAGATTCAATTGTTTAGATATGTCAGTACGTGTTGCTTTATCGGCTGTAGCGGTCAAAGCTAAGATTGGGGTAGAAGGGAATCGGCTTTTTAAATATCCTAAATTGGTGTAAGCAGGTCTAAAGTCATGCCCCCAAGATGAAATACAGTGCGCTTCGTCTATTGCGATCAAACTAATATTCAGCTCGTTAAAAGCCATGTCTAAATAAGAAAGACTTTCGGGAGCGATATAAACTAATTTAAAATGATTTGATTTTAAGTTGTCTATATAGTATTGCTGTTCTTGTGATGATTGAGAACTATTAATAAAACAGGCAGATATTCCGTTGGTTTTCAAGCTATCAACTTGATCTTTCATTAAAGCAATCAAAGGTGATATTACAACTGTAATTCCAGGCAAGATTAAAGCTGGAAGCTGAAAACATATTGATTTTCCTCCGCCAGTAGGCATAATTGCTAAAGTGTCTTGTCCAGACAATATCGTGTTGATTATGGTTTCTTGATTTGGTCGGAATTTTTCGAAACCAAAATTCTCTTTTAATGTAGCGTGTAAAATTTCTGAAGTCATAGGCGTATATTTTTTGTTTAAGATTTAAAAGTAAAAATAATCCTATAAAAACAAAAATATAATTTGTTGAATTTGTATTGCATTATTATAAAAAAAGGAACTCCAGATAGAGTTCCTTTTATTTATTGAAAAGAAGATGTATTAATCTTCATCTTCTTCGTCTTCATCATAATCAGTGTCAGCTTTGTCATCATCATCGTCATCGTCATCGTCTCCACCATCAGAATCTGGTTTGTCTTGATTATCATCATCTTCGTCATCATCATTGCTAATGTCATCATCAAGATCCATACCTTTAACTGGTGCAATTGCATCTACATCAACATCTAAATCATCATCTTCATCGTAGTTTTCAATTCTGTCAGCAAGTTTAGTACTAATTTTAACTAAGTAAATAGTGTCTTCAGTACGAACTTCTACAGCTTCAACCAATTCGTTTTTAGCATTTCTAAAACGGATTACATCCGAATCATCATAACCATCAGGAAATTTTTCAACCAAAAGGTTTAAAATTTCGTTGGTAAGTTTGGCGTAGTCTACTATAACTCTTTTCATAAATTATCTTATAAATCTAATAAGTATGCAAAAATTAACGGAGCAACAATTGTAGCATCCGATTCAATAATAAATTTTGGGGTTTTTATATCTAATTTACCCCAAGTGATTTTTTCATTTGGAACTGCCCCAGAGTAAGAACCGTAACTAGTTGTTGAATCTGAGATTTGGCAGAAATAACTCCAAAATGGAACATCGTGCATTTCCATATCTTGGTAAAGCATTGGCACTACACAGATAGGGAAGTCACCAGCGATACCACCACCGATTTGGAAGAATCCAATTCCGTTTGAACTGTTTTTAGAATACCAATCCGCAAGGAAAGTCATGTACTCAATTCCAGATTTCATGGTAGATGCTTTTAAATCTCCTTTAATTACGTATGAAGCAAAGATGTTACCCATTGTACTATCTTCCCATCCAGGAACGATAATTGGTAAATTTTTCTCTGCAGCTGCATACATCCAGCTATCTTTTAGATCAATTTCGTAGTATTCTTCTAAAACGCCAGATAACAACATTTTATACATAAATTCGTGTGGGAAGTAACGCTCACCTTTGTCGTCAGCATCTTTCCAAATTTTGTAAATGTGTTTTTGTAAACGACGGAAAGCTTCATGTTCAGGAATACAAGTGTCAGTAACACGGTTTAATCCTCTTTCTAATAAAGCCCATTCGTCTTCTGGTGTCAAATCACGGTAGTTAGGAACTCTCTCGTAGTGAGAATGAGCTACTAAATTCATGATATCTTCTTCTAAGTTTGCTCCAGTACATGAAATAATATGCACTTTGTCTTGTCTGATTACTTCGGCAAAAATTTTACCAATTTCTGCTGTACTCATTGCGCCAGCCATACTTACCAGCATCTTTGCACCATCGGCTAATTGCTGCTCGTATGCTTTTGCTGCATCTACTAATGAAGCAGAATTAAAATGCAAATAATGTTTTTCAATAAACTGACTGATTGGTCCTTTCATTTTTTTGTTTTTTTTGAATTAAAAAGTTTAACCTTTTTGGATGTTAATGCAAATTAAGAATTTTTTAAGAAAAATTATAACTTAATCTGCCGTTTTTTTACACCTTTTTTTTGTAGCCTAGAATCTTTAAAACATCGTCTGAAGTCTGTTGTTCTGAGAAAACCTCAGTTGCCAGAATTCCATTTTCGTCACGATCAATTAAAATATGTTTAGGCTGTGGAATCAAACAGTGGTGTAGACCGCCGTATCCTCCAATTGTTTCTTGATAAGCCCCAGTATTAAAGAATCCGATATACAAAGGTTTCTCTTTGTTGTATTTAGGCAAATAAATGGCGTTCATGTTTTGTTCAGAATTGTAATAATCGTCACTATCACAAGTCAGACCTCCTAACAGAACCCGTTCGTAAGTATCATTCCAGCGATTGATAGCCAGCATAATAAAACGTTTGTTTATAGCCCAAGTATCTGGTAAAGTGGTAATGAAAGATGAGTCAATCATATTCCATTTTTCTCTATCATTTTGTTGTTTTTGATACAAAATCTGATAGATTGCACCACCGCTTTCGCCTACTGTAAATGAACCAAATTCCGTAAAAATATTTGGAACATCAACTTCAGCTTCATCACAAGCAATTTTAATCTGATTGATAATTTCATCAATCATATATTGATAATCATATTCAAAGGCAAGTGAGTTCTTAATTGGGAAACCACCACCAATGTTCAAACCGTCAAGAGTAGGGCACTCTTTTTTAAGAGCAATGTATACTTTAATACATTTTACAAGCTCATTCCAGTAATATGATGTATCGTTAATTCCAGTATTAATGAAAAAGTGAAGCATTTTCAGCTCTAATTTATCATTCTCCTGAATTTGTTTTTTATAAAACGAAACTATGTTTTTATAACCAATACCCAATCTTGAAGTATAAAACTCAAATTTAGGTTCTTCTTCAGCAGCAATACGGATTCCGATTTTGAATTTTCCTTTAATTTCTGCTTGAAGCAAATCTAACTCTTCATAATTATCAATAATCGGAATAGTGTTTTTATGTCCGTTGTTGATTAATCTACCAATGTTAGTAATGTATTCATCTCTTTTAAAACCATTACAAATTACATATGTACTTTTGTTGATTTTACCGTTTTCTAATAAATTCTCGACAATATTAACATCAAAAGCAGACGATGTCTCGATGTGAATGTTATTCTTGAAAGCTTCATTCATAATATATTCAAAATGAGAGCTTTTTGTACAATAACAATAGTAATATTTAGCGTCGTATTTATTCTTTTCCATTGATTTTCTGAACCATGCTTTTGCTTTGTTGATGTTTTCAGAAATCTGAGGCAGGTAAGTAAACTTTAATGGCGTTCCATATTGTTCTACCAATTTCATCAAATCGATATTGTGAAACAATAGGTTGTCTTTGTTCAGTTTAAATTCCTCTTGTGGAAAGTAGTATGTTTGGTTTATTAGATCAGAATATTTTGTATTCATTTATTTATCAATGTTTAGAGATTGTAATTTTAATTTAATTTTAGGCTTCTGGGGACTTAATCTTAAATTCAAACTCTAATATTGGCAAATATAATAGGCAATTTTTCATGCTCCGCTTTTGTACATTGGAAAACATCAAAACAAAAAGGGCTTTTACTATTATAAAAACGGTTCAACATTCTTAATAAAGAACTGTTGAGTCTGTTTCTGTAAGAGCTAAAGTGTCTTTGCTGCTTGTTTGTTTTCATGGGGCAAATGTAAAAAATAATATATACCAAATGCAACGCTTTTGATTAAAAAAAGTTTAAGATTTATAATCCTCAAACGCCTCTAGAATCAATTTATTTTCAACGGATTGGTTAATTTTTATTTTTCCGATTCCTTCAATCAACGCAAATTGAATTAAACCGTATTCATTTTTTTTGTCGTGAATTAACAATTCTAAGATTGGATCGATGTCATTTTCCTCAAAAATTACATCGTCATATATATCTTTAATAACTGCTTTTATTTCTCTGTATTCTTCTTTAGAAATTAATCCTTTTTGAAGCGAAATATAACTTTCTAATATCATTCCGACTGCAATCGCTTCTCCGTGCAGTAAAGTTGTTTTTTCTTCACTTTCTAAGAAATAGCCTTCAATAGCGTGTCCTAACGTATGTCCGAAGTTTAGGGCTTTACGTATATTTTTCTCTGTTGGGTCCTGAATAACAATTTCATTCTTAATTTCTACAGAACGATAAATCAATTGATCTAACTCATCAAAAACAATAGACTTTAAATCTGAAAACTGTCTCCAATACGGCGCATCATATATTAAACCATGTTTAAGCATTTCAGCTAAACCAGAACGCATTTCGCTTTGCGGTAAAGTTTCCAAATACTGCGTATCAATTAATACCATTTGAGGTACATTGATTACTCCAATTTGATTTTTAAGGTTTCCTAAATCAACTCCAGTTTTCCCTCCAACAGAAGCATCAACCATAGACAGTAGAGTAGTGGGGATATTGATAAAATTTACGCCTCTTTTAAAAGTAGAAGCAACAAAACCTCCTAAATCTGTAACAACACCGCCACCTAAATTAATAATAAGTGATTTTCTGTCAGCACCAAGTTCTGTTAAAATATTCCAGATTTCAATACAAGTTTCGATATTTTTATTTGCTTCTCCAGCTTCAAACTCTATGATTTCGATTGCTAAATCTGTTTCCAAAATTGGAATAAATTTTGACAAACAGTATTCATTAGTTTGATCATCAACAATTATAAATATATTAGAATATTTACTTTCTTTTAAATGTTTATTTAAAGCTTCGTAAGCATTCTCATTAAAATGTACGAGGTAATTATTGGCTTGAATAGATTGCATAATTCTTTAGTTAATTGAAAGCGCAAAAATAAGGCATTTTTAACTAAATAATATTCAAACTTTAATTCTAATTTGTTTTATTATTTGATTGCTAAAAAAAGAAAATTATTTACATGTATTTTCCAATACTGACTCAGCATTAGGATATTTTTTATTTTTGGAAATATTTAAATATTTGCATGCATTATTCTTGTCACTAACATTTAAATAGGAGATTGCTAAAAAATATTCTGTTTTTCCATCATTTAAACCTGGATATTTTAATGCATTTAATAAACAATTGATAGCTTTTTCATATTGCCTAATTTTAAGATAATAGAAACCAATGTTTTGAAAAGCGTATATGTTGTTGGGATCAATTTTTAAAGCCTTCTGATACGACTTTAAAGCTTGATCTAGTTTTTTTTCATCTTCAAATTTTTGACCGATTGTTATGTAATCGGCAATCAAAAGATCCCTTTTGCGTTTATTTGCTATTTCTTCCTCAGATTTAGTATTTTTAATATTTGTTTCTAATTGTTTTTCACTGATATATTTCTTATTTTTTGAAATATTAAAATATTTGTCTGCACTTTCATTATTTCTGATTGCCAAATAACTCATTCCTAAATAAAACTCTGTTTTTCCATCATTTAAACCTGGATATTTTAATGCATCTACTAAAAAAGATATTGCTTTTGTATACTCTCCTCTATTGTAGTAATAAAAACCTATATTTTGTAATGCATAAACGTTCTGTGAGTCAATTTTCAATGCATTCTCATACATCTCTAAGGCTTCTTTAAATTTTGATTGTCTCTCAAAAGTTTGCCCTTTAACAATATAATCTATTACAAGATGGTATTTTTTTTGTTTATTTAACATACTATCCTTAGGAAAGACCTTCAACCCCTTATCTATAAAACGCATTAAATTTTTATAATTGTAACCAGAAGACTGAAGCCCATTTGCTGCTTGAATCCAGGTTTCACTCATAGGTCTATAGGAATTAAACAAAGTATGTTCTTTTAGTATTTCTAAAGTATCTTTTCTGGAAATCGCATAATTTATAGAAGACTTATACATGCCATAATTTCTTGGGCGCAAATAGAATGCTTGTTTTGAATATATGTAAGCACTATCTAAATTTTCTTTGTATCTAGAAATAACACTCTTATAAAATTCTATACGCCCATTATAGCCATTGATCTTAGATGCCCTAGAAAAACATTTCAGAGCCTTACTATATTTTTTTTCACGTATATAATAGATTGCAGCATATTCATAAAATGATTCAGAACTGCTTAAAACATTTGGAAAAACAGGCATTCTTCTGACAACTTCATCACCAGTGAGCACACCTTTTTCATTCATATTTATATCATCAGTTGCAATTAGGTATTCTAAATTCGACGCTTTGTAAATTAAATAAGCAGAATAACTTGTCATTAAAGAAATTAAAATCAAAATTATGGGTAAAAACTTAACTTTAAAATTATTGATAACTTGTACATTATCAAATGTTTTGAAATTATTTAAAAGACTTAAAGCTAGCAGCAAACTGAAAAAGATTGCCATAGTGGGTCTATACATTGGAAAATTAAATAATGAATCCAATCCGTATACAATAAGTAGCATTAACCCTAGAACTGCTATCTCTTGAGATTCCTTGTCGATAGGCTTAATTATACTTTTTACATTAATAAATAAAAGAAAAACAAATATTGAAAAATATATTATTCCATTAATTATTCCAGTTTCTGCAAGTATTTCAAGAAAATCGTTATGAGCATGTAATGAAACATTTGAATCATTACTAGTCGTTCTTTCGTAAGGAATGGACTCTATCTGATAATTTCCCAAACCAATTCCAAAAACTGGATTTTTTTTACTCATTTTCAGAACATTGTTCCAGAATACAAGACGTGCTTTCGAAGATTCATCTTCTGTATTAATTTTACTAACTCTATTCTCTAAAGAAACATATCTTCCTGTATTTTTTGATTTGCTGAATATTGAATTTGAAAAAATTACAGCTAGCAATATTGGAATTGCTATAAATAAGACTTTAATGAAAGTTGTTTTTTTTACAGTAGATTTTCTAAAAAGAAATACGATATAAACTATTGACAGTAAAAATATATTGATCAATGCTGTTCTTGCCCCAGTCAAAAATATTATAGTTGTGACAGAAAAAAGTGTAATAGTAAAAAATAATCTTCTATAATTTGTAAAATGATAAATAGCCAAAAGTATAAACGGTACTTTTATTGTCAAACTGGCAGCAAGTATATTTATATTTCCAGTATTTCCTTTCATTCCGTTTAAAAGGGTAATTATATCAGTTTGTTTAGGTGTTATTACAAATTGAGCCAATTGTTGCCAAGCTTGCAAAAATGCGCTGATAGAAACAACAAAGGCTATTTTATATATTAAGTCTAACTTGTTTTTGAGAAGAATCAAAAGATTTATAAACAAACAAAATATGATTAATATCTCTGTAATTTTTGTAAAAACAAGCGAAGTATTTTTAGCAACAAAATAAGATATTGCACAGAAAAAAATGAAAAGAAGATAAAATTTTATGATCACATTTTTCTTTAACAAAAGAAAAATGTCTGGAGATATCAAAAATGAATTGCTATAAAAAAAAAAATACCAATAAGTAGGTTTAAAAGTGATAAATAGAAAAATTGCGGATTAATTATTTCTAAACTTTTAAAATAAGGAAAGAAATCTATTATTAACAGTAAGCTTATAAAAATTATAACTATCGAATTAGGAAAAACACCTTTTTTTCTTACTTCATCCAATATGTTTTTAATAGTAATATCTTTCATTGCTTTATTTTTTTTGCAAAAATAATAAAACAAAAGTAAATTCCTACTTTTTATTTTATCGAATTGATTCAATCAATTATTAAAATGGAAAAATATGATACCAATTTATGAATAATATTCAAAACACTCTATATCTTTGCATCAAAACTAAATTTAATGGAAAAAATATTCGATAACACCCAAGTGGCATTTTCACTTAAAAGCGATACAGAACTTGACAGGGCTTATTTTCTTTTCAAAATGATAGACAGTGAGCCTTTAGTAAGAATAGGTACTGCTGTAACTAATTTTGCAATTAAAGCTCATTTACCAGTAGAGGGATTAATCCGTGCAACTGTTTTTGACCATTTTTGCGGTGGTGTAAACGAGAATGACTGCCTAACTGTGGTTGACAAAATGTTTACAAAAGGAGTTTCTTCTGTTTTGGATTATTCTGTTGAAGGAAAAGAAGAAGAGGAGCAATTTGATGCTGCATTGGAAATGACATTAAGAACAGTGGATTTTGCTAAAGAACGTTTGGCAATTCCGTTTGCTGTTTTCAAGCCAACTGGTTTAGGGCGTTTTGAATTGTACGAAAAATTAGGAGAGAAACAAACTTTAAATCCAGCTGAACAAGCAGAATGGGATAGAGTTGTAGCTCGTTTTGACAAAATATGCAGTGAAGCGCACAAAAAAGATGTTGCATTATTAATTGATGGTGAAGAAAGCTGGATGCAAGATGCTGCTGATGATTTGGTGACTGATATGATGCGTAAATACAATAAAGAAAAAGCAATTGTATTTAACACTTTACAAATGTACCGTTGGGATCGTTTAGATTATTTGAAGAAACTTCATGAAGTTGCTAAAACTGAAGGTTTTTATATTGGAATGAAGTTGGTTCGTGGTGCTTACATGGAAAAAGAGAACAAAAGAGCCGAAGAAAAAGGTTATGTTTCTCCAATCTGCGTTTCTAAAGAAGCTACAGACGTGAACTATGACAGTGCTGTACAATATATGTTGGAGCATCTTGATAAAATGGCCATTTTTGCGGGAACTCATAACGAATTGAGCTCTTACAAATTAATGGAAATGATGGCGCAGAAAGGAATCGCTAAAAATGATTCTAGAATCTGGTTCGGACAATTGTACGGAATGAGCGATAATATTAGTTATAACTTAGCTGAGAATGGCTATAATGTTGCGAAATACTTACCATTTGGACCTGTAAAAGATGTTATGCCATACTTGATTCGTCGTGCAGAGGAAAATACTTCTGTAGCCGGACAAACAAGCCGCGAATTATCTATGATTAAAACTGAACGTAAACGCAGAAAAGGAAAATAATTTTTAGTCTTAAGCCTTAGTTTGCATTTAAAATAAAAAAAGCTCCAATTAATATTGGAGCTTTTTTATTGAAATTTGCATTTTATAAAAATGGAATTTCCTTTTAAGAGTTGCTAAACTGCAAGTTGCTTAAATTTTTATAAATTCCGTTTTCGAGGTTTATTAATTCTTGATGTGTTCCTTCTTCAGAAATTTTTCCGTTATCTAAAACTAAGATTTTGTCTGCATTTCTAATTGTCGAAAGACGATGCGCAATGATAATACTTGTTCTTCCTTCCATTAACACTTCTAATGCTTCCTGAACTAATTTTTCGCTTTCGCTGTCTAAAGAAGATGTAGCTTCATCTAGAATCAAAATACTTGGGTTTTTAAGTAAGGCTCTTGCAATCGCAATACGCTGACGCTGACCTCCAGAAAGTTTAACGCCACGTTCTCCAACCAAAGTTTCGAATTTTTCAGGGAAGCCATCAACAAAATTAAATGCGTTGGCTTGTTTTGCAGCTTGTATAATTTCTTCATCAGTAGCATCTGGTTTTCCGTATGCGATATTTTCTCTAATGGTTCCTCCAAATAAAATTACATCCTGAGGCACAATACTCATATTGCCGCGAAGATTTTCTAAGTCATAATCGTAGATATTTTTGCCGTCTACTGTAATTTCTCCAGAAGTAATATCGTAAAAACGCAGCAGAAGAGAAGAAATAGTCGATTTTCCGGCGCCACTAGGACCAACAATTGCTATTTTCTGACCAAACTCAGCTGAGAAGTTTACATCTTTCAAAACTTGTACTTCTTGACGGGTAGGATAACTAAAAGCTACATTTTTGAAAGTAACATTTCCTTTTATCTTTTCCTGATTTTGGCTTGAATCTGAATTGATTTTCTCTGGAGTTTCGTCCAATAATTCAAAAACACGTTCTGTTGCACCAATCGCCTTCTGAATTTGTGCATATAATTCTGCAATTCCGCCAAAAGAAGCGCCAACAAAAGTTGAATATAATACAAACGAAATTAATTGTCCAACGCTCATTTCGCCAGCAATACTCAAACGAACACCGTACCAAACGACAGCTACAATTGCTCCAAATAAACAGAAAATAATAAAAGAAGCAAAATAACCACGGTATTTACCGCCTTTAATAGCCAATTTTACCACTTCGCTGATTTTTCCTTTATAGCGTGCAATTTCGTACCATTCGTTAGCAAAAGCCTTTACAATACTAATTCCTTGCATGGTTTCTTCTACAATTACCTGGCTTTCGGCAACCTGATCTTGTACTTTTTTAGAATATTTTCTAATAAATCGCCCAAAAACAACCGCCGCAATGGCTACTAACGGAACTACAGAAAGCATTAATAAGGTTAATTTGAAGCTTTCTGTTGCCAAAAGAATAACACCGCCTATAATTAAGATAAACTGTCGTAGAAACTCAGCAATTGTAGTAGTTAATGTATCTTGAATCTGTGTAATATCCGCGCTGATTCTGCTGTTTAATTCTCCAACTCTTTTTTGAGAAAAGAAAGTCATTGGCAATTTTACCAGATTGGTATATAAAGCCAAACGTAAGTTTGCCAGTGTATTTTCGGTAAAGTTTACAAATAATGACAATCTGAAAAATGAGAAGAAAGACTGTAGAAACAGAATTACAATTAATCCCAATGCGATTGTATTTGCTTGGTCGTTATCTTTATTTTTTACGCAGTCTACGAGCATTCCCATTAATTTAGGAAAGGCTAGAGCAGTGGCACCAGTAAGCAAAAGAAAAATCAAACCAATGAAGAATTTCCATTTGTGATGTCCTGCATATGTAAAAATTGTTTTTGCTTTGTTAAGTGAAGTAGCCGTTATTTTTGATTTAGGCAAATCATTTTCTTTAAATCGAGCCATTGGAGTATACTATTTTTTAGGTATACAAATGTATAACTAAGTCGAATCACTACAAAGGAATATTAAGAATTACAGGCCTTAATTTAGTTTTTTAACGAAAATATAAGAAAAGAGACAAAAAACTTTATTTTTTAAAGGTTTGAAAAATAGCTTTCTAAATAAAAATGAAAAAAAATATTTCATTTTTTTTCCAAAAAGGCTTGCAAATACAAAATCTAGCTGTACATTTGCACTCGCAATCACAAAATGATAGCAGCCTAGTAAAATAGGGCGATTAGCTCAGCTGGTTCAGAGCACCTCGTTTACACCGAGGGGGTCGGGGGTTCGAACCCCTCATCGCCCACAAA
>NZ_JBEWQE010000020.1:0-99392 GCF_040538975.1 Flavobacterium sp. UW10123
CGCAGATGGTACTGCAGCATTGTGGGAGAGTATGTCGTCGCCTTTCTTTTAAGAATCCTCATCAGTAATCTGATGGGGATTTTTTGTTTTTATATCATTTTAAAAAAGCTGTCTCAGCCAGCCGCGTTAGTGATGGAAGCGGCATCCTTTTGCGGGACACTCAAAACTTCTTTTTTACCGTACCTTTCTCCCGCAAAAGATACAGCGGACAGCGCGGCCCGGAGGGAAACGCCATAAGTATCTGCGGTCTTGAGCTTATAATTGTTAAATTATAGTCAATTGTTGACGGTTAAATATTGATACTTTAGACTTTTTGAATTTGAATGAGTATTTTTGTGTTTAAATTACTTTTTAAATATGAAGAAAAATATTTTATTGTTAGCACTTCTTGCTGTTACAGGTTTAAGTGCGCAACAACGTCCAAAGTTAGTAGTGGGTATAGTTGTAGATCAAATGAAAATGGAATATTTATATCGCTTTTCAGATGATTTTTCTCCAAACGGCTTTAAAAGATTAATGAATGATGGATTTACTTTCCAAAATATGCATTACAATTATATGCCAACTTATACTGCTCCTGGACACGCTTCAATCTACACAGGTACAACGCCAGCGACTCATGGGATTGTAGGTAACGAATGGTTCAGCAGAACCCTTGGAAAAGAAATGTACTGTACTGATGATGCTGGTGTTAAAACAGTAGGTGACGGTACGCCAGAAGAAGGTGCTATGTCTCCAAAAAATCTTCAAAGTACCACAATAACCGATGAAGTTAGAATGGCTACTAATTTTACTGGAAAAGTGATCGGAATGAGTTTAAAGGATCGTGGTGCAATATTGCCAGCAGGACATTTTGCTAACTGGGCATTTTGGTATAGTAAAACAGGTTCTTTTATTTCTAGTACTTTTTACGGTGAAAAATTACCTGAATGGGTTACAGAATTCAATAATGAAAAAAACTATTTAAAATATATTAATAAAGGTTGGGATTTGTATAAGCCTGCTTCGGTTTATAACGAAAGTCTTCCAGATAATAACCCATACGAAGGAAAACTATATGGAAGTGCAGCGCCTGTTTTTCCATACGATTTGAAATCAATGTATGACAAAAATGATGCTGGAGTTATAAGAGCTACTCCTTTTGGGAATGATCTTTTAGCTGAGTTTGCAAAAAGAGCTATTGAGAAAGAGGAATTAGGTAAAGATAATGTTACTGACTTCTTAACAGTTAGTTTTTCTTCTACAGATTACGTAGGTCACTTATTAGGGCCACGATCAATGGAACTTCAAGATACTTACTTGAGATTGGATCAAACAATTGCTGATTTTTTAGCTTATCTTGATAAAACGGTTGGTAAAGGAAACTATTTACTTTTCTTAACGGCTGACCACGCTGGTGCTGAGAATGTAATTTACTTGAAAGATCGTAAATATAATGTAGATAATTATCCTTCTAAAGAGGTTAAGAAAAGTCTACAGGATTTTTCAACTAAGACTTTTGGTGTAGATTTGATTCAGAATTATTCAAATTTTAATGTTTTCTTCAATAAACAAATTATTAAGGATAAGAAATTAGATCTTGATAAAGTTAAAGATTCTTTTAAAAAGTTTTTAATTACTCAACCACAAGTTAAAAAGGTTTATACAGAGGAAGAAGTTTTGGCTAATGCTGGAAATGATTACGCTCTTAATTTTGTGGCAAAAGGTTATGATGTTACGCAAAATGGTGATTTAGTTATTGTGGATAAACCTGGAATGATAGAATATACACCTACAGGAACATCACACGGAACAATTTATAGCTATGATACGCATGTTCCTGCTATTTTCTACGGTTGGCATATTAAAAAAGGAGAATCTTACGATAAGAAAGCTATAACAGAGATCGCTCCAACAATTGCTCAAAAAATTAAAGTTACTTTCCCAAATGGAACCGAGGCAAAAGTTATGACTGAAGTTCTTGACAATAAAAAATAAAAAGGTTATTATTTAGAAAAACCTGTCTTCATGACAGGTTTTTTTATACCATAAAAAAAGGCTTTTCAATTAAGAAAAGCCTTCTTGTAATAGTGATTTAGTAAGCACTTATATAAGTATTAACACTATGCGTTTGCTAATACTATTTCTTCGTTAAAAGGAAGATTCCAAGCTTCAGCAACTCCTTTGTAAAGGATTTTTCCATTAGCTACGTTTAATCCTTTATTTAATTCTTCATTTTCTGCACATGCTTTTTCCCATCCTTTGTTTGCTAATTGAACAGCATATGGCAAAGTTGCGTTTGTTAAAGCTAAAGTAGAAGTGTAAGGTACAGCTCCTGGCATATTAGCTACACAGTAGTGAACGATATCGTCAATAATGAAAGTTGGATTTTCGTGAGTTGTAGGAGTACAAGTTTCGATACATCCTCCTTGGTCTACAGCTACGTCAACAACAACAGTTCCTGGACGCATTAATTTAAGCATATCACGAGTAATTAAGTGAGGTGCTTTTGCTCCTGGAATTAAAACTGCCCCAACAATTAAGTCAGCATCTTTAATTGCTCTTGTAATGTTGTAATGATTAGACATTTCTGTGTTTACGTTTGCTGGCATGATATCATCCAATTGACGTAAACGTGGTAAGCTTAAGTCCATGATAGTAACTTGAGCACCTAAACCAGCAGCCATTTTAGCAGCTTGAGTTCCTACGATTCCTCCACCTAAAACTAATACTTTTGCTGGTGGAACACCTGGAACACCTCCTAAAAGAATTCCTCTTCCTTTTAATGGTTTTTCAAGGTATTTTGCTCCTTGTTGGATTGCCATACGACCAGCAACTTCAGACATTGGAACTAATAAAGGTAAGCTTCTGTCTGTTTTTTCAACCGTTTCGTAAGCCAAACATACAGCTCCTTTTTCTAACATTGCATGTGTCAATTCTTCTGAAGATGCAAAGTGGAAATAAGTAAATAGTAATTGATCTTTTTTGATCAATGGATATTCAGAAGCAATTGGTTCTTTTACTTTGATGATCATTTCTGCAATAGCATAAACTTCTTCAATAGTTGGTAAAATAACAGCACCTGCTTGAGCATACTCTTCATCAGCAAAACCACTTCCTAAACCAGCTGTAGATTGAACATAAACTGTATGTCCGTGTTTTTTCATTTCAGAAACGCCAGCAGGAGTCAAAGCAACTCTGTTTTCGTTATTTTTTATTTCTTTAGGAACACCTATTATCATTTTGTTATATTTTTTTGTTTTAATTGAAATTGTTTTACAAATCTACAGATAGAGAATAAATTATGGTTTAACGCTTAATAAATAAGAAAATATTATTTTATTTTTTACTTTTGCAGAAAAATATTCTGTTTTTGGTCGAAATTTATTCTTCAAAAAGAAAAAATGACTAAATCACGCTAATTTTAATAAAACGTTTTCGTTATGGCTTTAGATGAAATTGACAAAAAAATCCTACGTCTATTACAGGAAGATGCGCACTACACATTAAAAGACATTGCAAACAAAATAAATTTGTCTTTGACACCGGTTCATGATCGGGTGAAACGCCTTGAAAAAGATGGTATTATCGAAAAATATGTGACGCTTTTAGATAAGAAAAAACTTGGAAATAATTTGACGGTTTACTGCCAAGTTACACTGACAAAACAGACTTATGATACTTCAGAAGGATTTAATCAGTCGATTTTGAATCTGCCTGAAGTTGTAGAATGCAATTACGTTTCAGGCAACTTTGACTATATGCTAAAAATTATAATTCCTGACATGGAAAGTTATCATCATTTTCATCAAAAAAAATTATCGGTATTACCTGAAGTTTCTCTAATAAATACCGTTTTTGTGATTTCAGAAGTAAAAAGTACTACCGTTCTTCCCATTTAAAATAAAACAAAAAACCATCAGAAAAAATCCTGATGGCTTTAAGAAAAAAAGTTAGTTTGGTTGAATTAATAATAAGTATAACGTCTTACTTTGGCAATATATTTTGCTAAACGAATTACTTGATGGCTGTAACCATATTCGTTATCATACCAAATATATAATACTATATTTTTTCCGTCTTTAGAAACAATTGTAGCATTGCTGTCGTAAATAGATGGAGCAGAAGTTCCTACGATGTCAGATGAAACCAATTCGTTACTTAAAGAATATTTAATTTGCTCTACTAGTTCTCCTTCAAGAGCATATTTTTTCATTATTTTATTGATTGCGGCTATTGATGTTGCTTTTTTAACTTCTAAATTTAAAACAACAAGAGAGCCATTAGGAACAGGAACTCGAATAGCATTTGAAGTTAATTTTCCTTCCAATGATGGTAAAGCTTTTGCAACAGCACTTCCTGCGCCAGTTTCAGTAATTACCATATTTAAAGCGGCAGCTCTTCCGCGACGGTATTTTTTATGCATATTATCAACCAAATTCTGGTCGTTGGTATAGGCATGAATTGTTTCTAAATGTCCCTTTACAACACCAAGAGTTTCTTCAACCACTTTTAAAATTGGAGTAATGGCATTTGTTGTGCAAGAAGCAGCTGAGAAAATATTTACTTCATCAGGATTAAATTCATTGTGATTAACGCCATGTACAATATTTGGAACACCTTTTCCAGGAGCAGTTAATAAAACTTTGCTAGCTCCATTTGAAGTCAAATGTCTTTTTAATGCTTCTTCCGTAGTAAATGCTCCAGTATTATCAATTACTAAAGCATCATTAATACCATATGTCGTATAATCGATTTCTTCTGGAGAATTTGCTGTAATGATATGAACTGTCGTTCCGTTAATAATTAAGGCATTATTTTTAGCGTCTGCTATTACAGATCCTTGGAAATCTCCGTGAATTGAATCATATCGCAATAGAGAAGCTCGTTTCTCTAAGCTTGTTGCATCATTTTTATCACGAGTTACAATTGCTCTCAGGCGCAATTGATCTCCTTTTCCAGTTTTAGACATTAGTTCTCTCGCCAATAATCGTCCAATTCTTCCAAAGCCATACAAAACAATATCTTTTGGTTTGATTTCTTTTGAAGATTTTGCTTTTTTCAATTTTTCGATAACAAAATATCTTGCATCGGGATATTTCTCGTCTTCTAAACGATATTCATAGGTTAGTTTTCCAAGATCTATTTTTGCTGGCGGAAGATCTAAAGATAAAACTACTTT
The DNA here is from genome assembly GCF_040538975.1 of Flavobacterium sp. UW10123. Lineage (NCBI taxonomy): Bacteria > Pseudomonadati > Bacteroidota > Flavobacteriia > Flavobacteriales > Flavobacteriaceae > Flavobacterium > Flavobacterium sp. UW10123. The sequence continues at coordinate 5,162 of NZ_JBEWQE010000020.1, forward strand.
TGCGATTTCAACCGAATCAAAAATACTGATTGGTTTGCCCACGAATTCCCCTGCATATTGATGAAGATTTATAATATCGCTAACGTTTTTATCCAATAACTGATTCTTGAATAAAACCATTTCGATAGACTTGTCATACCATAAATCGCTTATGACTTTGATTAATTCGACTCCAGCTTTTCTTCGGTCGACTTGTAATGTTACCTCTTTTTGGTATAATGATTTGTTACTCATAATTGAAAAAATAAAATGCTCACTATTTTAAAATTTGGCGCAAAAGTATCTATTTCAATCGATTTCGTAAACTATTTTAGCATTTATTTTTGAAAATAAAAAAGCCACCTTGATTTATTAAGATGGCTTTTTTTGAAGTTTTCAGTCACAGGCACAGTTTTCAGTTTTAGTAATTGAAAACTGTGACCGAAAACTGCGACTTAAATTATAATTCTGAAAATCTCTCCGTTTCTGTTGATCATTTCAATTCGTACGCTTTGGCCTTCGTCTTTTTTACTTAAAAGTTTTGAAACCGTTTCAACGTTTGTTGCTTTTACATTATCAATACTTAGGATAATATTTCCTAGTAATTCGTTTTGATATTGCATTAAATTCTCATTGCTAATGTTTTTAATTTTAACACCGTAATCTATTCTGAATTTTTTCTTATCAGCAGCATCGATATTTTCTAATTCAATTCCTTTAAATTCGGCGCTGTAAAACTCATTTTTACTTAAAGTTACAGGAACCGTTTTGGTTTTTCCTTCTTTAATATAAGTTACTTTTACAACATCGTTTGGACGTTTTGTATTGATGTAGCCAGATAAATCAGCATAAGTTGCAATGTTTTGATCATCCAATTTTACAATGATATCACCTTTAGTTAAACCAGCTTTTTCTGCACCAGAATTTTTAGAAACTCTATTAATGTAGAATCCTTGAGTTTCTGTTACTCCTAATTCTTTAGAAGCTGTTGCATTCAATTCTCCTCCTTCAACTCCAAGAATACCTCTTTGAACATTTCCATATTCCATAATATCTTCAATAATTTTTCTGGCAATATTAGAAGGGACAGCAAAAGAATATCCAACATAAGAACCGGTCATAGAAGAAATCATTGTATTAATTCCAATTAATTCGCCTCTTGCATTCACTAACGCTCCACCACTATTACCTGGGTTTACCGCAGCATCAGTTTGTATGAAAGATTGGATTCCGCTTTGATCTAAATTTCTCGCTTTCGCTGAAACAATTCCTGCAGTTACAGTAGAAGTCAAGTTATAAGGATTCCCAACTGCCAGTACCCATTCACCAACTTTTACGTTATCTGAATTTGCAAAAGCAGTATAAGGAAGTTTTTCATCAGCATTGATTTTCAAAAGGGCGATATCCATTTTAGAATCAGTACCAATTAACTTCGCTTTGTATGATTTTTTATTGTTTAAAGTAATTTCTATTTCTGTAGCGTCTTTAATTACGTGATTATTAGTAACAATGTATCCGTCTTCAGAAATAATTACACCAGAACCAGTTCCTACTTGTTCTTGCTGCTGTTGTCCGCCATATCCGTAGAAAAATTCAAGCATCGGATTGCTTACAGTTCTTCTAGAAACATTTTTTACGTGAACAACGGTATGAACAGTTTTGTCTGCGGCTTCGGTAAAATCTAATGTTTCAGCACCTAATCCAACATTTTTTCCATAAGAGTTAGGGGCAAGAGTTACAACAGAATTTCCTTTTCCAAAAAAAGAATTGTTGCTTTCAAATAATAACTTGTAAGCACCAAGAGTAATAGCACCACTTAATAATGACACTAAAAATAAGGCTGAAAATCTTTTCATGTTAGAATTTATAATTTAAGTTATTAGAAATTTATGTTTTTAATATTTAACGTAAAAATACTTCAAAAAATTATTTGTAAAAATGGTTTAACTCTCTTTAACAATGATTAACATTTCATTAATTAATAGTTCGTACTTTTGTATTTCTAACAACTAAAAAATGCAAATAGAATTTTATAAATATCAAGGTACTGGAAACGATTTTGTAATGATTGACAACCGCACAAATTTCTTTCCAAAAGAGGATGTAAAACTTATTGAGCGTCTGTGCGACAGACGTTTCGGAATTGGAGCAGACGGGTTAATTTTACTTGAAAATGATTCTGAAACTGACTTCAGAATGGTTTACTATAATTCTGATGGAAATCAAAGTTCAATGTGCGGAAACGGCGGTCGTTGTCTTGTTGCTTTTGCTAACCAATTGGGAGTAATTGATGACAAAACTACTTTTATCGCAACAGATGGATTACATCACGCTTCTGTAAATGCCGACTCAATTGTTTCTTTACAAATGATTGATGTAAACGAAATTCAGAAAAAAGATTCTTATACTTTCCTAAATACTGGTTCTCCGCATCATGTTCAAATTGTTGATGATTTGGAGCATTATAATGTAAAAGAAAATGGAGCCGCAATTCGTTATGGTGAATTGTATGGCGAGAAAGGAAGCAATGTCAATTTTGTTAAAAAAGTAGACAACGACACTTTTTCTTTAAGAACCTACGAAAGAGGTGTTGAAGATGAAACTCTTGCGTGCGGAACTGGAGCGACAGCAGTTGCGATTGCGATGAATGCAATTGGAGAAACAGATAAAACTTCGATAAACTTAAATGTTGAAGGAGGAAAACTGGTAGTTTCTTTTGATAAAGATAATGATGGTTATACCAATGTTTTCTTGACCGGACCAGCAAAATTCGTTTTTAAAGGAACAATCGAGATTTAATTTATAAATCTCAAATTTTTTAAATTCCAAATTCCAAATTCCAATTGATAGTCTAAAATCTGCTATCAAAAATCTAAAATTGTAAAATGATAACATTAAAAGGCGATTCGATTTATTTGCGAGCTCTTGAACCTCAAGATTTGGAGTTCATCTATTCTATAGAAAATGATGAGAATATCTGGGAAGTTAGTAATACGCAGACTCCTTACAGCCGTTTTTTGATTAAACAATATTTAGAAAATGCCCATCAAGATATTTACGAGGCAAAACAACTTCGTTTGGCTATTTGTCAAGATGAAGATTTTCCTGCAATTGGGTTAATTGATTTGTTTGAATTTGATCCTAGAAATAATAGGGCAGGGATTGGCATTGTTATTCAGAAAGAAGAAAATCAGGGTAAAAATATTGGTTCTGAGGCTTTAGAGCTTTTAATAAATTATTCTTTTACTAATTTAAATCTCCATCAATTATATGCAAATATTGGCGTACAAAATGTAGCGAGTATTGCACTTTTTACTAAATTTGGTTTTAAGAAAATCGGAATAAAAAAAGACTGGATTTTGTATCATAATCACTATCATGATGAAGCAATTTTTCAGCTAATTAACAAACAAATTTAAATTTTAAGCTTTGAGTCTAAAAAAAATAATCACAATAAGTGCCGTAGCCATAATTTCAGTTTTATTGATTTATGGTTTTATATTAATCAGTAAAATATTTAGTTCTAATACTAAATTTGAAGAAAAAGAGGTATACGTTTATGTGCCGACAGACGCTAATTATGCTGATGTAAAAAAGATTTTAGCGCCTTACATCAAGAATTTTGACAACTTTGAAATGGTTGCCGAAAAAAGAGATTATCCTGAAAATGTAAAATCAGGTCGTTTTCTTTTAAAGAAAGACATGAACAATATTGACTTAGTGCGCGCAATGCGCTCTAATGTTCCAGTTAAGTTGGTTTTTAATAATCAAGAGCGTTTAGAGAATTTTGCTGGAAGAATCGGAAAAGAAATCGAAGCAGATAGTTTATCTTTATTGAAAGCGATTAAAGATTCGACTTTCTTAGCTGCAAACGGATTTAATGAAGAAAACGTTTTTGCAATGTTTATTCCTAACACTTATGAAATTTATTGGAATACTTCAGCAGAAAAATTCCGTGATAAAATGATTAAGGAATATCATAATTTCTGGACAGCGGACAGAATTGCTAAAGCAAAAGCACAAGGATTAACTCCAGTTCAAGCAACAATTTTAGCTTCTATTGTACACAAAGAATCAGTTAAAAAAGATGAAAGACCGCGTATTGCAGGAGTTTATTTAAACCGTTTACGTTTAGAAATGCCATTGCAAGCAGATCCGACAGTTATTTATGCTTTAAAATTAAGAGATAACGATTTTGATCAAGTTATAAAAAGAGTTTTTTATAATGATTTGGTAATGAGGTCTCCATATAATACTTATGTAAATAAAGGACTTCCTCCTGGACCAATTGCAATGCCTGATATTACAGCATTAGAAGCAGTTTTAAACCCAGAGAAGAACGATTATATTTATTTCTGTGCAAGTGTCGATCGTTTCGGATATCACGAGTTTGCGGCAACATTGGCAGAACACAATGTAAATGCAAAAAAATATTCAGATTGGATCGCAAGTCAAGGAGTAACGAGATAATTCTATTATCTTTTTAAATATTGAAGACCGAAGTAAATTCTACTTCGGTTTTTTTATTTCTTTATAATGCAAAATGATTTTTAAATCGAAAAATTGTGAAATTGCTATTTTCGATATTTTTTAGATTGAAGTAATAAAAAAATAAACATTTATTAATGTTGATTTTTATAAAATTCAAAAACTGGTTTTCAAGAGTTGCATAAAAAATCATGATTTATGCATAAGAAAATTCTTTCTTTTTGATAAAATTTGCTTAAAATTTATATAAAATGCGATTTTTTTTGGTCTTTATTTTTGGTTTTTAAAGTTAAAAAACGTGAACTAAAATCTCTCGGAATCCATTACTATAACTGGGATGAAAGCAATTTCCGGTTTTACGTAAAAAATGCTAAACTATTGATTTTAAGCATATTTTTAAAATAACTTATCTTTGCACCGTAGAAATTTCAAGAGGGTGACAGCGTCTTGAAGAAAAACAATTTATGATAAAGAAATGGTATTTTTATGCGAGTTTAGTCGTTATTATTACATTTTTAAGTTTGGGATTTATTCCCTCTAACAACGAAACCAAACCTTGGTTTTTAATTGAAAAAACAGATGGATCAGAATACATTTTTCCATCAAAAGAAAAAGATGATTATCCAAAAATCGCAAATGTCCCATTCACAGGAAATCGTCTAATAGGATTTAAAGAAGCAGTCGCTTTTAAAGAATCACAAGGGCAGTACAGATTAGTAAACACCCTTGGTTATATGGGCAAATATCAATTTGGTTCTAAAGCTTTAAGAGCAATCGGAATTAATGATAATAAAGCATTTTTAAAAGATCCTGCTCTACAAGAAAAAGCTTTTATGGCTTTGCTAGCGAAAAATAAATGGATTTTACGTAACGAAATCGAAAAGTACGAAGGTAAAATCGTTAGTGGTATTGAAATTACCGAATCTGGAATTTTAGCTGCAGCGCATTTAGGTGGTGCAGGTTCTGTAAAGAATTTTTTCAAAAATAAAGGAAGCAGACATTTTAGAGATGCTTTCGGAACTTCTTTGAAAAGCTACATGAGAGATTTTGCAGGTTACGATCTTTCTTTTATAGAAGCTGACAGTAACGCAACAGTAAACGACTAAATGAAAAAAGAAAAATCCCTTGTAAAAAGGGATTTTCTTTTTAATCTATTAAAGCTTCTAAGATTTTTATAGCCGCTTCACTTATTTTAGTTCCAGGTCCAAAAACGGCCGATGCACCCGCATCAAATAAGAATTGATAGTCCTGAGACGGAATTACACCACCCACAATTACCATAATGTCTTCTCGTCCATATTTTTTTAATTCTTCTATAACTTGCGGAACCAAAGTTTTGTGTCCAGCAGCAAGTGATGAAACTCCCAAGATGTGAACATCATTTTCGACAGCTTGTTTTGCAGCTTCTGCAGGAGTTTGAAATAACGGACCTATATCAACATCAAAACCAACATCGGCATAACCTGTTGCAACCACTTTTGCACCACGATCATGACCGTCTTGTCCCATTTTTGCAATCATAATTCTAGGACGTCTTCCTTCTTGTTTGGCAAAAACATCAGCTAGTTGTTTTGCTCGTTCAAAATTCTCGTCATTTTTTATTGCTGCACTATACACTCCGCTAAAAGATTTAATTTGTGCTTTAAAACGGCCAAAAACAGTTTCCAATGCATTACTGATTTCGCCTAATGTTGCTCTGTTTCTAGCGGCTTCAATTGCATTTTCTAATAAGTTTCCTTCTCCTGTTTGTGCACAATGGATTAATTTTTCTAGTGACTTATTTACTTTTTCAGAATCTCTGGTTCGTTTTATTTCTTCAAGACGCTCGACTTGCTGTTTACGAACCAATTGATTGTCTACATCGAGAATATCCAAAGGATCTTCCTTTTCTAAACGATATTTATTTACGCCAACAATAATGTCTTGCCCGCTGTCAATTCTTGCTTGTTTTCTTGCCGCAGCTTCTTCAATTCGAAGTTTTGGAATTCCAGCTTCAATTGCTTTGGTCATTCCGCCAAGTTCTTCTACTTCTTCAATTAATTTCCAAGTTTTCTCAGCAATGTCATTGGTTAAACTTTCAACATAATAACTTCCAGCCCAAGGATCTACGGTTTTGGTAATTTTGGTTTCTTCTTGAAGAAAGATTTGCGTATTTCGAGCAATTCTTGCCGAGAAATCCGTTGGAAGTGCAATTGCTTCATCTAAGGCATTGGTATGCAAAGATTGTGTTCCTCCAAAAACGGCAGCAGCAGCTTCGATACAAGTTCTTGCCACATTATTAAACGGATCTTGTTCTGTTAAACTCCATCCGCTGGTTTGGCAGTGTGTTCTTAATGCTAGGGATTTGTCGCTTTTTGGATTGAACTGCTGTAATAATTTCGCCCAAATCATTCGGCCAGCTCTCATTTTAGCAATTTCCATAAAATGATTCATTCCGATTGCCCAAAAGAAAGATAATCTTGGCGCAAATTCATCAATCGTCATTCCTGTTGATAATCCCGTTCTGATGTATTCTAAACCATCGGCCAAAGTATAAGCTAATTCAATATCAGCTGTTGCTCCAGCTTCCTGCATATGATAGCCAGAAATGGAAATAGAATTGAATTTTGGCATTTTTTTGCTCGTAAATTCAAATATATCAGCAATAATTTTCATCGAAGGAGTGGGAGGATAGATATAAGTATTTCTAACCATAAACTCTTTCAAAATATCGTTTTGGATTGTTCCTGCCAGTTTTTCGGGGCTAACGCCTTGTTCTTCGGCAGCAACAATGTAAAAAGCCATAATCGGTAAAACAGCTCCGTTCATGGTCATGGAAACAGACATTTCATCTAACGGAATCTGATCGAAGAGCACTTTCATGTCTTCAACAGAATCGATTGCAACACCTGCTTTTCCAACATCACCAACGACTCTTTCGTGATCTGAATCGTAACCGCGATGCGTTGGCAAGTCAAAAGCAATGGAAAGTCCCTTTTGTCCTGCAGCTAAATTTTTTCTATAAAAAGCGTTGCTTTCTTCTGCCGTAGAAAATCCTGCATACTGGCGAATGGTCCAAGGGCGTCTCACATACATTGTTGCATATGGCCCACGTAAGTTTGGTGCAAAACCAGCTCCGAAATCAAGAAATTCTAAATCTTCGATATCTTTCTCCGAATAATTTCTTTTGATTTCAATTCCTTCAGCGGTCGTAAAGTTTTCAGCAGAATCAACTTCTAACTTCTGACTTTTAACGTCTAACTTTATATTTTTAAGGTCTTTTCTAATCATTGAGACACTTTTTTGAATTTTTAATTAATTACTTTTAAGAGATTATTCCAGTTCTAATCGTTCTTGCTCCATTTTCTCAGCCAATCTTTTTTCGATAATGGGTGTAATTAATGTTTTTCTTGGTTTGATTTTTACAAAAGGAAACAATTCTAAATCATGTTTCATTCTGTCTTCTTTGTTTGGATATTTATTTGTTCCTAAAAGAATTTCTTTTTTAGAATCGAATAATTCCTGTTCTTTATTGGCACTTTCCTGAATTTTCTTTTTGATTGTGCCTTCATTTAGAAGTTTTAGAAAACCTCCATTGGCTTCGATTTCTTTAAATAAATTCAAACTTTTTTCTGCCAATTGCATCGTTAAGCTTTCAATATAATAACTTCCGTCAGCTGGATTATCTACTTTATCAAAATAACTTTCGTGCTTTAAAATCAAAAGTTGATTTCTAGAAATTCGATCTCCAAATTCGTTGTCTTTATGATATAGAGCATCGTAAGGAAGATTGGCAATTGCATCTGCGCCACCTAAAATTGCCGACATACATTCAGTTGTGGTACGAAGCATATTTACATTATAATCGTAAATTGTTTTATTACGTTTTGTTGGCGTTGCCAGTATATGACATTCGATTTTTGAATCGTATTCTGCAGCAATTAAATCGAAAAGCATTCGAAGCGCACGAAGTTTAGCTATTTCAAAAAAATAATTTGTTCCAACAGAAACCTGAAAAACAATTGATTTTGCTTTATCAGAGAAACGATTTAAATATTCGTTTGCGTGTGCTAAGCTGTAAGCAATTTGCTGTGTGATATTGGCACCTGAATTTTGATACAATCCCAAATCTACACTAAGCAGATTTAAATGGGTTGTATTTTTTAAAAGTAAATCTAAAGTTTCAAAATTATTTTTTTCAGAAGTAGTAAACCAATTTCCTTCTCTTGCCAATTGTCCGATTGGATCAAAATTGCAATAAAAATTAGCTTTTTTCTGTATTGAAATAGTATCTAATTTTTTAACGAAATCGATTGAAATAAAACTGAAATGAAAATAAACCGTTCTGTTTTCTAAAGGAAGATTTTCCAATAGTTTTTCAACGTCAATTTTATCGTTTTCAATTGTAAATCGAAGACTTTCTGCACCTCTTTCTAAAGTGTTTAAAGCACGTTCGATAGATTTTTCTACATCGAAAACAAAGATATTTTGGCAGATTTTAAAATCTGAGGCTTGCGTATTTACATTTGCAGCTTTTGTAAATTCGTCACAGTGATAAAAAGGTTTTACCTGAATATCTTCTGGCGAATTCCAAATAACAGTTTGATTGTAATCAGCTCCGTCCAATTCAAACTGAATTTTTTGTTTCCATTGTTTGGATGAAATCGGATTAAAATCGTCGAATAGGTTAGTGGCCATTGTATTTTGTTTGATTATTCTTTGTCTTGAATGGTATCTCCTTCAAATTGTATGATATAAATATCTTCGCTGTCTTTTTTCATGAAATACTTTTCGCGAGCGTATTTCTCAATTTGTTCAGGATTTTTGAGCTGTTTGATTTGTTCCTGATCTTTTTTGATTTCTTCTTGATAATATTTTTTATTATCCTCAAGCTCGTGTATTTGTTCATCTAAGAAACGATGATCAAAATAAGAGTAATTGTCTAAAAATAACATCCAAACAATAAAAAACAGTAAAACCCAGACATATTTATTGCCTAGATATTTAAACCACTTTTTGTCTTTATATGGATTCTTGAATTTCATATAAGATAATTTCTTTTGAATTGTTTTTTTTAGACCTGTTAGAGAGCAAACCCGACCTTGGCCGGGCTGCATATAATTTTATGGTTTAAATTTACGATAAAAATTATGAAATTCTCTGATTAATTACAGCACGAACGACATCAATTGCTACCGTATTGTATTTGTCATTCGGGATGATAATGTCTGCAAAAGCCTTAGAAGGTTCAATAAATTGCTCATGCATAGGCTTTAAAGTCGTTTGATAACGGTTTAAAACTTCATCAATATCGCGTCCGCGTTCTGAAATATCTCTTTTCAAACGACGAATTAATCTTTCGTCAGAATCTGCGTGAACAAAGATTTTAATGTCGAACATATCGCGTAGTTCAGGATTAGTCAAAATTAAAATTCCTTCAACAATCATCACTTTTCTTGGATGAGTCGAAACAGTATCGTCTGTTCTATTGTGTTGGATAAAAGAATAAACAGGCTGATCGATTGTTTCTCCCGCTTTTAAAGCTTTTAGGTGTTTTACCAATAATTCAAAATCGATCGCACGTGGGTGGTCAAAATTAATTAATGCTCTTTCGTCAAAAGATAAATTATCGGTTTGTTTATAATACGAATCCTGAGAAATTACTCCAACTTCTGTGTCTGGTAATTCATTCATAATTTGGTGTACTACTGTAGTTTTTCCACTTCCTGTTCCTCCTGCAAGTCCGATAATGAGCATAAAATTTTTGTTTGATATTTGTTTGACAAAATTAATAATTAATGTGAATTTTTAAACATTTAAAATAATTTAACCATATAAGTAACATAAGTAAATTTAAGTAAACAGATATTTAAACAAAATGCTTCTTAACTGAACTTATATTACTTATATGGTGAAAAACATAAAAAAAATCCCGAAAGTAAACCTTCGGGATTTCGTGCAATCAGTATAGTTTAAAAAAATATTCTGAATTTAGTAAGCACTTGTAATTATTTATTCTTTTTTGCTTTAATCATCATTTCAAGCTGATCCCAAAGTTCTTCTGGAATTGCTTCTAATAAGTTAAACTGTCCAGCACCTTTTAGCCATTCGCCTCCATCAATTGTAATCACATCTCCATTAATATATGAAGAGAAATCGGAAACTAAGTAAGCTGCTAAATTTGCTAATTCTTGGTGATCTCCAACTCTTTTTAATGGCACTTTTTTCGCCATGTCAAATTTCTCTGAAAGATCTCCTGGTAATAATCTGTCCCAAGCTCCTTTTGTTGGAAAAGGTCCTGGAGCAATGGCGTTAGAACGAATTCCGTATTTAGCCCATTCTACAGCAAGACTTCTTGTCATTGCCAAAACTCCTGCTTTTGCCGTAGCACTAGGAACAACATAAGCAGATCCTGTCCAAGCGTAAGTGGTCACTATATTTAAAATCGTTGCCGAAGTTTGCTTTGTGTCAATCCAGTGTTTTCCAAAAGCAAGCGTACAGTTTTTAGAACCTTTAAGTACAATATCTATCACAGTGTCAAATGCATTTGCCGATAATCTTTCTGTTGGAGAAATGAAATTTCCTGCTGCATTATTTAAAAGAACATCTACTTTTCCGAAAACTTTTAAAGTTTCTTGAAGCATGTTTTCTACTTCTTCGTAATGGCGAACATCACATTGAAGAGGAAGACATTTACCTCCAGTCTGACTTTCCAGTTCGGCAGCTGTAGTTTTTAACTTCTCTAAATCTCTAGAAGTTATCGCTACTTGAGCTCCTAATTCAAGAAAATATTTGGTCATGGCTTTACCTAAACCGCTTCCGCCGCCTGTAACGACAATGACTTTGCCTTTTAAAGCATCATCACGTAACATTTTATCTGTGTAGCTCATACTTTTCTTTTTTTTTTACAATAATAGTTAAATAAAATAGGATGCATGCATAATAATGTTATAAAATTTCAATAAATTTTATATATCACATAATTTTTTTGCTGCAGATTCAAGTGTGAAGTCGTCTTTAGCGAAACAAAAGCGAATTAATTTCTGATCTTTATGATCGGAGTAAAAAGTTGAAATTGGAATTGCCGCCACGCCATGATCGATAATCAGATTTTTACAGAAAGTAACATCGTCATCATTTGAAATATAAGCATAAGAAGCGACTTGAAAATATGTTCCTTCACAAGGTTTCAATTCAAAACGACTATTTTGAAGTAGTTTTTGAAAGTAATCTCTTTTTTCCTGATAGAATTTCCCAAGAAGATTAACATCAACAACATCTAAATATTCGCTGATTGCAAATTGAGAAATGCTGTTTACGCTGAAAACCAAAAACTGATGCACTTTTTTGATTTCTTTCATTAAATGTTCTGGAGCAATGGTATAGCCAATTTTCCAACCTGTTATATGAAATGATTTCCCGAAAGAAGAAACCATCACGCAACGATCTAAAAGGAAATCTTTAGTGTGTGCCGAAATATGTTTTTCTTCGAAAGTAATATATTCGTAAACTTCATCGGATAAAATGATAATGTCTGGATATTTTTCAAGAAGATTTTTTAACTGAATGAAATCATTTTCAGTTAAAATTTTCCCCGTCGGATTATGAGGATTATTGATAATCATCATTCTGGTTTTGGCAGAACAAGCTTTTTCAATTCTTTCCCAATTTGGCGTATAATCGTCATTTAGTGCCACTCGAACTGGTTTGGCTTTGCAAAGCAAAACAGGAGATTCATATGAATCATAACTCGGATCGAGAATAACTACTTCGTCATTTTCTTTTACTAAAGCCAAAATTGTGGTGAAAATTCCTTGAGTTGCTCCAGCGGTAACCAAAAGTTCTGTTTCTGGATTGATTGTTCTATTGTAAGAACTCTGAGTTAACTTCACAATTTTATTCATCAATGGAGGATAACCTGCCATTGGTGTATATTGATGAACGTTTTCTTTTGCTAATCTGGTAACAATATCAGTCAATCTTTCGTCAACAGGAAAATTTGGAAATCCCTGAGATAGGTTTATTGCATTGTATTCGGCTGCCATTTTTGACATTACCGTAAAAATGCTTGTGGTTACGTTTGGGAGTTTGCTCATGATAAAGTTTGATTAAGGAAAAACTTGCAGTCCAAATAGAAATTAAAGGTTTTGTTCCTGATGATTATCTACAGGTATCGATAAATAGTAAAGAGTTCTCACAATTCTATGATTATTGGTTGCTGGAATCCATTTAGGAGCTTTTTTTAGAACGCGAATTGCTTCGTTTCCTGTGCCGTGCCCAATATCTTTAATAACTTTTATATTGCTAAGATTTCCGTCTTTTTCAACTACAAAATTCACTTCAACCATACCTTTCACATGATCCTCTTCTTCGGGATAGAAGAAATTATTTTTGATGTATTTTTGAAATTTCTGTATTCCCCCTTCAAAATCAGGTTTTACATCAATTGAGTCAATAGCATATATTGTGGTGTCTTCTTTTATTTGAACCTCATTATCACTAATAGATTTATTTGCTTCTGAGATAGATTCCTCAAAGTTATTATCTTTAGCAATATTCTGTTCTGTTTTTTCTTCTTTTGAAGCTTTAGTTTCTGTGAGAAAATTGCATTGTATGAAACCAATCAAAATCAAAATTAGAATTAAAGTCTTTTTCATTCTCCTAGATTAATTACATTTTATGAATAATAAAAATAGCAGGGCGTTTATCAATGTCGATTTTTAATTTTTTCCAATCAGAAACTTTCATTGTTTTAATAAATTCTGTTGGTAAAGTAATATCTGCTGCAATACAAAGATGAGTTGCAGGACTTAAAATCTGCAAAAGATCTTCAATCAGTTTGTTGTTTCTGTATGGAGTTTCAATAAATAGTTGCGATTGGTTTTTATCATAAGATAATTTCTCAAAATGACGAATTGCCGATTTTTTCTCGTCTTTATCAATTGGTAAATATCCGTTGAAAGTAAAGCTTTGACCGTTCATTCCAGAAGCCATCATAGCCAATAGGATAGAAGAAGGACCAACTAAAGGTACAACCTGAATTCCTTTTTCGTGAGCTAGTTTTACAATTGCAGCACCAGGATCGGCAACTCCAGGACAGCCAGCTTCGCTCATTAATCCCATATTTGTTCCTTCTAATAAAGGTTTAATAAAATCATTATACTCGCTGGTTTCTGTTCTTTTGTTTAACGTAAAAAGAACCAGTTCAGATTGTTTTTTTTCAGGATAAACAGCTTTTATAGATTTTCTGGCAGTTTTGTCGTTTTCAACAATATAATGGTCGATAACTTCTATCGTTCTTCTAACAGTTTGTGGTAAAACATCCATCGGATCGCTTTCGCCCATAGTTGTTGGAATTAGATATAATTTTCCGAAAGATTTCATGTGCTTTTGTTTAAAATTAAAAAATTCAATTATCTCTTTTTTAGAAATAATTGAATCGAATTAGGAGTGTTTTTTAAGTAATTGATCTGCAATAAGATCTGTTACTTCGTCCAGCATTTTGTATACGTTTTCAAAACCATTTGTTGAACCATAATATGGATCTGGAACATCAACATTTTCATCTGGGAATAAATCGTTTAAAATCAAACGGACCTTATTTTTATGTTCTGGAGTTTTGGCTAAATGAACAACATCACGAAAATTTGAATTATCCATTACATAAACATAATCGAATTCATCAAAATCAGAGACTTTTATTTGTCTGCCTTTTTGTGCACCGATGTTGATTCCGTATTTTTTAGCAACTTCAATTGAGCGTTTGTCAGGGCAATGTCCAACATGCCATGATCCTGTTCCTGCAGAATCAACTAAAAATCTATCTTGAGGTAATTTAGAAGCTAAAATTCCTTCTGCTAAAGGAGATCTGCAAATATTCCCTAAACAAACCATTAAGATTTTTACAGGCATGGCGCGTATTAAAGCGTTAGTTTTTTATTGATGTCTTCAACAAACTTTTTAAATTGTTTGTCTGTAGAAACTAAGTTGTCGACTGTTTTACAAGCATGAAGAACAGTTGCGTGGTCGCGGTCTCCAATTTGTGAACCAATATTAGCTAAAGAAGCTTTAGTGAATTTTTTAGCAAAGAACATCGCTAGTTGTCTTGCTTGTACAACATGCCTCTTTCGGGTTTTAGATTGAAGTGTTTCTATATCCAATTGGAAATAGTCTGAAACAATTTTTTGGATATAATCGATAGAGATTTCTCTCTTTACGTTTTTAACAAATTTCTCTACAACGCTTTTCGCTAGCTCAATTGTAACTTCTTTTTTGTTGAAAGAAGACTGAGCGATTAGCGAAATAATAGCACCTTCAAGTTCTCTAACATTTGATTTGATGTTTCTTGCAACATATTCTAGAATATCTTCTGGCATTTCTACACCATCACGGTATAAAATGTTTTTTAAGATTGAGATACGAGTTTCGTAGTCAGGCTGATGTAATTCTGCAGATAATCCCCATTTAAAACGTGACAATAATCTTTGTTCGATGTCCTGCATATCAACAGGAGCTTTGTCTGAAGTTAAGATTACTTGTTTTCCGTTTTGGTGTAAATAGTTGAAAATATGAAAGAATACATCTTGCGTTCCTGATTTTCCAGATAAAAACTGAACGTCATCAATAATCAAAACATCGATTAACTGATAAAAGTGAATGAAATCATTACGATTATTCTTTTTAACAGAATCAATGTATTGCTGTGTAAAAATCTCAGCAGAAATATATAAAACGGTCTTTTCTGGATATTTATCTTTTACTTCTACACCTATCGCATGCGCTAAGTGTGTTTTTCCTAAACCAACTCCTCCAAAAATCAATAACGGATTAAATGAAGTTCCTCCTGGTTTGTTGGCAACTGCCATACCAGCAGAACGAGCTAATCTATTTGAATCTCCTTCTAAGAAATTGTCAAAACTATAGTTCGGATTTAACTGAGACTCAATTTTTAAATTTCTGATTCCAGGAATTACAAAAGGATTTTTAAGTTCAGGATTTAAGTTTTTAAACGGAGCATCAACCTCTTGCGGTTTCATTGGCACTCTATTGGCACTTGGCAGCTGCTCGGTAAACGGCTGTTTATTGCCATAAGTGTTCTCCATTTTAATTTTATAGAGTAACTTTGCGTTTTTTCCCAGTTCTTTGGTAAGCGCAACTTTCAATAATTTTACGTAATGCTCTTCGAGCCATTCGTAGAAAAATTTACTTGGAACCTGAATGTATAATGCGTTATCGGTTAGCTCAACTGATTTGATTGGTTCGAACCAAGTTTTATATGCTTGGTCTTGAATATTATCCTTTATAAAGGACAAACAGTTTTCCCATACCGATTGAGCAGTTTTAGTCATAGATTCAGATAAATTTTTATTATTGTTATAAAGATTCTCCTAATAAAAGAGGAGCAATTTTATTCCGTATTTCGGGATAACAAATATGTGAACAAATTTCTGTAAAAAAAAATATTTCGGCATCTAATTTTATAAAAAAAAGTTGTAATGAGGCTTTTTAAATTCGAATTTTTTTAATATTTTATAAATGAAAAATCATCAGACTCAAGTGCGAGTTCGTTACTCAGAAACTGACCAAATGGGAGTCGTTTATCACGGAAATTATGTGCCTTATTTTGAGATAGGACGCGTGGAATGGCTTAGAAATAAAGGGGTTTCGTATAAAAGCATGGAAGAAAGCGGTATTGGGCTTCCAATTGTCAATATGAATATCAATTACAAAAAATCGGCTAGATACGATGAACTTTTGACAATTCATACCACTTTTAAAAGCCACTCTTCGGTGAAGATCGAATTTGACTGCGCAATCTACAATGAGGCAAATGAGTTATTAACAACTGCGACGTTTATTTTAGTATTTGTTGCGTTAAAAACGGGTCGTCCAACAGCTCCTCCAGAGTACATTTTGGAAATATTTAAATCCCTAGAATAATTGTTAAAACGAATAGGATTTTGATGTTAAATTATACTAATTTAATATCGATTTCGAACATTAAATCAAAAATGCTGAACACTGTTTCGGCATTTTTTTTACGCGTTTTTGTCACAATTTTGCCAATTGGCAATCCAGAAATTTCATCCATTTCCATTTCCTGAGATACGATTTCTAATTTCTTTTCTTTGATAACACGCATCACTTTATTCATGTTTTTATAATCAAAAGAAATTAAAAATTCGACATCGATTGTCTTTTCAACAATTTCACAAATTTCCAAAGTCTGCTGCGCAGTTGTTCGATATGCGGAAATTAAACCGCCAACGCCTAATTTTACTCCTCCAAAAATTCGAACCACCACAACAAGAACGTTTGTTACTCCAAAAGATTGTATCTGTCCGTAGATTGGCGCTCCAGCCGTATTGCTGGGTTCGCCATCATCATTGGCGCGATACGAAATTTTATTTCCAACACCCAATTGGTAGGCATAGCAATAATGTACCGCATGCAGATGCTGTTTTTTAAGATCTTCAATAATCGGTTTTACTTCGTCTTCATGATCTATCGGAAATGCATAGCCAAAAAATTTACTGCCTTTTTCTTTAAACAGTATTTCTTCAGATGCAGATGCAATAGTTTGGTAAGTATCGTTAATTTCCAAATGCTAAGCTTTTAATTTTTTTGCCACGAATTACACAGATTTCCACGAATTTCAGTTTTAATTTTTAAGCCAATTCAATTAGTGGAAATTTGTGTAATTTGTGGCAACATACTTTTGAATCCTTTTAATCAGTATAATCTGTGGCTAAAATATTTTTTTTATAATAATCCTTTGCTAAATAAATCTACAACATCTTCTTTGCCAACTTGAAGATTCCATACTTTAATTCCTAAAGTTTCGGCACTGTCTGTGTTTTCTGTTTTATCATCAACAAACAAAGTGTTTTCTGCAACTAGATTATTTTGATCTAATACAAATTGATAGATTTTTGGATCTGGTTTTCTCATTCCTATATCAAACGAAAAATATACTTTTTCAAAACAAGCATAAAAATCTTTGTAAAAAGAAATGCCACTTT
Organism: Flavobacterium sp. UW10123; assembly: GCF_040538975.1. Taxonomy (NCBI): domain Bacteria; kingdom Pseudomonadati; phylum Bacteroidota; class Flavobacteriia; order Flavobacteriales; family Flavobacteriaceae; genus Flavobacterium; species Flavobacterium sp. UW10123. The sequence continues at coordinate 22,630 of NZ_JBEWQE010000020.1, forward strand.
TTTCTTCAAATGTATTAATATGTATAGAATCGGTATTGCTTAACAAAAACAAGCGATATTTTTTTGATAACTCCTGAAGAAATTCCAAACGATAAAAAGGGAAATCTGCCAAAACAGCATTCCAAGCTTTCAAAATATCTTCTTTAGAAGCATTTGGCAGTTGTTTTTGAAAACCTCCAATAAAATCTTCTGGAGAAATAGATCCCGTTTCAAATGAAAGATTTAATTGATCCAATTCATTATTCCATTCCTTCATTCCTAATTTTTGTAAACCAGAAATTGTGGCAGGTTTATCTAAATTGATAAAAATGTCTCCAAAGTCAAAAATTATAGCATCAATCATAATTTCTAATTTGTATTAGTTCGTCGCTTAATATGTTAGTCTTAGTGGCGTTTTTTCTTGTAATAATTGGCGCTTTTGTTCCATTTAGAAAATTCGTTTTTCCAATAAAAATTCTAGCTTCATCCCAAAGATTTTCATCAATAAAAGATTGAAGCGTCTGTCTTCCCCCTTCAATAATTACCGATTGGATTTGATTTTGATATAAAACATGTAAAACCTGAGACACAATATTTCTGTTGAAATCAATTGTCTCAAATTGTGTGTTTTCTTTTGATGATTCTTCACTTTCACTAGAAATAATAATAGTTTTTACAGTGTCATCAAAAACAAAACTATTTGGATCGATTCTGTTATTTCGATCTATAACAACTCTTGTGGGATTATTTCCATCCCAATCTCTGGCATTTAATTTCGGATTGTCATCAACTACGGTTTGTGTTCCAACCAAAATAGCCTGTTCTTCTGTTCGCCATTTATGAACCAATTGTCTAGAATATTGATTGGTAATCCAGATAGGTTTTCGATCTTGATTATCGACTTTTTCAGGAGCCAGAAATCCATCTTGACTTTCTGCCCATTTTAGAATTATGTAAGGCCTCTTTTTTTGATGAAAAGTAAAAAAGCGTTTGTTCAGTTCGTTGCATTCATCTTCTAAAACTCCAACGGTAACATTGGCTCCGGCTTCAATTAATTTCAAAATACCTTTTCCAGCCACTTTTTCATTTGGATCAACTGTACCGACAACCACATTCGGAATTTGATTTTCGATGATCAAATCACAACAAGGAGGTGTTTTTCCAAAATGACTACAAGGTTCCAAGCTTACATAAATTGTAGCTTTTTTCAACAGTGATTTATCTTTTACAGATCGCACTGCATTTACCTCTGCATGTGGCTCTCCAGCCTTTTTATGCCAGCCTTCACCGATGATTTTGTTTTCGTAAACGATTACGCTTCCGACCATTGGATTCGGATAAGTTGTTCCAAGCCCATTTTGTGCCAGTTCAATACAGCGTTTTATATATTTTTCATGTATATTCACAGTGCAAAAGTAATTATTTTTGAGTTTATGAGTAAGTTAAGAAACTATAGAAAAAGTATATTTACTTTTGTATTTATAATGACTTAGAATAAAAAAAATGGTAAATTGGCTTATACGAGCAATTGAAAAAGAAGACAATCAGTCAGTTGCAAGTTTAATTAGATCAGTTTTCGACGAAATGGAAATACCAAAAGTCGGAACGGCTTACGAAGATCCATATTTGGATTTAATGTTTGAAGAGTATAGCAAAGTAAAATCAATGTATTTTGTGGTGGAAAGTGAGGGTGAAGTTATTGGATGTGCAGGAATCGCGCCTTTAGACAATGGAGATCCGAAAATCTGTGAATTGCAGAAAATGTATTTTTTGCCAAAAACTCGCGGTTTAGGAATTGGAGCCAAGTTGATGGAGAAATGTTTAGAACAAGCAAAAAGTTTTGGTTTTGAAAAATGTTATATCGAAACAATGCCATTTATGCATGCTGCACAGAAGCTGTACAGAAAATCTGGTTTTGAATATTTGGATGAACCATTAGGATGTACTGGACACAATTCTTGTCCTGTTTGGATGCTGAAAGTATTGTAAATTGTTGTAACAAATTTAGTTCAAGAAGACTTATTGAAAAGATCAGTTTTGGCTGGCGACATAATGTTCAAAAAATAAAATGAAAATTAAACAGTACCGCACTCAATTTATCAAAGAATTATCACCTTTTTACGATGCGTACGAAGCGGAGAGTTTTTTTTATTTAATTCTCGAAGAGAAACACAAACTTCGCCAGATTGACCTGGCATTAAATCACGAATTGACTTTTGAAGGAAACGATTTTATAATTTGGGATGAATTATTAAAGCAATTGAAGCAAGAAGTTCCAATTCAGTATTTGCTTGGGAAAACCAATTTTTACGGTTTGGATTTTGAAGTAAATGAAAATGTTTTAATTCCAAGACCAGAAACAGAAGAATTGGTCGAATGGATTATTAACGAAAATGCGAGTCCCGAAAAGTCAAAAAAAATAAGAATACTAGATATCGGAACGGGTAGTGGCTGTATTGCTATTTCTTTGGCAAAAAACCTTCCGAATTCGGAAGTTGTTGCTATTGATGTTTCTAAAAAAGCAATCGAAACGGCCAAAAGAAATGCTGTAAAGAATAATGTTGATGTGACTTTTGTGATGCTGGATATTTTAAAAGAAGAAGAATTAAGATGCCAGTTTGATATCATTGTTTCTAATCCGCCTTATGTTCGAAATTTAGAAAAAGAAGAAATCAAGAAGAATGTTTTGGACTACGAACCGCATTTAGCTCTTTTTGTTGAAGATAATGACGCTTTGATTTTCTATAGAAAAATTGCTTCATTGGCCAAAAAAGCACTTCTTGAAAAAGGAAAATTATATTTTGAAATCAATCAGTATCTAGGAAAAGAAATGACCGATTTATTAGAAAATATGAATTATTATAACATTGAATTGCGAAAAGATATTTATGATAATGATCGCATGCTGAAAGGGAATGTTTAAAGTTTTCAGTCTTAGTCAAAGTTTTAAAACAAACTAAAACTGTGGCTAAGACTGAAAACTAAAATTATTCATATCGCAAAGCCTCAATAGGATCCAATTTTGATGCTTTTAGGGCAGGATATAAACCCGAAACCAGTGCAACACAAAAACTAGTTGCAAAAGCGGCAAAAATGGCCATCCAAGGAATCACAAAAACAAAACTCATAGCTGTTGCAATAGCAAAACCAAGTAAGATTCCCAAAACAATTCCAACCAAACCTCCAATTTGTCCGATCAATAAAGTTTCGATAAAAAACTGAAAAGCAACAGTTGATCTTTTTGCCCCTAAAGCTTTACGAACACCAATTTCGCGAGTACGTTCTGTAACTGAAACAATCATAATATTCATTAAAGCAATAGACGATCCTAAAATCGTGATAATGCTGATGATCCAAGATGCCCAGCCTAGATATTTGGTAATTCCGAGAATACGGTTAATTAAATCATCACTTCGAACCACGCCAAAGTTATTGTCGCGCACAGGGCTTAATTTTCGGACTCTTCGCATGGTACTTGTTGCATTATCTATGGCTTCGTCTAATACTTCTTTTTTAGAAACCATTACACTAATTGTATAATTGATGTTTGGAGCTGTGAATAAAGATCTCGCAACCTGAATTGGAATTAGAACACGTAGATCCTGACTGTTTCCAAATGTTGATCCCTTTTCTTTCAGAACGCCAATTACTTTAAATCGTGCGCCTCGAATAGAAATTACTTTGTCAATAGGATTTATATCTTTCAACAGCCCTTTTTCAAAATCAGAACCTACAATGCAGGAATAGGTATTGTTCTCGATATCAAATTGATTAAAACTTCTTCCTAGGCTTGTCTCTAATCCAGAATTGGTAATAAAATGTTCATCAACTCCAACAATTGTTATTTCTGGATCTGTTTTTTCGCCTAAATATTTTACTTCGGCAGTTGTCGTTGCTGTAAAAGATAAAGAAGTTTCAGTAAACGGATATTTGTATTTGTTTTTGAAAGCAACCGCTTCAGGATACGAAATAATCGGATTGATTACTTCTCGCTCGTTCCCTCCTCGGTTACGGACTTTATTTTCGTATTGATTGATGTTAAAAGTGTTAGCTCCCATAGAAGCAAAATCGGTAGAAATCGTATTTTCTAATGCAGAAACTACAGTAAGGATGCCAACCAAAGCGGTAATACCGATAGCAATAATTAAAACGGTAAGAATAGTACGCAGAATTTGTGTTTTGATTGAACCAAAAGCAATTCGGATATTTTCTTTAAATAATTTTAGCATCATGACCAATTTGTCACGAAAATACGGTTTTTGTTACAAGTTTGTTTTCGAAGTGTTATTATTTATTTTAAAAAGTAAGATATTTGCATTCGCTTAAAAATTAAAAGAAATAATGTCAAAGAATTTTAGGCTTTTAGTTTTCAAAGGAAATCTAAAATCTAAAATCAGAAATTTAAAATAAAAAAAGATGGCTTCAAAACCAAGTATACCAAAAGGAACAAGAGATTTTTCACCAGCAGAGGTGTCAAAACGTCAATATATTATTCAGACTATAAAAGCTAATTTCGAGAAATTTGGTTTTCAGCCAATCGAAACTCCTTCGTTTGAAAATTCAGATACCTTAATGGGAAAATATGGAGAAGAAGGAGATCGTCTGATTTTTAAAATTTTAAATTCGGGTAATTTTTTCTATAATAAAAGTAAAATTGAATTGCCAGAATCAATCGAAGATTTACAGCTGAATTCTGCTGAAAAAATAACTTTAGAGCAAAGAGTTGAATTAAATAAATTCACAGGAAAAATTTCTGAAAAAGCGTTACGTTACGATTTGACAGTTCCGTTCGCAAGATATGTTGTGCAACACCAAAGCGAAATCGAATTTCCATTTAAAAGATATCAGATTCAGCCAGTTTGGAGAGCTGATAATCCGCAAAAAGGGCGTTTTAGAGAATTCTTTCAATGTGATGCCGATGTTGTCGGTTCAAAATCACTTTGGCAGGAAGTTGAATTAGTTCAATTATATGATACTGTTTTTACTTCTTTAGGTTTAGAAGGTGTTACAATTAAAATTAATAATAGAAAAATTTTATCTGGAATTGCTGAGGTGATTGGAGCTTCAGATAAATTAATTGACTTTACAGTTGCTCTTGATAAATTGGATAAGATTGGTGAAGACGGCGTTAAGAAAGAAATGATTGAAAAAGGAATTTCTGAAGAAGCGTTGGTGAAAGTACAGCCACTTTTTAGTTTTAGCGGAACTTTTGCAGATAAAATCAATCAGCTTTCAGACTTATTGTCTTCTTCTGAAGAAGGAATGAAAGGTGTTGAAGAATTAAAATTTATTTGCGACAATGTGGCCGATTTAAGTTTGTCAACTGCAATTTTAGATTTAGATGTGACATTAGCACGTGGGTTAAATTATTACACTGGAGCAATTTTTGAAGTTGCAGCGCCAAAAACAGTTTCAATGGGTTCTATTGGCGGCGGTGGAAGATACGACGATTTGACTGGTATTTTTGGATTGAAAAACATGAGCGGTGTTGGAATCTCTTTTGGATTGGATAGAATTTATCTGGTTTTAGAAGAATTACAACTATTTCCTGAAACTGTTGCGGCTACTTCTAAAGCATTATTCTTGAATTTTGGAGACAAAGAAGCTTTGTATGCTTCAAAAGCAATTCAGAAATTAAGAAAAGAAAATATAAAAGTAGAGTTGTATCCAGATAATGTAAAAGTTGGAAAACAATTTCAGTATGCAGACAAACGTTTGATTCCGTTTGCTGTGTTAGTTGGAGATCAGGAAATTAATTCGAATTCTTATACGCTTAAAAATTTAGTTACGGGAGAGCAGGTTTCTGTAGATTTTGAAGGATTGAAGAATGCTTTACAGGCATAATTAAATTTTTGTTTCATGCAGATTATACAGATTCGAGCAGATTTAGTTTGATTTTTATATTGAAGAAATCTCCTTTAATCTGTCTAAATCTTTTTAAATCTGCGTGAAATATTAAAAAATATTTTATGAAGGTAACTGTCTGGAACAAAAGTTTTTGCTTTAGATTCCGCAGATTTAAAGGGTTTTCTTTTAAAATCTCTTCGTGAAATAGTTGCTGGTGAAGAAAAAAAACTCTTAATTTGCCAACCTTAAGTTACGGGCGTAGTTCAAGGGTAGAATAGCGGTCTCCAAAACCGTTGATGGGGGTTCGAATCCCTCCGCCCGTGCAAAAAAAGTTTTTTATCGCAAAGAACGCAAAGATTTTTATCTAAGAATTATTTAAAAAAAAATAAAGTTCGCAAAGCTAAATCAATACAAAGCTTTGCGAACTTTGTCTTTTTATAAAAACCATTATTAAATAAACTTAACGTTCTTTGCGGTAAATTTTTTGCTCAACAGGTTGCGATTGATTTTTTATAAGGGTAAAAAGCATAAAAAAAGCTTCGTCTCTTAGAAAGGCGAAGCTTTTTTTAATATAAGGTAAACTTGAATTAATAATTATTTAGAGACCGAAGCCAACCCTTAAATTCAATTTTTAGTGGTAATAATTTATGTTTTGATGGTCTCAAAGATAAGATAAACTAAAACGTAATAGTCTTAAAATTATAATAAATTTTTTCTGCGCAATTATGTTTTTTAAATGTCTCATAATTAATAAAGTGACAATTTGACATTTTATAAGATTTGGCAGTACTTTTGCAATCCAACAGAAAGAAATAAATAATGAAGTTTAAAAATATTTTTAAAAATAAAAGTAATATGACTACGGAAAATACAGAATTCGATCAGGAATTAGACGACGTAACGTTAGAGAACAATGCCAACGGAGAGCAGTTAATTGTTGAAGAATTAAGTGTTGAGGAGCAATTAGCTAAAGACTTGGCTCACGAAAAAGATAAGTTTTTGCGATTATTTGCTGAATTTGAAAATTACAAAAAAAGAACTTCAAAAGAGCGTCTTGAATTGTTTAAAACGGCAAACCAAGAAGTTTTGTTGGCTATGCTTCCAGTTTTAGATGATTTTGACAGAGCGACAGTAGAAATCAACAAGTCAGAGGATGAGAATTTGAAAAAAGGTGTTGAGTTGATTCACGAAAAATTGAAAAGCACTTTAGTTTCTAAAGGTTTAGAGCAAGTTGAGATTCAAGCAGGAGATACTTTCAATGCTGATATCGCTGAAGCAATTACCCAAATTCCAGCTCCGTCTGACAAATTAAAAGGGAAAATTGTTGATGTTATTGAAAAAGGATACAAATTAGGAGAAAAAATTATTCGTTACCCTAAAGTTGTAGTAGGAAACTAAAAGCAATTAAGATTCTGAAATTCAGTTTTTAAAGATTGGAATTTGGAATTTTAGATTTAGAATTTAACCTAAATTATGAAAAAAGATTTTTACGAAATACTAGGCATTTCAAAAAATGCTGATGCTGCCGAAATTAAAAAAGCATACAGAAAAAGTGCTTTAAAATATCACCCTGATAAAAACCCAGGCGACAAAGAGGCAGAAGAAAACTTCAAATTGGCGGCAGAAGCTTATGAAGTTTTAAGTGATCCGCAGAAAAAAGCGAAATACGATCAATACGGTCATCAAGCATTTGATGGTTCTGGCGGATTTGGCGGTGGTCACGGCGGTATGAATATGGATGACATTTTCAGCCAGTTTGGTGATATTTTTGGTGGCGGTTTTGGCGGTTTCGGAGGCGGAGGCGGAGGTCCTCGTCGCGCGAAAGGAAGCAACCTTCGAATTAAAGTAAAATTGACTTTAGAAGAAATTGCAAATGGAGTTGAGAAAAAAGTAAAAGTAAAACGTAAAGTTCAGGCAAAAGGCGTTACTTATAAAACTTGTACGACTTGTAACGGACAAGGTCAGGTAATGCGTGTAACTAATACCATTTTAGGAAGAATGCAATCTGCGTCTACTTGTCCTACTTGTGGTGGTTCTGGTCAGATTTTAGATAAAAAACCTTCTGAGGCAGATTCACAAGGAATGGTTCAGGAAGACGAAACAGTATCAATCAAAATTCCAGCTGGGGTTGTTGACGGAATGCAGTTAAAAGTTGCTAATAAAGGTAACGATGCGCCAGGAAATAGCATTCCAGGAGATTTGATTGTTGCAATTGAAGAAGTTGAGCACGAATTCTTGAAGCGCGAAGGTGAAAACATTCACTACGATTTATACATCAGTTTCCCTGAAGCAGTTTTGGGAGCTTCTAAAGATATCGAAGCAATCAACGGAAAAGTGCGTATTAAACTAGAAGAAGGAATCCAATCTGGAAAAATCTTAAGATTAAAAGGAAAAGGAATTCCTAGTTTGAATGGTTACGGAAGTGGAGATTTATTGGTTCACGTAAATGTTTGGACTCCAAAAACATTAAATAAAGAGCAAAAGCAATTCTTTGAAAACGCTTTAAACAACGAGCACTTTGCTCCAAGTCCAGAGAAATCAGAGAAATCATTTTTTGAAAAAGTAAAAGATATGTTCTCTTAATCTGAACTTTTTTAAAAGACTATAAAAAAATAAAAACCCATTCTAGCATAAAATAGAATGGGTTTTTTGCGTAATATGACACAGATTCGCTAGTAATTATTTACTTTTACAGTCGCTGAACCGTAATAGGAAAAGCAACGCAGTAAATCCTTAAAAATAACATGAGTAACTTACTTGAAGTACATAAAGTCATAAAAAAATATGGCGACTATGTAGCACTTAACGAAGTTTCATTAAATGTGCCAAAAGGCAGTATATATGGACTTTTAGGTCCCAATGGAGCAGGAAAAACTTCCCTTATCAGAATCATAAACCAAATTACAATGCCTGACAGTGGCGAAGTAATTTTGGATGGAGAAAAACTACAGCCAAAACATGTGCAGACAATTGGCTATTTGCCAGAAGAACGTGGTTTATACAGTTCAATGAAAGTAGGCGAGCAGTGTTTGTATCTGGCTCAAATGAAAGGGCTTTCTAAAGTCGAAGCAAAAAAGCAACTAGATTATTGGTTTGACCGTTTGGGAATTCAAGGATGGTGGAACAAGAAAATCCAAGAACTTTCTAAAGGAATGGCACAGAAAATTCAATTCGTAGTCTGTGTGTTGCATAAACCAAAATTGCTGATTCTAGATGAACCGTTTTCAGGATTTGATCCCGTAAATGCAAATATCATCAAAGACGAAATTTTGGCTTTAAAAGAACAAGGCTCAACAATTATTTTTTCGACTCATAGAATGGAAAGTGTTGAGGAACTTTGTGAAAATATCGCTTTAATTCATAAATCAAATAAATTGATAGAAGGTAAAGTTGCCGATGTAAAGCGTCAGTTTAGAACCAACAGTTTCGAAGTTGGAATTTTGACTAATAATGTTGAAGGATTAATGTACGATATTACTCAGAAGTTTACCGTTTCGCCAGCTAGTTTTAAATCTTTGAATGATGATTTAAAGTTAAATATTCAGATTGGAAATGCTTCTCCAAACGAATTATTGAATGTTTTGACACAACGCGGACAAGTAACACACTTCGTTGAAAAAATTCCAAGTATAAACGATATTTTTATCCAAACGGTTACTGAAAATAAAATTTAGATTTCAGATTTTAAGGAAAAAACTAAAATCGAAATCGGGAATCTAAAATGAACAATCTAAAATCTAAAATTATAAATGAGCATTATCTCGTTGATTATAAAAAGAGAATTTATTGCCAAAGTCCGCAATAAATCTTTTGTTGTCATGACTTTCTTGAGTCCGCTTTTATTTGTGGCTATTGCTGTTTTTATTGGGTATTTGAGTACTATGAAAGCAGAGACTAAAAGAATTGCGATTCATGACGAAACTGGAATTTTTGTTTCAGATTTTTTAAAAGAAAACAAAAAAGGAGCCGAATTTAAATATCTCAATCTATCTGAAATTGATGTAAATGCTTTAAAAGACAGTATTTCTAAAGAAAATTTCAACGGATTAATTGTTATTCCGAAAACACAAAACAGAAAAGATTTAGAAAGTAAGATCGAATTTATTTCTAATAATAGTCCGAGTATTTCTTTTATTGAAAACACTCAGGATATTATCGGAAATAAAATCACAAAACTGAATCTGGAAGAGGCGAAATTGGATACACTTGCTATTCAGAAAGCACAATCAGATGTCAATATTCATTTGGTTAAAGCCTCTGGAGAGGAAAGTTTAAAAGGTTTAAACGAAATTAAAATCGGAATCGGAGGCGCCTTTGGTTACTTAATTATGATGTTTATTATCATTTACGGAAATATGGTAATGCGAAGCGTAATCGAAGAAAAAACAAACCGTATTATCGAGATTATCATTTCATCTGTAAAACCATTCCAGTTAATGATTGGGAAAATTGTAGGAACTTCACTAGCTGGAATTCTGCAATTTGTAATTTGGGCGATAATTGGTTTAGGATTAATGTTTGCAGCTTCGGCATTTTTTGGAGTAAATGTAGGGCCGACAGCAAGAATTTCACCGGAAATGATGCAGTCTGCTCAGCATGAATTTTCAGGTTCTGCGCAAATGTATATTGCCGAATTATGGAATCTGCCAATCGCAAGCATTATAATTGGATTTGTGATTTATTTTATTGGAGGATATTTTTTATATAGCTCATTTTATGCGGCAATTGGTGCAGCGGTTGATAATCAGACTGATTCTCAGCAGTTTTTGCTGCCAATTTTAATGCCTCTGATTTTGAGCGTTTATATCGGGTTTTTTACTGTAGTAAATGATCCTCACGGAACTGTTGCCGTTGTATTTTCGATGATTCCACTTACGTCGCCAATAGTTATGTTAATGCGTATTCCGTTTGGAGTGCCGTGGTGGCAAATTGCAATTTCGGTATCATTATTGTTTGCAACATTTTTCCTTGTTGTCTGGTTCGCCGCAAAAATCTACCGAATCGGTATTTTAATGTACGGCAAAAAACCGACTTGGAAGGAATTGTATAAGTGGCTGAAGTACTAGTTTTTTGAGGTTGCAAAGGTTCAGAGGGACAAAGGTTCAAAGGTTTTTTGATTTGAATTTTAGTAACTTAGAAAAACAACATTAAAATTGTATGGAAGCATAGAAAAGAATATTACTAATAACAGGTTAAAAGGTATAATTGTAGGCAAAGGTTTTCAACTTTGCATCTCTGAACCTTTGCAACTTTGAACCTTAGAAAAAAATGAGTAAAATACTAATTGTCGAAGACGAAGCAGCAATCAGAAGAGTTTTGGTAAAAATTTTATCAGAAGAAAATGATTCGTATCAGGTAGATGAAGCAGAAGATGGAGTTGCGGGACTTGAAAAAATAAAAAACAACGATTACGATTTGGTTTTGTGTGATATCAAAATGCCAAAAATGGACGGTGTTGAGGTTTTAGAAGAAGTAAAAAAGATAAAACCAGAAATTCCGATGGTGATGATTTCGGGACATGGAGATATGGAAACGGCTATTCAAACTATGCGTTTGGGAGCTTTTGATTATATCTCGAAACCGCCAGATTTGAACCGTTTGCTGAATACAGTTCGTAATGCTTTAGACAAAAAACAATTAGTAGTTGAAAATAAAATCCTAAAGAAAAAAGTTAGTAAGAACTACGAAATGATTGGTGACAGCGAATCGATTAATCATATTAAAGTGATGATTGATAAAGTGGCTCCAACCGAAGCTAGAGTTTTGATTACTGGACCGAACGGAACAGGAAAAGAATTAGTGGCACATCAATTACATGAAAAAAGTGAACGTGCTGGTTTTCCTTTAATCGAAGTTAACTGTGCGGCGATTCCAAGTGAATTGATCGAAAGCGAATTGTTCGGACACGTAAAAGGGGCTTTTACATCGGCAGTAAAAGATCGTGCAGGAAAGTTTGAAGCTGCAGACAAAGGAACTATTTTCTTAGATGAAATTGGTGATATGAGTCTTTCTGCTCAAGCAAAAGTTTTGCGTGCTCTTCAAGAAAATATGATTACAAGAGTTGGTGCAGATAAAGACATCAAAGTTGATGTTCGTGTTGTTGCGGCAACCAATAAAGATTTAAAAACAGAAATTGCAGAAGGACGTTTCCGTGAAGATTTATACCATCGTTTGGCTGTAATTTTAATTAAAGTGCCGCCTTTAAACGAAAGACGTGACGATATTCCTGCTTTAATAAAACACTTTGCGGAGAAAATTGCTTCAGAACAAGGAAACGCCATAAAAGGATTTTCGGCGCAAGCCATAAATTTATTGCAAGAATACGACTGGACAGGAAATATTCGTGAATTACGAAATGTAGTCGAAAGATTAATCATTTTGGGAGGAAGCGAAATCTCAGAAACAGATGTGAAAATGTTCGCAAGCAAGTAGTGCTTCGCACTTTAGGCTATAAGCTTTAGGCTTTAGGCTTTTATAGAAACTAAATAACTTTTGCTTACAGCGTATAGCTTAAAGCTTAAAGCGTAAAAAAAATGAAACTAAAAAAGATAAACGAAAAATTACAAGACGGTTTAATTGAAAATGGTTTAACTGAAGCCAATGCTTTGCAGATGGAAACATTTTCGACCATAAAAAGTGGTGCTGATTGTGTGATTATTTCTCCAAAAGGAAGTGGGAAAACAACAACGATTGTTTTAAATGTGATTCAGCAATTGGCTGGTAAAACAGAAGAATCGCCGCGTGCTTTAATCATTGTTGAAGATAAAGCTAAGGTTTTAGAAATGGTTGAGCTTTTTGAGAAATACGGAAAATACACCAATTTGGAAGTATACGGCGTAAACGAAAAAGGCGATATGGATTACGATAAAAACTATGTTTCTACAGGAATTGATGTTTTAATTGGAACGCCAACCAAATTAAACGACATGTTTAGCACGGCGGGTTATAATGTAAATCGCTTAAAAATGTTTATTCTAGATGATGCAGATCCGATTTTGAAATTGCGTCATGATCCAAAAATTACACGTATTTCTAATAGTATTGCTAAAGTACAGCGAATTATTTTTTCTGATACTTTGACTGAACGCATTGAAATTTTGGCAGATAAAATCATGGTTGAGCCTTATTTATTTGATATGGATGAAGAAGGAGAGGAGCTTGATGAGGATGAAGATGATATTGAAGAAGAATAATATATAGTCACAGTTTACAGTCCCGGTTTTCAATCTAAAGTTATTGAAAAACGGGATTTTTAAATATAAAAAAATTAAAAAAAGAATACGATGGGATTAATGAAAGTGTTTTCAGGAAGTGAAGTTTTAGCAATTGCTTTGCAGGAAAGATTAGAAGAAGCTGGAGTAGAAACAGTAAAAAAAGATAATATTCAGTCGGCTCGTTTAGGAGGTTTTGGCCAGACAGATTTGGCTGTTGAGGTTTTTATTCAAGAAACCGATTTTGCAAAAGCAAACCCTGTTATTGAAGAGTTTAGAATGAGTCTTTAAAAAAGTCGCAGTTTTCAGTCACAGTTTACAGTTAGAATACTGAAAACTGTGACTGCGACTGAAAACTAAAAAAATATGCAATACAAAATGTTAGTGCTCGACATGGATGACACCTTGTTGACAGACGACCACAGAATTTCAGATTTAAATAAAAAAGTAATATTAGAAGCTCAGGCAAAAGGCGTTTATGTGGTTTTGGCTTCTGGAAGACCGACTACTGCAATGACGGCTTATGCAAAAGAGTTGGAATTAGACAAAAACGATTCTTATATCATTTCTTTTAATGGAGCAATAATTAGCCGTGTTAAAGACGATTTAGTTTTGTTTGAACAGAAATTGACTGTAGAACAAATTCACGCGCTTTACGATTATAGCGTAAAGAAAAATGCACATATTATCACGTATTTGGACGACGAGATTATCAGCGAAACGGATTCAGAATTTATTGAAGTCGAAAAAGAAATTACAGGAATGGCACATCATAAAGTTTCAAGCTTTAAAGATTATGTTGACAGACCAGCAGTTAAATGTATTTTGTTGCAAGATCCAACGTATTTAAAAACGTTAGAAAATGATTTAAAAGATGCTATGCCGCATTTAAGTGTTTCAATGTCAAAACCATTTTTCTTAGAAGCTGGACAGCAAGGAATTGATAAAGCGGCTAGCTTGAAGTATTTGGCTGATAAATTAGGAATTCATCAAAGTGAAATTATCGCTGTTGGAAATGCAGGAAATGATTTGACAATGATTGAATATGCCGGTTTAGGAGTTTGGGTTGATAATGTAACACCAGAGTTACGTGACAAAGCAGATTTAATTGTAGCTTCAAATAACGATGATGGTGTTGCCGAGGTTGTAAATCGTTTTATTTTAAACTAAACTAAAATGAAAAATCAAATAGAAACAGAACGTCTTATTTTACGGCTACTTGAACTTTCAGATGCCGAAGGAATGTTCGAATTAGATTCTAATCCGAATGTGCATCTGTTTGTTGGAAATAGACCCGTAAAACATATTGATGAAAGCATTGAATACATTAAGTTTGTTCAAAAACAATACAAAGATCTTGGAACAGGCCGATGGGCAGTTGTTCTCAAAGAAACAAATGAATTTATTGGCTGGTCTGGAATAAAGTTTATTACAGATGAAATCAATAATCACAAAAACTTTTACGAGCTAGGATATCGTTTTATAGAAAAGCATTGGGGAAAAGGTTATGCTACAGAAGCAGGAAAAGCTTTTATTGATCATGCCTTTAACGAAATGAAAGTAGAGGTGCTTTACGCTTATGCAGATGCGGGAAATGAAAACTCAAGAAAGATTTTAGAAAAATTAGGTTTTCATTTTGTGAATTCTTTCGAATATCAAGAAGAATTAGAAGTTTGGTACGAACTTAAAAATCCAAACTCAAACTAAGAAATGTGTTCCAAATCTTTACATACTTAAAAGTCAGTAAAGATTTGGAAACAAATCAGAGTTATAATTATTTTTTAGCTACAGAAACAAAATATTTATTTCCGTCACCCATAGTTAATTTTACACGCTCGTCGCAAAGATCGATTGCAAAATTTGCGCTTTCGTAACAGCTGCAAGTTGTGTTTTTGTCTTTAGACATTTCTGTTTTACAGTTGTTGTTTTTAAAGCTTGCCAATTGTGGTGTGTATAAGCTAACCAAATCAGTAGAAGCAGTTACTAACGAAATAATACTTGCAGAATTGTTATTTGTAATTCTGTATACAATTCTATCTGTATAATTTACTTCGTTAACAGTTACTTTACGAATGTAGGTATAAGCTGTAGATCCTTCACCTGGTTCTTTTACTTCAAATTTAAAACCAACAGCACGAATAGCAACGTCAAATTGCTGCTGAGAGTTTAAGCTTGCCCAAGTTGTTAATGTGCTAATAGAAGGAAATGGATTTGCATTTGCAGCTGGAGCATTAGTTTGCGCTTGCGAACTAAAAATGGTTAAGAACATCAAGCAGATTGTGGGTAAAAATGCTTTCATAAAGTGGTATTTGTTATTATAATTGTTGCCTACTCTCTTTGGTTTTCGGCTTTCCCATTTCATTTTGTAACACAAAACAACAACATAACGAGTAAAATTCAAAATTGTTATGAATGAATTATTATTAAATTAATTAAAGGGTATTAAAATTCTTTAATATGAATTTATTGGCAACTTGATTCATAACAATGGTAAATGTAAGAAATTTTGAATTTAAAATATAAAAAAATGTATTTAATCGATAAAATTTGCGTTTGGTCGATTATTTTGTCATTTTATTCTTATTTGAAAGCTAAAAACTAAAAAATATAATCTTTTGCTTTTTTAAAAATAAAATAAAAAAGATTAAGTTTTTAATGTTTCTAAATTAATGTTAGTGCAAATTATTGACTGGAAGTCCATTAATTGCTTTCTTTTGATGAATATTGTTTGTAAATTTGCAGCCTTAAATTTTTTGACAACGATTTCATTAATTTAAGACAGATTATGGAAAATAGAAAAAAAGTTGCCTTTTATACGCTGGGTTGTAAACTGAATTTTTCAGAGACTTCTACAATTGCCAGAAATTTTAATGACGAAGGTTTTGACCGCGTCGATTTTGAAGAAATAGCAGATATTTATGTCATTAATACTTGCTCTGTAACTGAAAATGCAGATAAGCAGTTTAAGCAGGTAGTTAAGAAAGCAATGAAGCTGAACGAAAAAGCTTTTGTTGCCGCTGTTGGCTGTTATGCACAATTAAAGCCAGAAGAATTAGCCTCAGTTGACGGAGTTGATTTGGTTTTGGGAGCTACAGAAAAATTCAAAATCACGGACTATATTCATGATTTGAGTAAAAACGATATGGGTGAAGTTCACTCGTGCGAAATTGCCGAAGCTGATTTCTACGTAGGAAGTTATTCTATTGGTGATCGTACAAGAGCATTCTTAAAAGTTCAGGACGGTTGCGATTATAAATGTACGTATTGTACCATTCCATTAGCAAGAGGAATTTCTAGAAGCGACGCTTTAGAAAATGTGCTTAAAAACGCCAAAGAAATTTCGGCTCAAAATATCCGTGAGATTGTTTTAACTGGTGTAAATATTGGTGATTACGGAAAAGGGGAGTTCGGAAATAAAAAACACGAACATACTTTTCTGGATCTAGTTCAGGCTTTGGATAAAGTGGAAGGAATTGAGCGTTTGAGAATTTCGTCTATCGAACCAAATTTATTGAAAAACGAAACAATTGAATTTGTATCGAAAAGCCGAACTTTTGTACCACATTTTCATATTCCGTTGCAATCAGGAAGCAACGATATTTTGAAATTAATGAAACGTCGTTATTTGCGTGAAGTATACATTGATCGTGTTGCTAAAATTCGAGAAGTAATGCCTCACGCTTGTATTGGTGTCGATGTAATTGTTGGTTTTCCAGGAGAAACAGATGAGCATTTCTTAGAAACGTATCATTTCTTAAATGATTTAGATATTTCGTATTTACACGTTTTTACTTATTCAGAAAGAGATAATACAGAAGCGGCAGATATGGAAGGCGTAGTCCCTTCAAATGTTCGTGCTAAACGCAGTAAAATGCTTCGCGGTTTATCAGTAAAAAAACGTCGTGCTTTTTATGAAAGCCAATTAGGAACCAACAGAACGGTTCTTTTTGAAAGTGAAAACAAAGAAGGATACATTCACGGATTTACTGAAAACTATGTAAAAGTAAAAACGCCTTGGAATCCTGAATTGGTAAACACTTTACAAGAAATCAATTTAACTAAAATTGACGAAGACGGAAGCGTGCGAATTGAGTTTTTGAATAAATTGGCAGAAGCTTAAAGATAAAGTTTGTCATTCCGAGGAATGAGGAATCACACTCGAAACTCGACAAAGATTGGCAATTATAGCATACGGAATTACTAGTGCGATTCCTCGTTCCTCGGAATGACAAAAAAAGCCTCTAATTAGAGGCTTTTCTTTTATATATTATTAGTTATCCTGAACAACCAACTTCAAAGAATTAATATAATCGGTATCAAACTCTATAACCCGAATCTTTTCTGGATTAAAATCTAATTCTCCTCCAAACTGACCTCTTGTGTCTAAAAAATCTATAATCAGTTCTTCATCAGTTAATGCTATTAGTTTTCCTAAATAAGCAGATTTAGATGATTTTTTGGCGATTTGAAAAATGCCGTATTTCTCTGAAACGTAATTAATAATCGAAGCCAAATCTTTGATAGGAATAATATCATCAGAATTGATTTTTAATCCTTTCAAACGAATTACTTTTTCGGTAAAAGCCAGATCATGATCTCGGTTTACGACTTCAATATTTTTATTTCTCAAAATAACAAAACCATCCAAAACAAAATCTATTGGATTATTTCGAAGTAAAATCCATTCATCAGAATAATCAATAAGAAATCCAGAAAAAATCTGCTTCTTATCCTGAAATTCTATTTCGACCAATTGTCTTAAATATTGTTCCATTTGCTGTTTTTTATCGATTTGAACTTTGTCAAAGTTTCAAACTTTGACAAAGTTTACAAGATTAGTTTTAAGGATTAGTAGACCAAATACTGCTGTTTTTGATAAACACTCTTCGATTTAATTTTAACTGAGCGATAATTAAATCTGCCATATCTTCAGACTGCATTACTTTCTCTGGGTTTCCATCAGTTAAGTTTAAGTCTTTTGCCATGTCAGTTGCAACTGTACTTGGCGTTAAAGCTGTAACGCGAATATTGTGTTTTCTCATTTCCTGCATTAAAGAATCAGTCAAACCTAAAACTGCAAATTTTGAGGCACTGTAAGCGCTCGTCAAAGCGTTTCCGTTTAATCCTGCAGTTGACGAAATATTGATAATGTCTCCAGTCTGTCTTTCGATCATGTTTGGTATTATCGCACGAGTTGTGTAATACGTTCCCATTAAATTCACCTGAATAATTCTTTCCCAAGCATCTGGCTCTAATTCTAAGAATTTTCCAAAAGAAGCAATTCCTGCACTATTAATTAAAATATCGATGTGCTTAAATTCAGCCAAAGCTTTTTCTACCGCTTTATTGATCGAATTAATATCAGAAACATCAGCTGTAAGAGCTAGAGCTTTTACACCAAAATCTGAAGCTTCGTCGGCGAGCTCTTCTACATCTCCTCGTGTTCTTGAAACTAAAATCAAGTTTACACCTTCTTTTGCCAAAGCAATTGCTACAGCTTTTCCAATTCCTTTTCCTGCGCCTGTAATAAAGGCATTTTTATTTTTTAAGTCGGTCATGATTGTATTTTTAGAAATGCAGAAAGCATCATTTTAAGTCTTACAAAAATAAGGTTTTGAAAACTAAAATGATGCTTTAAAAGATATTCTTAATCTAAGTTTAACAACTTTTGTTATTCTTTCAGAACCATGTCAATACACATGACAGCGCCTAAAATCAATTGTCTCAACGGACTATCAGTTGCAACTGTATCTTCAATTTGAAGAACATAATTATCTGCACTTGTAAAAAATTCTTTTCCTAATCCAGCCCATTTTTTGTTTACTTGAGCCAATTGCTTATTCTCGTGTGAGAATTTAAAATCCCAGCCTGTCCATTTTCCTTGCAAAGTAGCCACAGGTTTTTCATTTTTATCCAGAATGTTAAATTTTCCTCCAATCGAAAAGAATTTTTGTTTGAAAGTTCCAATCAAACGATCTTTTTCATCCAATACTTCAACAGTAGATCTAAAGATGGCAACACCTCTTCTTACTGTAATTAACTTTTCTCCAGAGGCTGTTGTAATCTCAACATTAAATGGAGTTGCTCTTTTATAATCGGTAAAACGAAATACTTTTGTGAAGAAACCAAGATTGTTTTCTCGGCAGTTCATAATGATTTGATTGGTTTCTGGATGATAAATATCGTAATTGTTTGCGGCTTTGAACATTCCAACATGTTCTTTTACTAAAAATAGATTTTGGCTTAAAATAGAATTCATACGTGTGTAAAATAAGTTTTAAAAATAAAGTCGCAAATGTAATATAATTTTTATTAATTATACTGTTTGGACGTTTCAACCAGACGAATAAATTCAGCTTTGTAGCCTTCGCCGTCGTTTGAATTTCCTTGCTTTGCCAATTTTACAATTTCTTCAGAAGATTTATCTGCGATTAATTTGGAATCTCTCAATTTTAAACCAAACCAAGCTACGGCAGAACTAAATTTCATATCATCGCTCGCTTTATTCAAAGCAACCGATTTGTTCTCGATTACCTGAACCATTTCAATGCTTTTATCGCCGTCAGGTTTTTTGTAACGAAATTTAATTGTTGCCAGTTCATTATTGTAACTTGTAGAATTTGTTTCGGTTTTAGTGTATTTTAAAGGATCTGGCTGTTCGGTTAAATAATCACTTTTTACACCAGAAGGAACAATTTCATACAAAGCCGTCACAGTATGATTGCTTCCTAACTCGCCAGCATCAATCGCATCATTTTTAAAATCTTCTGGACGTAATTTTCTGTTTTCATAACCAATCAAACGATACGCTTGAACTTGTTTTGGATTAAATTCGATTTGAATTTTTACATCTTTCGCGATTGCAAACATAGAACCTTTAAATTCTTTTCCAAGAAAACGATTCGCTTCTTGAATGTTATCGATGTAAGCATAATTTCCGTTTCCTTTATCGGCTAAGATTTCCATTTTGCTGTCTTTGTAATTTCCCATTCCGTAACCTAAACAAGTCAAGAAAACGCCTGTTTTTCTTTTTTCTTCGATCAATTTTTCCATATCAGAGTTAGATGTGCTTCCCACGTTAAAATCTCCGTCTGTTGCCAGAATTACACGATTGTTTCCGCCTTTAATGAAATTTTCTGATGCTGTTTTATAAGCCAATTCAATTCCTGCACCACCGGCAGTGCTTCCGCCAGATTGTAATTTATCCAAAGCATCAATAATTGTTTTTTTCTCATCTCCAGAAGTTGGAGGCAAAACCATTCCTGCAGCGCCAGCATAAACTACAATAGCCACTTTGTCTTTAGCGCGTAATTCGTTTACCAATATTTTGAAAGATTGTTTCAATAAAGGCAATTTATTCATATCGCTCATTGAACCCGAAACATCAATCAAGAAAACAAGGTTTGAAGCAGGTAAATCATTGGTTGGAATATTTTTTCCTTGTAAACCGATTTTCAAAATTTTATTATTCTTATTCCAAGGCGAGTCGCTCACTTCTGTATTGATAGAAAACGGATGCTCATTTTTTGGCTGAGGATAGGTGTATTTAAAGAAATTTACCATTTCTTCTACGCGTACGGCATCTTTTGGAACTTGCTGACCATTGTTTAAAAAACGTCTAATATTCGTATAAGAAGCATTATCAACATCTATAGAAAACGTAGAAAGCGGAGCTGTTTTTGGGCTTTCGAAAGCATTTTCCACAAAAGCATCATAATCTTCCTGAGTTGGTTCAGCTGGAATTGGCATAATATTTAATTTTTTGTCCAATTCTTTTTCAGAAAGGTTTTTATAGATTTCATTTTTGGTTGAAATTACTACAACACCGTTTGATGCTTTGCTTCCATAAATTGAAGTCGCAGCTTGGTCTTTTAAAACCGAAACATTATCAATATCATTCGGATTAATTTTTGCCATTTGATTGGCTTTTGCTGGAACTCCGTCAATAATGTACATTGGTTCATTTTTTTGAGAAACAGATTCATTTGCACGAATAGAAATAGTTGGGCTTGGCATAGCAGAATATCCCACAGAATTTTGAACTTGAATTCCTTCAGCTGAACCTCGAACCATTGTTACAGCACTTGTTTTCATTTGTTTTCTCGAAACGCCATAAGCGGTAACAACAACTTCATTAAGTTCGTTAGAATTGTTTTTTAATGTAACATTAATTACATCTGATTTTTTTACAAGAATGGTTTTAGTTTCCATACCAATATAGCTAAAAACAAGAGCGTCTCCTTTATGTGCTTGAATTGAATAGTTTCCGTTATAATCAGTTTGACTGTTTTTTTTAGTGCCTTTAATGGTTACTTGAACACCAGGAAGCGGTAAATTAGATTCATCTGAAACGATTCCAGAAATTGTTCTTTCTTGTGCCATGGTTACGAAACATATAAGCATAGCAATGGCTGATGAAATAAGTTTTAGACTTTTCATGATAATAAGTTTTAGAATTAATGTTTGGGTTTTGCTTTGTCAAAGCTGCAGACTTTGACAAAGCATTAGATTATTTTTTCGGAGCTGGTTTTCCGTTTTTTGTAGTGATTATAACAACTCCTTTTTTACCTCTTTCGCCATATTTTTCGGTCGCTTCAAGGTCTTGTAAAATAGTAATGGTTTTAATGTCTTGTTTGTCAAGAGGCGCATAAGGACTTGTTGGATTTTTGCCGAATAAATCATTTTCTGAATAGTAGATACCATCGATGATGTATAAAGGTTCGTCAAGAACTACAAGGGAATCTAGATTTTCTGGCTGTAGATTCGGAAGTTCGTTCTGAATCATTTTGTCTTTTTTTGCATCGTCGCTGTGCGCTAATGCATTTCCGTTAAGAACTACTAAAGGGCTGCTTTTTTTAGCTCTCTGTGTTGGCGCTGCAGAGTAAGCAACTTTTGCAGATTCTCTTTGAGGATAGCTTGAATAACCCATGTCTGAACTCACTTCTTTTTTTGAAACGATATTATTTTCTTCTTCATAATATTCACTCTTAAGAGGCGCATTTGCAGAAACAACAGCCTCTGCAGCAATATTTGGGGCTGGCGCAGACAAAACTGGCCCTGTTTGAGGAGTTGCTAGTTCTTGAACAGCAACTCGTTCTTTGTTTTTAGTTTGATTATCTAAAATTTTAACTGCTTCTTCGTTTGAAACTATTTCTGAAGAAGTTGCATCATTTTGTTTTACAACTGGTGCTTCAATTTGGGACTGTTTTGTTTCTTTTTCTTCAAAAACTACTTTTGGAGTTTCTGTTACAGTTTCTTTATTAGAATGTAAAAACTGAAATCCTAAAGAAAGCAATAATAGAAGAGAAGCCGCAACAGCTATTTTTTTCCATAATGCAATTGTTTTTTTGTCTTCTTTTTTATCCAGTTTTTCTTCTACGCGCGCCCAGACTTTTTCCATTCCTGAAAAGTCTTGAAACTCGGCTCTTTGCGAAGCTTCTTTTATTTTATCGAATAATTTATCTTGATTGTCCATGACTATTTTGCTTTTTGATAATACAGTTTATTAACCAGTTCTTTCAGTTTGGTCTTAGCGGCATTCAATTGTGATTTTGAGGTGCCTTCAGAGATCTTCAGCATTTCGGCTATTTCTTTGTGTGAGAAACCTTCAATGACAAAAAGGTTAAACACAGTTTTACAGCCATCAGGAATATGGTTTAATAAATTCAGTAAATCTTCTTCTTCCAGTGTATTTAGTTCGTCGACAGAAGGCTGCGAAAGTAGTTTCACATCATCTAAATACATATTAAAGTTGGTTTCTTTACGAATAGTCGCCAAACAGTGATTTACAGTTATACGTCTTGCCCAAGCTTCAAAAGCATAAGCTTCTTTTAACTGATCTAGTTTGGTGAAGATAGTAAAGAAAGAATCGGCCAAAGCTTCTTCAATTTCCTCTTCCTTTTTTAAATATCTTTTGCAAAGGCGGTACAACTTTGGCGCCATGTATTCGTACACCTGACGCTGGGCATCGCGGTGCATTTTTTTACAGTTTGCTATTTGAGTCTCGTTTATCACAATTGTTGTCTTTCTTATATAGAGAGTAAAAAAGATAAAAAGGTTGGGACGGGGGTGAAAAAAATATTTTTTTAAGGTTCAGAGTTGCAAAGAAACAAAGTTACAAAGGTTTTTTTACTGTAGAGACGCACTGCGGTGCGTCTCTACTTAATCGGCAAAGCCAATTTATAAATCTTAGTTTCTAAAAGTTCTGTATCATTATCTTCGCAAAGCAAAAACTCGATTTTGTTGTTTTCTTTTTTATAGAAAGTCAGACCTTCAAATTTATTGGTTGAGGTGATTTTTTGAGTGAAATCTATTTTCATGGTTTTTACGTCAATTCTTCCGATGAAACTTCCTAAGATTTCTCCGTCATCATAAGTCGATTTTGTGTCTTCGGCAGTTGAGAGAAAATAGATTTTATCGTCGACCAAAACAGCATCGGTAAAACTAGAACGAACACCTTTTATTTTCGGTAGTTTGTAATTAACCGAAATCAGAGCAAATTCTTCTCCTAGATTTTTGGCGTGAATGGTAAAAATGGTGTTTTTGTTTGAAACGCCATTGCCGCGATTGAATAAATACCAGTTTTCGCCATCAAAAATAGCGCCTTCTAGATTGAAATCTTCTGGTTTTATTTCTCCGAAATTCTGCATTACAGCATATAAATCGACTAAATTATTTTTCTGTAAAACAGTTTTTGATTTCAAATCAAACTCAATCATTTTGTTTCGGTTTTCGGTTGAACCTGAACCAAAAACATAAAGCGTATCATTATGATGTGTAATAGACTCAAAATCGGGTTTTAAGTTTTTTGGAATATTCTGTGTTGGATTATCAATTAAAGCATGTTGGTTTAGTTGCTGATTCTGCATATTGTATTCGTATAAGAATCCGCTGTTGTCGCCAATTACGTAAAGTGCATCATTGTTATAAAATAATCCCGATGCCGAGCCGATTCCGATAATTTGAAATAATATTTCTAATGTGAATTTTTCCATGAAATGTTGTTTTGAAAATAAGTGCCTAGCCCTGATAGTAATGGAAATACTTTGAAAAGAAATTGCATTTTTTCCTGACATAAGAAAGCGACCAACGGAAGCTCTTGTTATGGCTTTGGAAAAAAGCTATTTATTGAAAAGTATTGCAATGGATAGCAGGAGTATGCTTCGTAAAAGTAGTATATTTATGATATAAAATTTGAAAATATGAAATCAATAGATCCAAAAGATTTTAAAGTTGTAGATAAAATAAAGCTCAAAGAAATTCCGACTGTTTTAAATATCAAAGCCGATGACGACGAAAAAGAGGAAAAATTAGATAAGGTTCAAGCCAAATTGAGCGATTTGCAAGACGTAATGTATGCGCACAACAAATACAGCGTTTTGATTTGCCTGCAGGGAATGGATACTTCAGGAAAAGATAGTTTGATACGAGAAGTTTTTAAGGAGTTTAATCCGCGTGGGGTAGTGGTGCATAGTTTTAAAACACCAACTTCGACAGAACTGGAACATGACTATTTATGGCGTCATTATATTGCACTTCCAGAAAAAGGAAAGTTTGCGATTTTTAATAGAACGCATTATGAAAATGTTCTTGTAACACGCGTGCATCCAGAATATGTACTTTCTGAAAATCTTCCGGATATTAACTCTGTAGATGATATAACACCCGATTTCTGGAAAAATAGAATTGAACAGATCAATAATTTCGAAAAACATATTTGCCAAAACGGAACAATCGTAATGAAATTCTATTTGCATTTGAGCAAAGAAGAACAGCGACAGCGTTTATTGCGACGCTTGGAAGAAGAAAAACACAATTGGAAATTTTCGCCAGGCGATTTGAAAGAGCGCGGCTATTGGGATGAATATATGAAGTATTATGAGGAAGCGATCAATAAAACTTCTACAGCTCATGCGCCATGGTACATTGTTCCAGCCGATGATAAAGAAATGTCACGCTATATTGTAGCTAAAATTATCTGGGAAGAAATGAAAAAACACACGGATATTAAAGAACCAGAGCTGGACGAGAAAACGGCAATTAATATTGAGTTGTATAAGAAAGAATTAGGGGAAAAACTGAAATAATATCGCTAACACGAATTTTTTCAAGAATGTAGTTTTGAAAATAAGTCTCTATTTCTGATAGTAATACAAATAATTTGAAAAGAAATTTATGAAAAGTATTGTAATTAATGGCAGAAAATGCTTGGTAAAAATTAGTATTTTTATGAATGGAAAATGAAAGGCTGAAATTCCTTAAGATTAACACCTATAGAAATTAACCAATTTAAAAGCCTTTTTCTGTTCAATTAACATTTCATTTAAACCAGCGATATGAAAAAAAAAGTTTTTTTGTTGTTCGTAATTGCGAGTATTGCCTGTTCTGCAAACGAACTCAAAATGGAAATGGATTCTTCAATTACTAAAGATTCTTTGAAATTAGTGAAAAAAGTTGCAAAATATTATACAAATGGAATGCTGGAAGGAGAGGAGATTATAACTTTTTTTTATGAGAATAATTTGATTTCTAAAATTGAATCTAAAATTGATGATAAGTTTACAGGAAATGTTGAGGTAAAATATGAAAATGGGAAAATTAAGGAAATGATCGAGTACATCAAGCCTTTAAATAGTGTAAATGAAATTTCTATTTTAAGAGTTTATAATTATGATAAAGATTTAATTGTGAATGCTATAGAAAGCAATGGGCAGAGAAAGGTGCAGAAAGTGTACAGTTATAATGATTTGAAGCAAATTGTAAAATGTCAAATTACAGAGGCAGGCAAAACAGTAGCCGAAGAAATATATTTGTACGATAAAAAAGGAAATCTTTCTGAAAGAAAATATAAAGGAGCATCTTCAAATCATAAAACATTCTATAAAGCTTATGATGATAAATACAATTCATTTGCTTTATTATACTCAGAAGCCTATTTGAAGATTATTTCTAGTGGCAAAAACAATCTCGTTTATAGTTATAATAATGAAGGGGAGAATGAAAAGTATGACTATGAATATAATTCTGAGAATTATCCAATAAAAATTACAATGAGGAAAAATAATGAAATAAAAACTATCACTACAATTCAGTATGAATAAATAAAAAACCCGACAGACCATTCAGACTATCGGGTTTTTACCAAAAACAAAATAATAAATTAAACCTATTTTTTTAGAGTTGAAAACCATAAGCAACACGCAATGCTACCTGATTGGTTCTAAAGTCATGATAATCTTCGTAACGAACACTTAGATCGATGTACTTGTTGGCATAACCAATTCCTGGAGCCCATAAAAAAGTTGTTTTATCGTAACCATTTGTTACAGCAAAACCTGCACCCAGTTCTCCTAAAACATAAAATTGATCTTTTAAGACAAAAGCTTTAAAACCTGCTTTGGCCGGAATAAATCCAAGATCTTTTATGTCATTTCCAAGATCATCTTTTCCCATAAATAAATTCGTAAATCCTGTAGTTAAGGTCAAAGATGTTTTTTTGGAAAGATCATACTGTAAACGAACGTCTCCCCCAAGAGACCAGTCGTAATCATTGTCGGTTGGCAATCCCCCATTTAAGCCAAAACCTAATCTAAAACCTTGATCGTAATTTGTTGCTTCTGTTTCTTGAGCAAATGTGGTGTTGGCAAATAAAAATGTGAAAGCAGCTAGGCATAACATCTGTAATTTTTTCATGGCTTATATTTTTGAAATTTCTATAATGTAAAATTATATTGGAGGCGTTTGGAGTTTGTTATACAATTTTTAAAAATCGTTACATAATATTGAGTTCGTCTTATTTTTGTCTTAAAATTGGGATATATTTTTATAGATAGGATAGAATTCGAAGCTTCTGACTATCTTTGCGCACAAAATAGAATAGAAGTGAATTTAAAGCAGTACACTAAAGAGTTTTCGTATAATTTAAGATTGGCATATCCTGTTATTTTAGGAATGGTTGGGCATACCTTAATTGGTATTGTCGATAATATAATGGTTGGTAAAATAGGAAGTACAGAACTGGCGGCAGTTTCGCTTGGGAACAGTATGATTTTTATCGCCATGTCTTTAGGAATTGGTTTCTCTACAGCAATTACACCAATTGTTGCCGAAGGTGATGCAGAAAAAAATGATACTAAAA
Source organism: Flavobacterium sp. UW10123 (assembly GCF_040538975.1). Classification (NCBI taxonomy): domain Bacteria; kingdom Pseudomonadati; phylum Bacteroidota; class Flavobacteriia; order Flavobacteriales; family Flavobacteriaceae; genus Flavobacterium; species Flavobacterium sp. UW10123. Next base: position 49,804 of record NZ_JBEWQE010000020.1, read on the forward strand.
TTCGATCTGCTTTTCATCATGGATTATTTCTATGTACAATTTTAGGATTGGTGCTTTTTACCGTAATTATGTTTGCCAAACCAATTATGGAATTGTTAAAACAGCCTGCGGATGTTATTGTGCTTGCTAAACCCTATTTAGGATGGGTGGCTTTTTCTTTGATTCCTTTGGTAATGTACCAAGGCTATAAACAGTTTGCTGACGGAATGTCATTGACCAAATATTCTATGTATGCGATGGTAATGGCTAATGTACTTCACGTGGCTATAAACTATGTTTTAATCTACGGAATTTGGTTTTTTCCAAAAATGGGAATTATCGGTGCAGCGCTTGGTACTGTAATTTCTAGAATATTTCTAGTAATGTTCATGCATATTATGCTTTCGCGAAGAGATGATTTAAAACGCTTTTTCAAAGGATTTAGTTTTAATGAAATAAAAAAAGCCACTATAAATAAGATTATCAGTATCGGATTTCCTTCAGCAATGCAGATGCTTTTTGAAGTGGTTTTATTTACAGCTTCAATCTGGCTTTGCGGAAATATCGGAAAAACAAGTCAGGCAGCAAATCAGATTGCACTGAGTTTGGCTTCTATGACTTTTATGTTTGCAATGGGATTAAGCGTAACTTCTATGGTTCGTGTAAGTAACCAAAGAGGTTTAATGGATTATAAAAAACTGATCGTTGTAGCGCGTTCTATCTTTTTGCTTGCTATAATTTTAGAGACGGTTTTTGCAATTTTCTTTATCGTTTTCCACGATTATCTGCCTTATATTTTCTTGAACATGGAAAATACAGGACAGATTTTAGATAACGAAGAAGTAATAGGAATTGCTTCAAAATTGCTTCTAATTGCCGCAGTTTTCCAGATTTCTGATGGAATTCAGGTTGTAGTATTAGGAGCATTGCGTGGTTTACAGGACGTAAAAATTCCAATGTACATTACTTTTGTAGCTTATTGGGTTATTGGTTTTCCGATTTCGTATTATTTAGGAGAACACACCGAATTGAAGGCTCAAGGTGTTTGGATCGGACTTTTGGCTGGATTAACCGCGGCAGCGATTTGTCTGTACATTCGTTTTCATTACTTGACAAAGAGATTGATTACTCATTCAGTTTCAAATGACTAAATTTGAATAGAAAAATAAACCACAGATCTGTGGCTGAAAATAATAACCATTAAAAAATAAACACATATGGAATTACCTAAATTTTTACTTGGAGATAATACTGACTTTCCAGATGATATTTTTATCATTCACCTAGATTATCCAAGATTCATTATCAATTTGAAAGATGATGAGGTTGAATTTTTAGAAGAAGCAGAAGATCTTGACGAAGCAGAATTAAACGCCGAAATGGAAGATTTAATCGAAAAGGCTAATGAGTTTTATGACAGAGAAATTAACCGCTACGAAGAGTAATTTGTTTTTCTAACCTTACGTTCTTATACTATATTTAATGAAAAATTTACGTTTCTTAAAACCTATTTTCAGTTTTATATTAATCGGATTATTGATCACCACTTTAAGTCGAATCTTTTTATTTTTTCTTTTTAAAGAAAGAGTAGTGGAGACACCAGATTTCTGGTATATTTTTCCAATCGGTCTTCGAATGGATTTGATATTGCTTTGTTATTTGTCGTTTCTTCCAGCATTGTTAATTACTTTTTTGCCAAATAAAACGATAAAGTTTACCAATAAATTTCTGGTAATTTATAGTTTTCTATTTCTGTTTTTAATTCTATTTGTAGAATTAGCTTCACCAGATTTTGTGAAACAATATGATACACGTCCGAATAAGATTTTCTTAGATTACCTTATTTATCCAAAAGAAGTAGTTGGAATGCTTTTAAAAAGTTATCTGACGTCTATCATTGTAACATTCTTGATTTTGGGAGTTGTAGTTTATTTTGCTTTCAAAAAAGGAAAACAATTATTCTATACTACAAGTACAGAATACAAATTCAAATTAATGGTATTTCCATTAGTGGCTTTTTTATTGTTTTTTGGAGCACGTTCGAGTCTGACTTCAAAACGTCCTATTAATGCCAGTAATGCTGTTTTTTCTACAGATCAATTAACGAATACTTTGGGATTAAATTCATTTTATACGGTGGCATTTGCGGCGTATTCAATAAAGAATGAGGGAAATACTAAAATGTATGGTAAAATGGATGAAGCTGAAGCGATTGCTCGTGTAAAAAAATACATGATTGCTGGTCCAAGTGATTTTACAGATAAGGATATTCCGTTTTTACATGTACAGCAGCCAGATTCTGTTATGAAAAAGCCATACAATTTGGTGATTTTTCTGCAAGAAAGTTTAGGTGCAGAATATGTTGGAATTTTAGGAGGAAAACCATTAACTCCTGAATTTGATAAATTGTCAAAAGAAGGAACATTATTTACCAATTTATATTGTACAGGAACTAGAAGTGTTCGCGGAATTGAAGCAGTAGTAACTGGATTTTTGCCTTCGCCATCAGAAAGTGTTGTAAAGCTTGGAAACTCCCAGCAAGGATTTTTTACATTGGCAGATGCATTAAAACAAAAAGGTTACGACACGAGTTTCATTTATGGAGGAATGGCCAATTTTGATAACATGGCTTCGTTTTTTAACGGAAATGGTTTTACAGATATCGTTGACCAATCCGATTTTGAATCAGACGGAAATAAATATGCTTTCAAAGGAACTTGGGGATATTCTGATGAAGATTTGGTGACCAAAGCCAATCAGTATTTCAAGTCAAAAGGAGACAAACCATTTTTCTCTTTAATGTTCTCGACTTCAAATCATGAGCCTTTTGAATATCCTGCAGGAAGAATTAAGCCTTACGATAAAAAGCCTAATACAGTAAATAATGCCATGAAATATGCTGATTTTTCTATTGGGAAATTCTTTGAAATGGCTAAAAAAGAACCATATTTTAAAAACACAATTTTTATTGTAATTGCCGATCATAATACGAGAACGTATGGTAAAAATTTAGTTCCAATTAATAAATTTCATATTCCAGCATTTATTATGGGACCAGGAGTTCCAAAAGGAGCTGTTTATGATAGATTGGCAAGTCAAATTGATATTCCGCCAACATTGTTAAGCTATTTAGGACTTCCGTTTGAAACGCCAATGGTAGGTAGAAATCTAAGTAAATTGGATCCAAAAGTACAAGGAAGATCTATCATGCAGTTTAATGATATCAATGCATTTAGAGTCGAGAATCAGGTTGTCATTATGCAGCCAAATTTGAAGCCATTACAATTTGAAATTAAAAACGATACAACTTTAGTTCCTGTGAAACTGAACGAAGATTTAGCAAAAGATGCTTTAGCACACGTGATTACGGCAGGAAATTTGTATAAAGAAAGTAAGTATAAGCTTAGAGCTAAAAAATAGGTTCAAAGATACAAAGGGACAAAGGTTCAAAGGTTTTATACTTTGGACCTTTTTCTTTTTTTAGTGAAATTGAAATGCTTTGCGGGTTCTCGACTCCGTTCGAAATGACAAGATTGTGTATAGAGATTGTTAAGGAATTAAAAGGAGCAAAGCGACTTTTTTCTACTCTGAACCTTTGTCACTTTGAACCTTTGCACCTTTATTAAAATACAATTTTAATAACTCAGAAGCAGCTGCAAAAGATGAAATCTCATTGTTTTGCACTGCTTTTTTACTTTCTTCCAAAAGCGAAATTATATCAGGCTGGTTATAGAAATTCTGTTTCAATTGTTCGTTGATGGTTTCCATCATCCAGAAATGGTTTTGCTCATTTCTTTTTTCTTGGAAAAATCCTGTTTCTTTGGTCATTTCAAAATATTCGGAAATTGTATTCCAAACTTCAGGAATGCCATCTTTTGTCATTGAACTGCAAGTAGTAACTTTTGGTTGCCAATTTGATTTTTTTGGAGGGAATAAATGCAAAGCGCGATTAAATTCCAATTTCGCCTGATTAGCCTTTTTTACATTATCGCCGTCAGCTTTATTAATGACAATAGCATCTGCCATTTCCATAATACCGCGTTTAATACCTTGAAGTTCGTCGCCAGCGCCAGATATTTTTAAAAGTAAAAAGAAATCGACCATGCTATGAACAGCAGTTTCGCTTTGGCCAACACCAACAGTTTCTATAATAATAGTATCAAACCCTGCGGCTTCACAAAGAATAATAGTTTCTCTTGTTTTTCGTGCCACACCGCCTAAAGTTTCGCCAGAAGCACTTGGACGGATAAAAGCATTTTCATCTTTAACTAATTCTTCCATTCGAGTTTTATCGCCTAGAATACTTCCGTGAGAAAGCGAACTGCTCGGATCAACTGCCAAAACCGCTACTTTTTTTCCTAATTGTGTCAGATGTTTTCCAAAAGCCTCAATAAAAGTGCTTTTTCCAACACCAGGAACACCTGTAATTCCAATTCGAATTGATTTATTGGCATGAGATAAACAGCCTTGAATAACTTGGCCAGCTTTATCAAAATGGTCTGGATTGGTGCTTTCAATTAAAGTAATGGCGCGACTAAGAGAGGTTCTGTTTCCGTCTAAAATTCCACTAACTAATTCTTGAGAAGTCGGTTGCTGTCTGCGTTTGCTTTTGATTTGATTAATAGCCGAAATATTGGTGATTTCGGGAGGTGAAATTCCAGCTTTTTCAGATATGCTGCCAGTTTGTTTATTAGAATTTGACAAAACGCACTTTTTAGAAATGTAAAAGTACAGAAAACAAAAACAGTTTCAAAAAGTTAGTTTACCACCAATTACACGAATTTCCGCTAATTTGTTATTCTCAAAAGGAGCTGAAAAAAGATTTGCCACGAATTCACGAATTTTATTTTGAAAAACTATGTCTGATATTATTATTCGAATTAATTCGAAAAAATAATCTCAAAGATTTTAAAAAGAAAATTCGTGAATTGCTTCGCCTGTTCGCTATCGCTCGAGTCGCGGCAAAAAAACTTAGAATCTTAGTGCCTTAGAAACTTAGCATCTTTAAAAATTAATATCCAGCTGTAAAGCGTACTTGATGATGTTTTGGAGTTTCTACTTCATCAGCAATAACAACAGCCAAATCTTCTACAGATAAAATACTTCTTTGTTCGTCATTGAAAACAGGATTTTCTAAGCCTAAACGGTATTTTCCTGTTCTTCCTGTTTTGGTTCCAGCGTGCATTTCGAAAGCAGGACTAAAGAATGCCCAATCTAAATCTTTTTCTTCTTTAATAATATTTAAATAATGTCTTGCGGCATTGGCCCCAGGGAAAATCTCTTTTGGAAAATCTGGAGTGTCAACTGCTTGCAAGTCTGGAGCAACATACAAACTTCCAGCTCCACCGATTGTAATAAAACGTTTAACGCCAGATTTTTAACCGCTTCTTGAATAGCTTTTGAACCTGCTAAAAAGTCATCATAAATATTAGGGTTAGTCCATCCTGGATTATAAGCATTAACAACAGCATCGTGACCTTTTAAGATTTCTGCCAAAGCATCAACATTAAAAATATCTGCAGCAACCCAAGTAGCATTTGCTGTATCTTTTGGAGTTCTTGCAATAGCAGTAATTTCATGTTTTCTGTCTGCTAATTCGTTTAAAATTGCTGAGCCAACAAATCCTGTAGCTCCAATAAGTGCGATTTTCATAATATATAAATTTATTTAGTAATAAAAAATGTTACAGTTTTGGGTAAAAAAATAGTTTTAAAACTGATTCGAAAAATCTTCCAATGAAATTCCTTCCAGCTGTTTGCTGACGTTTTGATTCATTTCGCTATATAACACTTCCAAATGCTGATTGATATTTTTTCCAACAGGACAATCAGGATTCGGCTGATTCTTTGCAAAACCTAAACCAATAGTTTCAAAGGTCATTTCGAATATTTGTTTTAAAGTCAGATCAGCAGCGTTTACTGCCAATTTTGTACCGCCATTTTTTCCTTCTTTACTTTCTACAATATGATGTGCTTTTAGGTTGGCAATTTCTTTTCGAACCAAAACAGGATTTAAATTAATACTTCCCGCAATATACTCCGATGATAAATAATCATTTGGGAATTTATGCAGTAAAGTAAGAATGTGAATCGTTATGGCAAATTTACCTGAAATCATACTGTAATAAAATATGTTACAAATTTAAGTCTTTTTATAACACAAAAATTAATTTTAACTTAAAATTAATTAAAGTAATTGAAAATCAAGACAAATTGTGCATCATTAACATGAATGATGCACAATTTCTTTAATTGACTATTTTGATTTTTGATTGATTCTTTAGAGAAGAAAAATATACCCACGCTATAAAAAGTAGTTGCATTGGTATCCTAATCCATAAATACGATAAGCCTTTGCCAGTATAATCGGCAGTTTGTAAATTGATTTTATGGCTTGCGGCATAAATGTTAGCAGGAAGCAATAAGATAAAAAACAAAATCAGCAATTTTCCTGTAAGGACTTTAGTTTTTGGCAGTAGTAACCCAATTGCAGCAATTAGTTCTATAATTCCTGTAATAATCACGATAGCATTTGCGCAAGGCAAAAAAGAGATCATCATCGCCATTCCTTTAGTAAAAGCAAAATGGCCTACAGCAGTAAATGTCAACATTGCTGCCATGGCAATTCTACCTGAAAATGCCAATTCTAGCCGTTTAGCCGTGAGCCAAATAGTAAGGAGCGTTGCAATAAAAACTCCGAAAAGAACAATTAAGGTTTCCATATCTTTTTTTTATAGTACAAAGTTGCACAGTAAAGAAACCTAAAACAATGAACCTGGGTTAATAAATACGCTTTCTGATTCGGCTTAGAGCTTGTGGAGTAATACCAATATAAGAGGCAAGGTACTTTTGAGGAATTTTTTGAATTAAATGAGGCTGTTCTGTGAATAGATTAAGATATCGCTGCTCAGCAGAATCGTTTAGCAAAGACAGTTCTCTTTTTGATTTTTTAAGAAATAATCCTTCGCTTGCTAATCGTCCAATGGTATTGCCAATTTTAGTTTTGGCATATATGTCTTGAAGATCATGGTAAGAAATGCGCCAAAGAATTGTGTCAGCAAGGGTTTCGATAGTATAATTTGCGGGCAATCTTGTAATAAATGAATCATAGCCGCTTGTAAATTCGCCATCGAATACAAAAGTAAACGTCAGGTCTTTATTTTCAGAAGGAACATAATATCTAAGAATTCCTTTTTCTATAAAAGAAAGATAATTTTCTATATGGCCGGTTTGTAGTATTGCTGTTTTCTTTGAAAATTCCTGACGAATAAGTTTTGAGGAAAAGATGTTCCAGTCTTCATCAGAAAGTTTGGTCATTAGTTCAAGATTATCCCTTATTTGCTGCATAGATTTTTTAGAATTACATATTAAAAGTAACAAAAAACTCAATGACAGACGATAATTTGTTCGGTCCATCAATTTATAATTTCCTATTTTTGTCTTGAAGCCATGATATGAACAACTTTATATTAATATTTCTCTTTCTTTCGCTGGGTTTAGTTTTACAGCATGTAAAACAATTTCCTACTCATATTTATAAGACGCTCAATAAAATTGTTATTTATTTCTGTCTTCCCGCCATTACTTTATATCATATTCCTAAAATAAAATGGAGCAGCGAATTGCTGTTTCCAATAGGAGCAGGGTGGATTACTTATATTTTGGCCTTTATATTTTTTCATTTTTTAGGAAGAAGAAATGGCTGGTCCAATAAATTGATCGGGTGTTTGATCTTGACAGCAGGATTAAGCAATAGTTCTTTTCTTGGATACCCGATTATTGAAGCTTTGTTTGGAAAGAAAGGCTTGGAAACGGCCGTATTGGTAGATCAGCCAGGAACTTTTGTGGTGGTTTCGACACTTGGAGTTTTCACTGCGGCTTTCTATTCAAAAGGCAGTCCGAACGCATTAGGGATTTTCAAAAAAATCATCACGTTTCCACCATTTCTGATGTTTGTTTTAGCCTGTTTGATGAATATTTTTGATTATAATTTAAATGAAAATATTGAGTCTGTATTACTAAAAATTGGTAGTTTGGTAACACCTTTGGCATTGCTTTCTGTGGGCTTGCAATTGACTTTTGATCGAAAAAGCCAGCACTGGAAATTTTTACGTCTTGGACTTTTCTTTAAACTACTTTTGATTCCTTTTATAATTTTTGTGCTGTACGTTTTTATTTTCAATCAGCATTCTGAAGTTATAAAAATTACGATCATGGAAACCGCTATGGCACCTATGATAACGGGAGCAATCTTAGCTTCAACGTACGGATTAAAGCCAAAATTAAGCAGTATGATGATCGGTTTCGGAATTCCAATTTCTTTTATTACGCTTGCTTTCTGGTATTTTATTTTGAGTTTTATTTAAAGTAAAATATTAACTAGATAGAGAAAGTAGAATTTTAACTTTTTTTTACCTTTTCAATGTTTTCTAAATGTATTTTTTAGTTAATTTTAGAGGAACTAAAAAAGATAAATTATGTCAACATTAAGATTAGGCGATATAGCACCAGATTTTCAGGCACAAACTACGCAAGGACCAATTAGTTTTCATGAATGGTTAGGAGATTCTTGGGGTGTTTTATTTTCGCATCCAGCAGATTTTACTCCTGTTTGTACAACTGAATTGGGAACTGTGGCAAATTATGTTCCTGAGTTTACCAAAAGAAATACAAAAGTTATTGCTTTAAGCGTAGACGGTTTAGACTCACACAAAGAGTGGATTAAAGATATCAACGAAACTCAAAATACAGAAGTAAATTTCCCAATCATTGCCGATGAGGATAAAAAAGTGGCTAATCTATACGATATGCTTCATCCAAATGCAAGTGACAAATTTACAGTGCGTTCTGTTTTTGTTATTGGACCAGATAAAAAAATCAAATTAACGCTGACTTATCCAGCTTCAACAGGAAGAAATTTTGATGAATTGCTTCGCGTAATCGACAGTTTGCAATTAACAGCAAATTACAGCGTTGCAACTCCAGCCAACTGGAAAGACGGAGAAGATGTGGTAATCGCGCCTGCAATTCCAGACAGCGATATTCCAGCAAAATTCCCAAAAGGACACACACCAATAAAACCTTATTTGAGATTGACACCACAGCCGAATAAGTAACTTTTAAGGGACAAAGGTTCAAAGGGACAGAGGGACAAAGTAAAAAGGCTGGGATTTTTCCATTTGGAAAAATCCCAGCCTTTTTACTTTCTACGAGATCTTTGAACCTCTGTCCCTTTGAATCTTTGCACCTTCAAAAGCCATCAAAGCATTCATTCTTTTCTTATCTCCTACAACCCACAGAATATCATTTTTTTCTAAGATCAAACTAGATTCTGGATTTAGGATACGATTTCCATTTCGTTCAATTCCAACAACCATTCCGTCTGTTTTGGCTCTAAATTGTCCAATGCTTTTTTGAATGAATTCATCTTGAGAAACTTCAAGCTGACGTAAAACAATATCGGTTTCTTCTACTTTTGTAGGTGGTTCTGTTTCGTTTTGAGTTAAGAATTTTGTGAATTCTGCGATTTGTGCGTCAGTTCCAATTACACAGATTTCGTCGCCTGGAAATAGTCGTTCCGTTTTGGTAGGAATCGGAATGGTGACTTCACCTCGTTTTATGTAAGCAATATTAATTCCTAATTGTTCGCGAATCTTTAATTCCTGCAAAGTTTGCCCAACTAAATTAGATTCTTTTTTAATCTCGAAAAATGACATGTGTCCGTCCCACGGCATTAAATTGGCATATCTTCTGTCGATCTTTTTGTTTTCACGATCGTTGAGGTTTTTCAAAAAGTGATTTTCAATTTTATGATATTGTTCATTTAGTTTTTTAGGGAAGATTTGGTAAGCTCCGATTGCAATAATTAGTGCAACGAAAGCCACCAAAGGCGAGAAGAAAATGTTTAATAAAAACCCGACAAAGAATAGACCAAGACTCATTCTAATCAGAATCAGCATTAAAAGTGCCCCACGATATTTGCGCTCTTCCCAAAGCGCTTCAACTTCATCAACTTTTACACGACGAAGCGAAAGCGCCCATAAAAATGGTGCAATTACAACTAGCGTAAGCAAAGCCGCCAATGTATTTCCAAATCTTGTATCGGCAACCAATGGCGCAACAAATTTAGAAGACAATAATATAATGGCAGTAATAATGATAGTGTGAAGAATTATTTGTGTGATTGAAGAGCGAAGAACAATCTGCCAAGTGCTGACAGATTTAATGGCTTGCGCGTTCACACTATAACGGTTAATGTTTTTAATCCATCTCTTCGGCATTTTAGCCTCTAAGTATAAGGCAAATCCTTCTGAATATTTAATTAAGAATGGAGTAGTAAAGGTGGTAATTGCCGACACAGCTACAATAATTGGGTATAAGAAATCGCTTGTAACTTTTAGTGACATTCCGAGTGTGGCAATAATAAACGAGAACTCCCCAATTTGCGCCAAACTCATTCCAGTTTGAACCGATTGTTTTAATGGCTGGCCAGAAATTAAAGCTCCGATAGAAGAACTAAAGGCTTTTCCAAAAATGGTCAATAAAGTAATTATAGCAACAGGAAGAGCATAATTAACCAAAGTTACAGGGTTAATTAACATTCCGACTGATACGAAGAAAACAGCACCAAAAAAATCTTTTACAGGCTGAATTAAATGCTCAATTTTTTCAGCCATCGTAGTTTCAGCAATAATAGAACCCATAATAAAGGCACCTAAAGCCGGAGAAAAACCAACATTTGAAGCAAAAATTACCATCATTAAACATAATGCTAATGAAATAATCAGCAGCATTTCATCTGTTAAGAGATGTTTTGCTTTTTTGAAAATAGTTGGAATAATAAAAATACCTCCTAAGAACCAGATAATTAAAAAGAATACTAGTTTTAAAACAGATTGAAGTAATTCGGCGCCCGAAACCTGATCACTAACGGCAATAGTGGATAATAAAACCAACATTAAAATGGCAACAATATCTTCTACGATTAGAGCTCCGAAAACAATTCCAACGAATTTTTTTCCTTTTACTCCCAATTCATCAAAAGCCCTGATGATGATTGTTGTGGACGAAATAGAAAGTGTTGCACCCAAGAAAATACTATCCATTTTTCCCCAGCCCATCCATTGCCCGACTGCATAACCAATTACGGTCATAAACAAAATCTGGGTTATGGCGGTGACAGACGAAGTTCCTCCAACCTTCATTAGTTTTTTAAAGCTGAATTCAAGACCTAAACTAAAAAGTAAAAAGATAACCCCAATTTCTGCCCAAACTTCAACACTTTTCATGTCGGTGATAGATGGGAAAAAATCAAAATGGTTTCCGGCCAGAAATCCTGCGATTAGGTAGCCCAGAACCAAAGGTTGCTTCATTTTTCTAAATAATAGAACGGCGATTCCAGCAGTCATTAGGATTAATCCTAAATCACTAATTAAAGGTTGTAAATGATGTGTGGTTTCCGCAGCGGCATTTAATGCAATCATATAAAAATGTGGTATTTTTTTTAAGCGGCTGATCCAGTTTTTTATTTCAAATGAAATTCATGAGCTCCGATTAAAATAAAAGGAGTGTAATCTGGATTTGCCTCTGGATTTAATAAAAAAAAGCTATCTCGATAAAGATAGCTTTTTTTGGTAAAATATTTGGTGTTTTTCTTAAATTCCTTGCGTAATTACTCGGTTTTTTTTGAATTGTGTTCTTTATTCTATTTTGACTATACCCACATTAACGTCCCTGTAATAAAGACTAAATGTAGAAACTTTTAATGTTAGCGGAATAATGAAAAATAACTCAGCTTTAAAGTTTTTATAAACAGTTTGTCCAAAATATACAATACTGGAATCGGGATTTTTTTTAGTTCCAAACTCGACTGCAATTTCAGAGTTAGTATAACCTGCTATATTAAATTTGTCAAATTGATCTATTTCAGTGCTTTTGTATTGAGGCAGGTTACTACTGTAATCTTTATTTTCAGATTTTGTTTTTCTGAAATAATTTCTTTCAGGATTTCCTACCATAGCTCCGTACCCTAAATAATCTCCAAGACGGTATCTAATTTTATTAACAGTATCTAGTAACGCAAAAGCACTTATTCGGGCATGATTTTCTTCTATTGACTTGACTTTACATTTGACCATAATGTACTTATATTGCGATTGATCAAATTTTATGCCTCTCAACATTAGAGTAGAAAATTCTGAAGGTTCTTTTGCCTTTAGAATTTCTATTTCAATTCCGTTAACTACTTTTTTTTGTGCATAAATAGATATGCTGAATGCAAGTAATAAAAGGAGTAAAAAACGGTATTTCATCCGAATTAAATTCCTGTGTAATTACTAGGGGTTATTGCCAATAATTCTGCTCTAACAGCGTCTGAAACTTCCAGAGTAGAAATAAAGTTATGAATTGCATTTTTGTCAATTGCTTCATTGGTTCTTGTTAAACCTTTTAAAGCTTCGTAAGGGTTTGGATATGCTTCACGACGTAAAATAGTCTGAATAGCTTCAGCAACTACAGCCCAGTTTTTCTCTAAATCTTCAGCAAATTTGCTTTCGTTTAAAAGTAATTTATTTAAACCTTTCAAAGTAGCCTCAAAAGCAATAACTGTATGTCCGAACGGAACGCCAACATTACGTAAAACAGTACTGTCAGTTAAGTCACGCTGTAATCTTGAAACTGGTAATTTAGCAGCCAAATGTTCAAAAATAGCATTTGCAATTCCTAAGTTTCCTTCAGAGTTTTCAAAATCAATTGGGTTTACTTTATGTGGCATTGCAGAAGAACCAATTTCTCCAGCTTTGATTTTTTGTTTGAAATAATCCATCGAAACATACGTCCAGATATCGCGATCTAAGTCGATGATAATAGTGTTGATTCTTTTTAAAGCATCAAAGAAAGCTGCAAAATGATCGTAATGCTCAATTTGAGTGGTTGGGAAAGAATGTTTTAAACCAAGATCAGTTTCAACAAATTTATTTCCGAATTGTTTCCAGTCAATTTGTGGATATGCTACATGGTGCGCATTGAAATTTCCTGTCGCTCCTCCAAATTTAGCAGCAAACGGAATGTTGAATAGTAAACGCATCTGCTCTTCTAAACGCTCTACGAAAACTAAAATTTCTTTTCCTAAACGAGTAGGAGAAGCAGGCTGCCCGTGTGTACGTGCTAACATTGGAATGTCTTTCCACTCAACGCTTAATTCTTTTAATTTTGCAATTACAGCAATTAAAGTTGGCATATAAACTTGCTCAAACGCTTCTTTTGTAGAAAGCGGAATTGCCGTGTTGTTAATATCTTGAGACGTTAATCCGAAGTGAATGAACTCTTTGTATTGAGATAAATCTAACTTCTCAAAAGCATCTTTAATAAAATATTCAACCGCTTTTACGTCGTGGTTGGTTACTTTCTCTGTTTCTTTAATCCAAAGAGCATCTTCAGTCGAGAAGTTTTTGTAGATGTTTCTCAAGCTTTCAAATAAACTAGAGTCAATACCTTGCAGTTGTGGCAATGGAATTTGGCATAAAGCAATGAAGTATTCCACTTCAACCAAAACGCGGTATTTTATCAAAGCTTCTTCTGAGAAGAAAGGTGCTAAATTTTGAGTTTTATTTCTATATCTTCCGTCAATTGGCGATATAGCATTCAATTCGTTTAGAGTAGTCATTGTGATGTTGTTTTTTCGAAAGGTGCAAATATAAGGTATTGTTAAAACTTCTGAAAGCTATATTGATGCTTAAATTATGGTTTTGAAAATTTTATCCCAAATTGTAAAGTAAAAACCGTAATTATGAGTTTCATTTTTATGATGATCATTGTGGAATTTAGTGGTCGAAATCCATTTTGTGAAGTAATTGCTGTACCAGAAAGAGGGAAATATGTCTTTTTTTAGATGCCCGAATATTCCATAAGATAGATTTAGAACAAGATAAATGATGATGCTCAAATAATTAAATTTCAAAATTGTAATTAAAAATAGCCATATAAAACCAAAGCCTAGAGTTTCTATCGGATGAAGGACATATAAGCTGTAAACATTGGTTTCTACATGCGTGTGATGCAGTTTATGAATTGGGTAAAGCCATTTTAAATGATGAACTAAAAAATGAAAAACGAACATGAAAAGATCCATTAAAAGAATCAATAAAAGCGTATCAAAAATAATAAGTTTAATAGATGCCGAAAAATCTATTTTTAGGATTCCGTAGCGATACAATTCAAAACCAATTAAAGTGATGAAGGTGTTGCAAAGTAGAGTAGAAAGTACCCATTTTCGATCTTTATTCTTTAAAAATGTGTTTTCTGGTTCCAGTATTTTTCCAATTAAAATTGATAAACCTACCAACAACGAGTTCTCTATTAAAAAGAAAACAAAGAGCCAGCCAATATTAAATTGGAATAACTGCTGCAGCCAACTTTCAAAAATCATGTTGTTTTTTCTAAGTTCAGTAATTTTTCTCTTAAATCGGCAACTCCTTCAGAAGCAAATTTAGCAATGGTCTCTACTTTATTTCGAAGATTCGGAATCGAAATGGGTTTCGGATCAATATAAAAAACAGGTGTTGTGCTAGGTGTATAAGAAATTAATCCTGCAGCAGGATATACTTGCAATGAAGTGCCAATAACAGCAAAATAATCTGCAGTTTCTGTAATGTCAATAGCTTCTTCGAGCGCAGGAACTTCTTCGCCAAACCAAACAATATGCGGGCGTAATTGATGTCCGTTCAAATCTAAATCTCCCGTAAGCAAATCTTCTGTCCAATCTAAAATCAGGTTTTTATTTTGAGTGCTTCGTACTTTTAGCAACTCGCCATGCAAATGCAAAACATTTGTGCTTCCCGCGCGTTCATGAAGATCATCAACATTTTGCGTGATAATCTGCACGTCGAAGTCTTTTTCTAATTCAGCTAAAATCGTGTGACCCAAATTCGGATTTACTTCTTTTAACTGTTGGCGTCTTTTGTTGTAAAAATCGAGAACCAATTCCTGATTTTTATGCCAGCCTTCTGGCGTTGCAACTTCCATTACATCATGTCCTTCCCATAAACCATCACTGTCGCGAAAGGTTTTGATTCCGCTTTCAGCGCTGATTCCTGCTCCTGTTAAAACAACAAGTTTCTTTTTCATTCTTAGTTTTATTAAAAGATAAAAATAGTGATTTCTTTATTCAAATGTCTAGTAAATAATAAGGAGTAGCTATACTTTTTTAGATAAAAGAATGGGGGTTTATACGCTTTGTCTCTCTTTTCGAATTATTTAATTTTAATGTTTGGTTTGGTAAAAGTATTCAATATGATTTTAATTCAATTTACAGGACTGTCTGGTTCAGGAAAAACAACGCTGGCGGAAAATGTTAGGCATCTATTGCTTCAAAACAATTATGAAGCCGAAATAGTAGATGGCGATGTTTACCGACAGACGATTTGTAAAGATTTAGGTTTTTCTAAAGAAGATCGCTGCGAAAATGTTCGACGTCTTTTTAATGTTGGCCGAAGTTTGATTGAAGAAAATAAAATCGTTCTGATGTCGGTTATAAATCCGTATGAAAATATTAGAAATGAATTAAGAACTTTTGAATTTGTAAAAACAGTATTTCTGGATTGTTCGATTAGCAATTTGATTGAAAGAGATCCAAAAGGATTATACAAAAGAGCTTTATTACTAGATCATGATCAAAATAAAATTAGAAGTTTTACAGGAATAAGTGATGTTTATGAAACTCCAGAAAAAGCAGATTTGGTATTAAAAACAGATTCAGAATCTGTTTCGGTTTCTACCGATAAATTGTATCATTTTATAATTAGTAATTTAAAAAATTAAGGTTTATGAATCCTTCTTCTTGCCAACTTCCTGTTTCTTTTTCGATAGAAAAATTGCAAAATGATTTATTGACTTGCGAAACCAATTTATGGACACCGCATTTTAATACTTATCGCTATGAAGGAAAATGGACGAGTATTTCTTTACGATCGCAATCGGGTTTAGAAAACGATATTCTTTCTTTTCCAGATAAAGAATATAAAAATACGCCTTTGCTCGAAAGCTGTTCTTATTTTAAAGAGATAATGGATTGGTTTAAATGCGAAAAAGAAGCAGTGAGATTGTTAAGACTCGATCCTAATAGTGAGATAAAAGAGCATGTTGATAATGATACGTCGTATGAAGATGGTTTTTTTAGAATTCACGTTCCCATTATTACCAATTCTGCAGTTTATTTTTATATAGATAAAAAACTCGTTCCTATGAAAATGGGAGAATGCTGGTACGCCAATTTTCAATTGCCGCACAGTGTTCAAAATAAAAGTTCAGAACCTAGAATTCATTTAACATTAGATTGTATCAGAAATGATTGGTCGGATGAATTGTTTTCTAAAATGGGTTTTGATGTGAATTTCGTGCCCAAAAGACAATACTCAGATGAGGTAAAACAGCAGATTATTGCAGAACTTTCTAGAAATCCATCTGAAATTAATACTAAAATTATTGCCGAACTTCAATCACAAATGAACTCGTAATATGGAAAATGTAAAAGATTTTATTTCAAATTGGATTCCGATTAAATTGATTGAAAAAGAAAATGAAGTCTATTTTGAATGGCTTTATTTGTCAGATATTCCTTTTGCAGAACCTTTTTTTGATGAAACAATTGCAAAATGCAAAAGCCATAGTTATAATTCAAAACCATTTAAAACGATAAGCACGGCAGAAAACCTGATTGATTGGTCTAAAGAACTCGATTTTGTAGAATTGAAAGGATTGGTTTTTCATGTGTCAAGATGCGGATCTACGATGTTGAGTCAATCTCTCGCAACTTCATCTGAAAACATTATGATTTCTGAAGCTCCAATTATTGATCAGATTTTAAGAAGTGATGCTTTCGATTTGAATATCAAAACAATTTTGCTGAAATCGGTTTTGAGATTCTTAGGACAGAAAAGATTTCCAGAACAAAAGAATCTTATTCTGAAACTGGATGCTTGGAGTATTTTCAAAGCTTCTTATTTAAGATCGATTTTTTCTAAACTTCCTTTTGCTTTATTGTATAGAAATCCTGATGAGGTTTTGAGATCGCACCAAAAGATGGCAGGAATGCATATGGTGCCAAATATAATTCCATCGAGTGTTTTTGGAATTACTTCTAAAGAAATTCAAGAAATAAGTTTCCAGCAGTATCAAGCTTTGGTGTTAGAAAAGTATTTTCAAGGTTTTGTAGATTTTTATGAAGCGGACAGCAATGTCATTATGCTTAATTACAATGACGGAATGAAAAATGTTATAGAACGATTTATATCTTTTATTGATGTTAATTTTTTTGAAAACGAAATAAATCTAATGTTGGAACGTCTTAAAAAACATTCTAAAAATGAAAATGCTGTTTTTATTGGAGATTCTTATAAAGATGATTTTTTATCTGTCGATTTGAATGCGGTTAATCTGCTTCACGAAAAACTTAATGCTAATTTCATTGAAGATTTAGCACGTTGAAAGTTTAGACGGATACCTCTTTCTCTTTAATTTATGTATTTTTGCGCCAAACATAAATAAAATGATTGATTTAGATTATCTCGCATTCTTAGAAAACATATTAACTGAAAATAGAAAAGCTAATTTTTTAAAAGTACTAGAAAATAGAACAAAACATTTTACAGTTGCAGTAGAAGATGTTTATCAGATGCACAATACAAGCGCCGTGATGCGAAGCTGTGAAGTTTTTGGAATTCAGGAATTAAATGTAATTGAGCAGCGTTTTGGAAAAAGAATCGATAAAGAAATTGCGTTAGGCGCGCAAAAATGGGTTGACATTAATCGATTTGATTCGGTTTCAGGATGCCTTTCTGATTTGAAAAGCAAGGGATATCAAATTATTGCTACAACACCGCACGAAAAAGATTGTATGTTGGAAGATTTTGATATTACAAAACCAAGCGCTTTATTCTTTGGAACAGAAAAAGAAGGTTTATCAAAAGAAATTATGGACAATGCCGATGGTTTCTTAAAAATACCAATGGTAGGTTTTACAGAAAGTTTGAATATTTCAGTTTCTGCTGCAATTATTATTCAAAGCTTGACAAATAGGCTTCGTAGATCAGATATTGATTGGAAATTATCTGAAGAAGAAATTTTAGTTAAACGTTTATTATGGGCGAAAAACTCGATAAAAGATATAAAACGAATTGAAGAGCGTTATTACCAAGATAACCCAAGATAAATTTTTTAAGATTCTAAGATACTAAGATTCTGAGATGCTAAGTTTTTTTCTTAGAGCCTCAGAATCTTAGTCTTTCAGAACCTTTTCTTTACTTTTTCAGAAAAAGAACAAAACCTAAAATACTAACAATTAGAATCGACAAAGCAGCTAAAACTGTTGTCAGATCGCGAATATTTTTTCCAGCCCAATCCATAAATAAAAATTTGTGTAAAATAGCAAAAGAATAGCCTTCAACTCGATCGGAATTATTGACAACTGCAGCCAATCTTGATGTTGAAGTTTCAATAAAATAAGTTGTTTTTTCTGGCGTGTCATAAGCCAATTTCACTACCGGAAGCCTTTTGTTGACAAAACCGTATTCTCTGCCATCAAAATCTGTCAATACTTTTGACTCAAGCAATTTTATATTTTCGAATGAAGGTTGGGAATCATCTTCTGAAGTTTCGATCATTTCGCAACAAGACGCTTTTGGCGCTCCATCGGTAAAATAATATGCTAAAAATTCGGCATATTCTAAATCCAGATTTGGCGCAACTTTATTGGTTGTTGCATTAATGTAAATCACTTCAGATTTTGAATCTTCTTTTTTATTCCATTTAGAATCTGATTTTGGTATTTTGAACCTTTTTGATTCTTTTTCAAGCAATTGACATCTGTAATAAATAGTGTCATTCAACGTAATTAAGCTAATGTTTTGAAAACGATTCCAATCTAAATCAAGATTATTGTTTGCACCAGGAATTTTTTTGGTTTCAAAAGTCGGTTCGTAAACCATTTGCGATAGCGTATAAGGCGCCCATTTTGTAGTTGCGTGATATGCGCCGCTGAAAGCAAAAGTTAAAGTAAAAAGCGAAATCCAAATTCCAATTTGACGATGGTATTGTCGCAAACCTTTTTTTGGCTCTAAACTATCTGCTTTTTTGAATTGTTTCCAAAGCAGACCATAAATTAGAATCCCGCTCAAGGCAGAAAACCCAATAATTGATAATAAGAAAATCATCGTAATAATTCGGATACTATTATTGCTTATGACATCGATAAAAGACCAGTTATGAAAAGTGTCGAAAAACCAAATAAAAGCTTGTCTAGAAATCGGATTATAAGTCGCCAATTTGCTCGATGAGGTTTCTACATATACCTGCATGCCATCTGGACGATCAAAAGTTAATTTGTAAACTGGTAAGTACCGATTTACATATTTGTATTGCGAAGTAAATTCGGTTACAACTTCGCTGTTTTTTACAGGACTTTTTTGATCGTCTAAGAAATAACGAGAAAGCCACTCTGCATATTTTTGATCTCCGTTTTCCAGTTTTTTAGTAGTCGAAGTGTCATAATACCAAAGTTCGCCAAGAATAGTTTTTACTTGATAATAAGTTGAATTATTAAAAGTGACAATTCTGAAATTTTTGAATTGCGATATTTCATTTTTCAGTAAAACTTCTTGAATAGAATAATGCAATTGGCTTTTATCGATAATGGATTGTTCAATTTTATCATGAGCAATTTCAGGTTTGAAAAAATGCGCCATAAAAGGATGCATTAAACCAGAAAAGGTCCAGAAAATTACAGGAACAATTGTAATCAATCCAATAACACGATGCCATTTGTAAATGTGTTGCTTGATTTTTTTGATGAATTTGGAATCTTTTCTCTTCGAAGATTTTTTATGTGTTTCTTTACTCATGGTCATTTTTTTTTTGCCACAGATTTAAAAGATTAGAAAAGATTATTTAATCTGTGTTAATCATTTTAATCTGTGGCGAAATTTTATTTTATTTTTTTAATGAGAAGTTATATTGAAGTCCGAATACAAAAGTTCTAGGTGCTGCGGCAGTATAAGTTGGCTGAGCATTGGCAACATTGGTTCTGGTAACATTGTAAGCGTACAATTTGTCAGTAAGATTTAATACGTTTCCATAAACCTCAATTTTTTTCCATTGATAACCAATTCTGGCATTGAAAATATTATAGCCGTCATATTTTACCGTATTGATTTGATCTTGATAATAACTGCCTACAAGTTGCCATTCTAAAGACGTTCTTAGGTTTGGAAGCCAATTAGGATAATAACTAACTTCTGAATTTCCTGACCATTTTGGAGCTGAAGGCATTTCTTTTCCGTTTAAATCTTGGATTGGATCTGATGGTTTATCTGAAAGTTTAAAATCAATATAAGTATGTTGTGCATAAGTACCCCCAAGACGAATATTGAATTGTTTTGATGGTTTGTATGAAGCACCAAATTCGATTCCTTTATGACGTGTTTCTCCAGCTGAACGATAATCTGTTGAATTATCTGGAAGTTTGATGTTTAATAATTCATTTTTGCCTTCCATATAATAAAAAGCATAATCAAAGTTTAGCTTATTTTCGAAGAAAGAAAGCCATCCGCCAATTTCATAATTATTGAAATCTGCAGGTTTCAGATTGTAATAAAACTCAGCGGGAACGCCTGATGTACCACCAGTTCCTGGTTTAGCTCTAAAAATAGAAGTAATTCCGGGAGGTGCAAAACCTTGTGAATAATTGCCGTAAAAACCAGCAGATTCTACAGGATTATAATTGGCTCCAGCTTTAAAAGTAAATTTGTCATAAACTTTGCTTCCTGTAGAAAAATCAATGGCATTGTCATAATTCACTTTCATATTGTCATAACGCCCGCCAATTGTAATAACTAATTTTTCGATCGGATTAAAATTGATTTGAGCATAACCTGCTGTGTTGAAAATATCAGCCGTATAATCAGAAAGTTTAGAATCAGGATGTTCAGCGATGATTTCATACGAATCTACCGTTTGTTTTCCTGGCTGCCCTGGATTTAAATTGGCTTTTAAATCAATTACATACGACCAATACGTTACAGGAGAATAATCATATAAAGCTCCAGCCACAAGTTTGGTGCTTAAAAAATCAAACTTTTGAGTGTGCTGCCCGATTGCGCCATAGCTTTTAAAGTTGTTTGAATTTACTTCACCTTTGGCTGTTGTTGGATTTACAGTTGGACTCCATTTGATTCCGTACGATGGATTTTGGCCTAATTTATTGTCACGCAAATAAGTGGTGATGTAACTGCTAGAATTACTGTTCCAGTCGTGTTCTAGTGTTAAACGGGTTCTCAAAGCGTCCGATTTTCTATACGTGAAATCAGAAGTGCTTTTATAAGTTCTGTTGTTGAAAGCTTCTTCATTGACAGTTCCGCTCATGTCTGAATAATATTTTCCATACATCGTATTGCTGATCAATCGGGTAGAAGGAGAAATGTTGTAGTCAATTCTTGCATTCAAATTGTCCTTATTATAATCAGAATAAGTCATCCAGCCATTTTCCTGTAAACTTGAAATTCCAGCAATATGAAAGCCAACTTTTCCAATTGTTGCGCCGCCAGCCGCCTGAAATCTTCTATAACCATAATTGTCAGCTTGAATTCCGAATTTAAACTCAGGATCAACTGGTGGTTTAATCGAAATTAAATTGATGGTTCCGCCAACAGCCTCTGGCCCGTATAAAGAAGAAACCGGACCTTTTATAACTTCAATACTTTGCAGATTGTATTGATTTATTTCCAATAATGCATTGTGGTTGAAAATTCCCATTGGACGTATTGGCAACCCGTCTTCTAAATATAGATAGTAGGCATTTGTGGTCATAGACTGGCGAATAGACATCATGTGCTGTTCGTTACCTAGATTTACCATCAAGACTCCGGGAGTTTTATTTATGATTTCGTAAACTGCTGTTGCTTTGGCTTCGTTGATTGTTTTTGCTGTCAATTTACTTATGGCGACTGGCGTTTCTTTTCTTAAAGTTGCCGTACGATTGGCGGTTACAAAAACATTTTCAAGTTCTTGCTTTGTTGTGTCTTGCTCGGTTTTGTTTTGTGCAAAAACACATTGCCCTATGATTAATAGGGTAAAGTATATTTTTTTCATTTTGAATTATATAAATTAAAGCTGTAAGCTATAGGCTTTAGGCCGTAAGCGAACTGCAAGTCTTAGAATTTTGACTTTTAAAATTTATATAAAATAGGATGGAGGGTGAAAAATCGAATTTGCGATTGCAATAGGCTTTTTATCGAATGAAGCGAAAATTTTTGCTTTTGATTCAATAAGTCCCGTTAATTTGAAATTGTTTAAGATTGAAGTCTGAATGTAAACCACTTCTGCTTTTTCTTTCAGATTGTTTTGCATTCTTTTTTCGTTGTCTGCGTATTTTTTTAAGCTTTTTTGAAGTTCACAACGACCATTACAGCTATTGAAAACCAATTTACGTTGTACACAGATTGTTTTAGAAATTTCTTCCTGATTTAATTTGAATGAGGTATAAACAAAGAAACTGCCAAAAGAAGGGACTAATAGCATGCAAGAAAGAAATATGACGAAAAGTCGTTTCAAAATATGTTTCGTTGTTTTCGAGAGCAAAAATACATTTTAAATTTATTTACAAGAACGATTTTTGTCATTTAATATAAAAAAAGCACAACTGGAGGCATTAGAAAAGAAAAACCCGACAGATTTCAAAAATCTGACGGGTCACTTATGTTTACTATTTGAAATAGAAATTATTAGTTAATTAAAATCCAAGTTCCTTCAGCTATTAAAGCTTCAGCTTTTTTGTACTTCATGGTTTCTGTTTTACCAGTAGCAATTTCTTGAACTACAACAGTATCGTTTCTGTTGATTTTTGGCATATCTCTAACGATAGTTTCAGTAACCTGACGCTGTTGAGTTTCTCCAGCCTCACGGTTCAAGCTTTCGCTATTTGGAATTTCGTCTTTACTTAATTGTAAGTTTTCTTTTGGACGAGCCACTTCTCTTGCTTCGTGAATTTCAGGAACGTTTTGAGCTGGTAAATCACCTTTGAATAAGAATGAAATAACTTCTTTATTAACGTTGTCTAACATTCCTCTAAACAAATTGAAAGCTTCTAATTTGTAAATAAGCAATGGATCTTTTTGCTCGTGAACAGCCAATTGAACAGATTGTTTCAATTCATCCATTTTACGCAAGTGTTTTTTCCAAGCTTCGTCAACAATAGAAAGTGTGATGTTTTTCTCAAAATCAGCGATTAATTGAGCACCTTCGCTTTCGTAAGCTTTTTTCAAGTCAGTTACAACATTCAAAGTTTTGATTCCGTCTGTAAATGGAACTACAATTCTTTCGAAATGATTGTTTGGCTCTTCGTAAACTCCTTTGATAATTGGGAAAGCTTCTCTTGCGCTTCTTTCTGTTTTTTCAGTATAAAATGCTAAAGCTTCTTTGTATACTTTTCCAGTAACTTCGATATCATTTAATTTTGTGAAATCAGCTTCTGAAATTGGAGAAGTGATTCCGAAATAACGAATTAAGTCAAATTCAAATCCTTTAAAGTCATTAGCTACTTTATTATTGCTTACGATTAATTCGCAAGTATCATAAAGCATATTAGCGATATCCAATTTCAAACGCTCTCCGAACAATGCGTGACGACGACGTTTGTAAACTACTTCACGTTGAGAGTTCATTACGTCATCATACTCTAATAAACGTTTACGAACACCAAAGTTATTTTCTTCGACTTTTTTCTGAGCACGTTCGATAGATTTAGTCATCATAGAATGCTGAATGACTTCACCTTCTTTTAGTCCCATTCTGTCCATTACTTTCGCAACTCTTTCAGAACCGAATAAACGCATTAAGTTATCTTCAAGAGAAACATAGAATTGAGAACTTCCTGGATCTCCTTGACGACCAGAACGACCACGTAACTGTCTGTCTACACGACGAGAATCGTGACGCTCTGTACCAACGATTGCTAAACCTCCCGCAGCTTTTACTTCTGGCGATAATTTAATATCGGTACCACGACCAGCCATGTTTGTTGCAATTGTTACAACTCCAGCTTTACCAGCCTCTTCAACGATTTGTGCTTCTTGCTTGTGCATTTTAGCATTCAATACGTTGTGCGTGATTCCTCTCATTTTAAGCATACGGCTTAATAATTCTGAAATTTCTACAGAAGTTGTTCCAATCAATACTGGTCTTCCAGCTTGTGATAATTCTGTTACATCTTCGATTACAGCGTTGAATTTCTCACGTGTTGTTTTGTAGATATAATCTTCTTTGTCAATTCTCGCGATTCCACGGTTAGTTGGAATTTCAACAACGTCCAATTTATAGATTTGCCATAACTCTCCAGCTTCTGTAACCGCTGTACCAGTCATACCAGCCAGTTTGTTGTACATTCTGAAGTAGTTTTGTAACGTTACAGTTGCAAAAGTTTGAGTTGCAGCTTCGATTTTTACGTTTTCTTTAGCTTCGATCGCTTGGTGAAGACCGTCTGAGTAACGACGTCCGTCCATGATACGACCTGTTTGCTCATCGACAATCATAATTTTGTTGTCCATGATAACATACTCTACGTCTTTTTCGAATAAAGCGTAAGCTTTTAAAAGTTGAGTAAGAGTGTGGATACGCTCGCTTTTTACACCAAAATCTTGGAATAATCTTTCTTTAGCTTCCGCTTCAGCGTCTTTGTCTAATTTTTGTTTTTCAATCGCAGCGATTTCTGTTCCAATGTCTGGTAAAACGAAGAAATCTGAATCTGTATCTCCAGAAAGGTATTTAATACCATTATCTGTTAATTCTACTTGATTGTTTTTCTCTTCAATCACAAAATACAAAGCTTCATCAACTTTGTGCATTTCGCGATTGTTATCTTGCATATATTGATTTTCAGTTTTTTGAAGTAATTGTTTAATTCCTTCTTCACTTAAAAATTTAATTAATGCTTTATTTTTAGGTAAACTTCTGTAAGCTCTCAATAATTGGAAACCTCCATCTTTAGTATTACCTTCTTTGATTAATTTTTTAGCTTCAGCTAAGAAACCATTCGCTAACTGACGTTGTTGCGCAACTAAGTTTTCGATTTTTGGTTTCAATTCGTTGAATTCGTGTCGATCTCCTTGAGGAACTGGTCCAGAAATAATAAGCGGTGTTCTAGCATCATCAATTAATACAGAGTCAACCTCGTCGACAATCGCAAAATTGTGTTTTCTCTGAACTAGATCGCTAGGAGAGTGTGCCATGTTATCTCTTAAGTAGTCAAAACCAAACTCATTGTTGGTTCCGTAAGTGATATCGGCATCGTATGCTTTCTTTCTTTGTTCTGTACTTGGCTGGTGATTATCGATACAGTCAACAGATAAACCGTGGAATTCGAATAAAGGAGCTTTCCATGTGCTATCACGTTTTGCTAAGTAGTCGTTCACTGTTACTAAGTGAACTCCGTTTCCTGTCAAAGCGTTTAAGTAAAGTGGAAGAGTAGCTACTAACGTTTTACCTTCCCCTGTTTGCATTTCGGCAACTTTACCTTCGTGCAATACCATACCACCAATTAACTGAACATCATAGTGAATCATGTCCCAAGTGATATCTTTTCCGGCAGCATTCCATTTGTTAGCCCAAACTGCTTTGTCGCCATCAATGGTAATGTATGATTTTGTTGCTGAGAATTCGCGGTCTTTTGCAGTTGCAGTTACCTCGATATGTGAGTTTTCTTTAAAACGGCGAGCCGTTTCTTTTACTACAGAAAACGCTTCTGGAAGAATTTCCAATAAAGTTTTTTCAGAGATTTCATAAGCCTCTTTTTCAAGAGCATCTATAGCATCATAAATGTCTTCTCTTTTATCGATGTCTTCGATGTTTTCTACTTCAGCTTTAAGTGAAGCGATTTTAGCATCTTTATCAGCTCTAGCTTCTTTAATTCTATCTTTAAAATAAACGGTTCTTCCTCTTAACTCGTCGTTTGAAAGACTCATTAAAGGAGCTTCGAATGTTTTAATTTTATTTAAGTAAGGTTGTAAAGCTTTGACATCTTTTTGCGACTTATCGCCGACAAAGACTTTAATAATACTGTTTATGAAACTCATGATTTATTGTATTTCTTTATTATATAATATGTATTTGAACCAAAAAAAAAGTCTCTATGATGAGACTTTTTCCTTTGGTTTATTTTTTAATATTCATCCTCATTCCAAAGATAATCTTCGTCTGTTGGATAATCAGGCCAAATTTCTTCCATTGATTCATATATCTCACCTTCATCTTCGATTGATTGAAGGTTTTCTACTACCTCTAATGGAGCACCTGCTCTAATGGCGTAGTCAATAAGTTCATCTTTGTTAGCAGGCCATGGCGCATCACTTAAATAAGATGCTAATTCTAATGTCCAATACATCTGTTATCTGTTTAGTTTGTGCAAAAATAAATTTTTTACTGAAAAAGACAAGTAAATTTTGATTTATTTTAATAAAATTTAAGAACGTCCCATTAATTGCAGATTTTAGATTGTTGATTTCAGATTTGGGAACTCTCAAAATCTAAAATCTGAAGTCTAAAATCTAAAATTTTACTTTCTCGGAATCCATTTCACTTCCTCCGCTTTTAAGTCTGAGGACAACTTTCGTGCCAAGACAAAAAGGTAGTCAGAAAGTCGGTTTAAATAGGTGATTGCTATTTCGGGAACATGTTCATTATGACTTAAATGCACCGCTAAACGTTCTGCACGACGGCAAATACAGCGCGCTATATGACAATGTGACACGGTCGGATGGCCTCCAGGCAAAACAAAATGAGTCATTGGCGGAAGACTTTCGTCCATTTTATCTATTTCGTTTTCTAGCAATTCAATATCCGAATCAATTATGCCGAGATTTTCTAAGCGAAGTTTTCCGTTTTTTAAAACTTCTTTCTCTTGTGGAGTTGCCAAAATGGCACCAACTGTAAAAAGACGGTCTTGAATTTCGATTAAAATGGTTTTATAATGTGAATCCATTTCTTGATCGCGGATTAATCCGATATAAGAATTTAGTTCATCAACAGTTCCATAACTGTCAATGCGGATATGATCTTTTGGTACTCGGGTTCCTCCAAAAAGAGCCGTTGTTCCTTTATCTCCGGTTTTTGTATATACTTTCATTTTTTTTAAGATGCTAAGGTTCTGAGATGCTGAGATTCTAAGTTTTTTCTTTGCGATTAAACGATTAACCAAATAAACGGTTAAACCGATTTTCTTGTGTCGCTTTCAATTAAACCATCTCTTAGACGAATAATTCTGTGCGCATAAGCTGCAATATCTTCTTCGTGAGTTACTAGAATCACAGTATTTCCTTGTGCGTGAATATCTCCAAAAAGCTTCATGATTTCTACAGAAGTTTTACTGTCTAAGTTTCCTGTAGGTTCATCGGCCAAAATAATCGAAGGCTTGTTTACTAACGCTCTTGCAACAGCCACACGCTGGCGCTGTCCTCCAGAAAGCTGATTCGGCTGGTGATCCATTCTGTCAGCTAAATTTACTTGTTTTAAAACTTCAGTTGCTCGAGCGATTCTTTCAGCTTTTCCATAACCTGCATAAATCATTGGCAGTGCAACATTGTCTAAGGCAGTTGTTCTTGGCAAAAGATTAAAAGTTTGGAATACGAAACCAATTTCTTTATTTCTAATTTCGGCCAATTCATCATCTTTCATTTTGCTGACATCTTTACCATTTAAAATATAACGACCCGAAGTAGGTGTATCTAAACAGCCTAATAAATTCATTAAGGTAGATTTTCCTGATCCAGAAGGTCCCATTAAAGCAACATATTCGCCTTTTTGTATTTCTAGATCTATTCCTTTTAGAACATAAACGATTTCGTTTCCTAAAGTAAAATTTCGTTTAATGTCGGTTATTTTAATTAATGGTTCAGCCATTTTATTTTACAATTTTGGATTTAAAAGTACAAAACACTTTTGAATAAGTAGTTGATAATTGGTTTTTGTTACAAAATCCGTTTTTCGTTCTTAAATGTATTGAGGCAGCAAAATTAATACGTTTTTAATCTGAAATTAGGTTATATCATTTTTGAAATATTTTGCATAATTCTCATTCTTTTTCTTTTTTTACAGATTTAATAGATTTTTGTTTTTTAAAATGTGAGAATAATGTAATTTATTAAGATAGGGATTAAGTAAATTTGGGTATAATTAATTAATAACTAAGATTATGAGAAACATAAAAATAGCCACAGGAATTGCATTATTAGTATTAGGACTTGTATCATGTAAAGATGAGAAACAAGAAAAAGCTCAAAAAACAGTAGAAAACTATGTTATCTATGTTGACTCTGTTAAAAATGTTGCTGCCGCAGATTTGAAAGACAATTGGAAAAGTGTAGAAGCCGAATACGATAGAAGATCTCAAGAAGCTCAAGCTGCTTTGGCTGATATTAAAGATAACGCCGCTGCGACAGAAAAAATAAATGCAAGTAAAATTAAGTACGAGGAATTTAAAAATGAAATGACCGCCCAATTTGCCCCTCCAGCTCCTAGCCCAAAACAACAATTAAGAGATGCTTTGTTTGGTGCAGGAAAAATTGGTGATGATATGAGTTTTAGTTGGGTTAACGCCCAAAACATTCATAGCGTTTATCAGCAGTTTGTTCATACTGTAGAAAATAATAAGGACAAATATTCTAGAGAAGACTGGGATGAAATTAAATTAATGTATGAAGCTCTGGATAGCCGTAAAAATACAGTAGAAAAAGAGGGCCTTACAGCTGAGGATAACCGAAAAATTGCTGGTTTGAAAATCAAGTTTGCACCAATGTATAAGATAAACAGAATGGGAGCTAAATCTGAAGAAAATAAAGAAGCAAAAAAATAGATTTTTAAAATTTTGAATTAGATAAAAAAGACGATCGTTTTTGATCGTCTTTTTTTTATGCTCTTATTATAAAATGCTCTTTCGGCTGTTCCCTTCTAAAGAATACAAAACCCCATTGAAAAGTATCAATTGTGACTTTTACTTTAGAATGATTTTTGATTATCTCCCAAGCTTCTTCCATGTCTTCTGACCAATGAATGTCATCGAAAATCCAAACAGAATCATTATCTATAGTTGGCAATAAAAGCTCAAAATATTCTAAAGTTGCTTTTTTAGAATGATTTCCGTCAAAATATATAAGGTTGTAATTTGTCGCTTGAATGTTCTCAGAAACTAAAAAAGATTCAAACTCAGAAATTACATTTTCAACATTCTTGCAATCAAAATCAGTCAATTGATTTTGGGCAACATTTGCTGTGTTTGGACAGCCCTCAATTGTAACTACTTTCGCTTTCGGATTTCCTAAAGCCAATGCAGAAGTTGCTAAACCTAAAGATGTTCCTATTTCGAGAATATTTTCTGGCTGAAAATAATTGGTAACTCTAAATAATAATTCGGCACGTTTTGGCGAAATTCCTGCTGTTTGTGCAATTTTAGAAATTTGTCTTCTGTTTGATTTAAAAACTCTCGAGCCTGCTCCAAAATCGGTTACTTCAATAAAGTTTTTGTTCTCTAAAAGCGTTTTTCTATACTTTTTAAGAATCTCATATTCTGGTTTTGATTTCTTATCATAAAAACACTTTGTCAGTAAACTAAAAACAAAGGGAGAATGAACTGCATGTTCGTTTTTAGAATGCCAAAGAAATTTTAGATAAGATTGTATTTGAAAAAGCATTCTTATTTAGTAATCAGTTTTTCAGACGAATTAATTAACTGAAATTAGTTTGATTTCAAAAATTAATACAGAGCCGCCTGGGATGTTTTGAACTTTGGTGCTTCCATATCCCAAATGTGCAGGAACAAACAAAATAGCATTTCCACCTTCTTTTAAAAATGGTAATCCTTGCTGCCATCCTAATATTAATTTGCTTAGCGGAAAAGTTGCTCCAGAAGCATTTTCATCAAAAACGGTTCCGTTGGTTAGCATACCTTTATAAGTAACCGTTACATTTGATTGCAAAGTTGGTTGTTTTCCTGTTCCTTCTTCTTTAATAATATAATGTAGGCCAGTACTAGTTTTTTGCGCTGTAAGATTATTTTTAGTTAGATAATCTGTAATTTCTTTCTCGTTTTCAACGCTATAATCTATTTTTTCTGGAATTCTTTCCAATCCTGAATCACTTGTGCAAGAAACAAAAAATGTAAGAATAGAAAATGCTACTAATAATTTTTTCATGTGGTATTTATTTTTTAAAGCCGTAAATATATAAATTAGTTTTTTAGTTGCAGTGATGGTTTTTAGATATTAACATTCACAGCTCAAACCTAAAACAAAAAATTATCCTTCAAGTTTAGCAGAAAGTTCAAACCAGCGTTCTTCTTTTGCATCTATTTTGTTTATGATATTTTGAAGTTCATTTGCTTTTTTCTCAATATCAGCATCAGCAACTTTTCCGTCAGAGAATAATTGTTCGATTTTCGTCTTTTCGATTTCTAAATCTTTAATTTCTCTTTCAATTTTCTGATATTCTTTTTGCTCGTTGAAACTTAAATTTCCTGTTGGATTGTTTTGTTTCCAGTCTTTCTTTTCTGCTTTGTTTTCTTCTTTTTGCGCAACATCTGCACTGTCTTCATAAGCTCTAAAATCAGAATAGTTTCCTGGGAAATTCTCTATTTCGCCTTGGCCTCTAAAAACAAATAAGTGATCTACAATTTTATCCATAAAATAACGATCGTGAGAAACTACCAATAAGCATCCAGGATAATCTAAAAGGAAACTTTCAAGAACGTTAAGCGTTACAATATCCAAATCGTTTGTTGGCTCATCGAGAATCAAGAAGTTCGGATTCTGAATCAAAACGGTACATAAATACAAACGTTTTAATTCTCCACCGCTTAATTTCTCAACATAGTCGTATTGTTTTTTTGCATCAAAAAGAAAACGTTCCAATAGTTGTGAAGCGGAAATAATTTTTCCCTTAGTAAGAGGAATATATTCTCCGTATTCTTTAATAATATCAATAACACGTTGACCTGGTTTCGGGTTAATTCCAGATTGTGTATAATAGCCTATCTTTATGGTATCTCCTTTAACAACACGTCCACTATCAGGTGGAATTGTTCCTGTCAGCAGATTTAAGAAAGTTGATTTTCCAGTTCCGTTTTTGCCAATAATTCCGATTCTTTCTCCACGTTGAAAATCAAAACTAAAGTTATCCAGAATAACTCTGTCTTTGAATTTTTTAGAAAGCTTGTGAAGCTCAATAATCTTGCTTCCCATTCTTTCCATATTAATTTCAAGCTCTACTTTATTTTCTTTACGTCTACTTTGCGCTTTTTCTTTAATAATGTAAAAGTCATCCTGACGCGATTTAGATTTGGTTGTTCTCGCTTTTGGCTGGCGGCGCATCCATTCTAACTCTTTTACAAATAAGTTCTTAGCCTTGTCAATACTTGCGTTTTCAGAAGTAATTCTTTCTTCTTTTTTCTGCAGGTAATAAGAATAATTCCCTTTGTATTGGTATAGTTTTCCGTTGTCCAATTCAATGATTTCATTACAAACACGTTCCAAAAAGAAACGGTCGTGCGTTACCATAAACAACGTAATGTTTTCTTTAGCAAAATAACTTTCCAGCCATTCGATCATTTCTAAATCTAAGTGGTTGGTAGGCTCATCCAGAATTAATAAATCGGGGCGGTTAATTAGGATTATAGCCAGAGAAAGACGTTTTTTCTGCCCTCCAGAAAGATTTTTTACTTTAAGTTTAAAATCTTCTAGCTTTAGTTTAAAAAGAATTTGCTTGTATTGTGTCTCAAAATCCCAAGCATTATGCTGATCCATTGCATCGAAGGCTTTTTGGTAAGCTTCTTCGTCTGAAGGATTTTCTAAAGCTTTTTCATAAGCTTCAATCACTTTAAGTGTTTCATTGTCTGAAGCGAAAATACTTTCTTCAATCGTAAGTTCATCTTGCAGATTATTGTCTTGTGACAGAAAAGCCATTCTAATTCCTTTTCTCAAAACAACCTGCCCTGTATCTGGCTCTTCCAGTCCATTAATAATACTCATAATGGTTGTTTTTCCTGAGCCATTTTTAGCAATAAAAGCGATTTTTTGATCTTTATTGATTCCAAAAGAAATGTTGTCAAAAAGGACTCTTTCGCCAAATGACTTTGATATATTTTCTACAGATAAGTAATTCATGAAGATTTTTAACTGAAATATCAGTTTCTATTAATTAAAATTCTAATAATACTGCGCAAAGATAGGTTTTTGAATTAGAGAAAAAAAACGGGTGTTAAAACTGGTTTTCACGCTTTTATAAAATTGAGAAGAAAGTTGATTGTGAAAATGAATTGTAACATTTTAAAACTACATTCGTCATATTTGAAATTTAACTCCCTAAGCTATGATCGAGAAACAAACAAATACCAGTAGTTATGAAGATTTTAAGATTAATGCAAAAATCAAACTTGCTGCATTGTGGACCTCAGTAATGTTTTGCTACGTCTATGGAGATTATTTCTCACTTTATGTTCCGAAGAAAGTTGAGGATTTTATAAGTGGAGAAACGCTTCTAGATTCTCCAATAAAATTATTTCTTGCTGCGATTTTAATGGCAATTCCAGCGCTAATGATTTTTGCATCGGTTGTTTTAAAACCAAAATTTAACCGTCTTCTCAATATGATTTTTGGAGTTATTTATACCTTAATAATGGTTTTAATCGCCTTTACGACAATTGCACCATGGTGGAGTTTTTACGTTTTTTTTGCATTAATAGAAAGTGTTCTGACATCAATAATATTTTGGACTGCATTGAAATGGCCAAAACAGTTTTAAAATTTTAAAAGATAAAAGTATGAATCAAGAATCAAATCTATCGTTTAGAAATACTGGGAGAATTGCCGGTTTATTGTATTTAGTAGTTGTGTTAACAGGTATTTTTAGTTTAGGATATGTTCCATCCAAATTAATCATTTGGGACAATGTTTCTGTAACTTTTAATAATATTGTTCATTCCGAATTTCTTTTCAGGCTTGGAATTGTTAGCGGATTAATTTGCTACACTTTCTTTCTATTTCTACCTTTTGTTTTTTATAAATTATTAAAACCAGTTCATAAAACTTATGCGATTTATATGGTCGTTTTGGCGGTTGCTAGTGTGCCGATTTCTTTTGCAAACATGCAAAATAAATTTGCTGTGCTGTCTATAATTGATTCTCATAAACAAGACGCAGAACAGGTCATGTTTTATTTAAATCAATATGATTACGGAAATCTAATTGTTCAGATATTTTGGGGGCTTTGGCTGTTTCCGCTTGGTTATTTAATCTTCAAATCTGGAATAATCCCCAAATTTTTCGGAATATTATTGATGCTTGGTTGTCTAGGCTATTTGATAAATTTCTTTGCAAATACTTTGTTTCCTAATTATTCTGCACTCGGAATATCATCTTATGTCCGACTTCCTGCAAGCCTTGGAGAAATAGGAACTTGTTTATGGCTTTTAATAATGGGAGCAAAAAATAAAGCTATTTCTGCGGATTGATATATTGATTTAAAATTGAGCTCAAATCTAAGTAATGAATTTGTTGCGGATTGTTTAAAACAGGTTTGCGAACCAAAGATTCATTCGTAATAAAATAATGAAGACCATCTTTTGTTGCAATTCCTTCTACTTGATGAAAAGGAAGTTTTAAATCGATTCGTCTTTTGTTTCCAGACAAAAAATCCTGATTTTTAAAATCGTAAAGCAAGTACAAAAATGGTCTTCCGACTTTGGTATAGCCGCACAAAGTAATGAGCTTTTTATCTTCCAAATAAGTGGCGCCAGTAACCAAACCTTTGGTGTTGAGTATTGCTTTAAGTTTGGCAGTTTGTGTTCCTGTTTGCTTCGACAAAACATAAATGTTGGTCTTAGATGATTTCCATTGTTTGGTAAATAGATAAATACTGTCCCTAGAAACAATAAAAGCTTCGCAATCAAAATCGGTTTTGTTGGGTTTTGAAATAGAAAAATCAGTTTGATCGGAATAGGTGAACGTGATGGTTTCAATATTTGGATTGGCTTGCAAAAAAGATTTTTTCTCAATTTTAAGAATTTTCAAATCCGATCGGTTTCCGGAATAATTATTTCCAAAATCACCAATATAAATATGAGTATCGTCTTGCGAGATTTCTTCCCAGTCGTGATTTACCGTCTGTTCCAAAACAATTTTATTTTTAATTTTTCCTAAAGAATCTAGACCATAAATCGTTTTGTCGTGATCGTCGTTATGCGTCCAAAGAAAATTTTCAAACGCAATTAAACCAGAAGTTTCTTTTAATGAATCGCTCAAGCGAATAGAATATTCGGGTTTTAGTTTCAGTTTTTTATAGTCACAACTTCCATCATTTTGTTCAGATGTAGAATTGTAATTTTCTGCTTGCGGATCTGTACAGCCAGAAGTTTGGGAATAAACCGAAGAGGTAATGGTTAGGAAGAAAAATAGAATTTTTAGCATGGGTACAGGGTTAGGTCTGCATAAGATAAAAGTAAAGTTTTAAATAATAGAAAGAAATAAGTATTAAAAAAATATAATTTAAGTGTTATTTTGCATCGCTTTAAGTATAAAAGTTTTTTTTTATTCTTTTGGATAAAACGAGGCCTCACGATGAAAATTTTACAAAAATTATCACATTACCGAATTTCACGTTATTACAAACTTTTGTTTGTGGTAGTTGATATTGTATTATTAAATCTTGCGACGATTCTTTCTGCACTGGCTAGGTTCGGCAATTTAGACAAACTATTGTCTAAAGACGAAAGAACCATTTCGCTTTTAGCGATCTTAATATGGGTTGCTTTACTGCTCCAAAAAGATTCCAATAGAAGCGTGAGGGTAGAGCCAATAGAATCGATCTTGTGGAGAACAATCAAAAAGATTTCTATTCATGCGGCGTTAGTGTCAATATTTGTCGTTTACTTAAAATACGTTGATATTTCAAGACTTCGCTTGGTTTATTTTTATCTGATATTTTTTGGATTGCTGATGATTTCGCGCTATTTGTCAATGAAGCTTTTAAAATATGTTCGCGCAAAAGGATATAATTTTAAAACTTTTATAATAGTAGGAGCCAATAAATCGGGTGAAAAAATTCGAAAAGTGCTTGCAAAGGATTTAACCTTCGGATATCGTTTTTTAGGTTTTTTTGATGAAACAAATAACAATCAAGATGTTGATTCAGATTTGATTATTGGAAAATTCCATGACATTGAAAAGTTTGCTATTGACAAAAAAATTGACGAAATATATGTGGCGCTGCATATTGACAATATCGAAATCATTAATGAATTGACTAGAATTTGTGAACAAAATATGATTCGTATCAAATTCATTCCCGATTTTCAGCTTTATACAAAAGCAAGCAAAGTAGAAGTAGCTTTTTACGAAAATACGCCAGTTTTAATGTTTCGTCCAGAACCTTTAGAATCTGCATCCAACAGGCTTTTAAAAAAGGCTTTTGATATTTGTTTTTCGAGTCTAGTCATTTTACTCGTGTTTCCATGGCTGTTCCCGATTATTATGCTCATTATAAAATTGGAATCGCCTGGGCCTGTTTTTTTTAAGCAGGAAAGATCGGGAAGAGACAATAGATCATTTATGTGCATAAAGTTTAGGAGTATGTACGTAAATGGTATGGCCCATAATAAACAAGCAGAGAAAGGCGACAGCCGAATTACCAAATTTGGAGCTTTTATTCGTAAAACAAGTATAGACGAACTGCCACAATTTTTTAATGTTTTTCTTGGGGATATGTCTGTTGTAGGGCCTAGACCTCATATGGTTAATCTCGCAAAAGAATATAGCGATCTTATCAATAATTATTTGGTGCGACAATATGCTAAACCAGGAATTACAGGCTGGGCGCAGGTAAATGGTTTTAGGGGAGAAACAAAAGTCTTAAGCGATATGGAAAACAGAGTGGAATATGATATTTGGTATATCGAAAACTGGAGTTTTCTGCTTGACATTAAAATTATTGTAAAGACTATTATCAATATTTTTAAAGGTGAAGAAAACGCTTATTAAGGTTTCTCAGAATTTAAAAAACTGATTATTGGTAATAACTTCTTTTAAAGGAGCAAGGTTTTTAATTTTTATTTTGTTTTCAAAAGCCTCGATGTGTTTTTTATGATGAACATCGGTTCCGCAAAAATCATACATTCCTTTTGCTAAAAGGTCATTGGCAATTTTAGCGATTTGAGAGCCATAATATTCTACAGTAGAAAGCAGATTCAGCTGAAAAAGACAGCCCGCATTTTTCAATTTTTCATATTCGGAAAATCTATTGTGATAAAAAACATATCGTTCTGGATGTGCCAAAACTGGAATATAACCCGCAACTTGTATCTCAAAAATCGTTTTGTAAATGTTTAACGGAGCATTTAAATAAGACATTTCCACCAAAACATAATTGTCTTTTAAAGTCAGCAATTTTTCTTCTTTGAAATGATTTTCGAACCAGCTGTCAATAAAATATTCTGCGGCAGCTTGAACAGGCATTTTAATTTTATTTTCTTCTAATTCCTTTTGAGTTTCTTGAAGTTTAGACTGAATAATTTCAGGAGAATTATTCCAAATATAATGGTTAATATGCGGCGTTGTTACCATTTGAGAAACTCCAAGCTTTTGTAAAGCCGGCACCAATTCAATTGATTTTGTCATGTTTTTTGCTCCATCATCAATTCCAGGTAAAATATGAGAATGAATATCTACAAAACTGCCGTCAAGCAGTTCCTTTAATGCGGGTTTTGATTTGAGGAATGATAACATGTAACAAAAATGTATAAATCAGTTTTATAACGCGCAAAATTAATCTAGAATTTGTAATAAGACATTTTAGAATTATACTATATTTGATTTTTAGTAAAAAAGTAAAAAATTATGAAAATAAAAGAGAATTTGTTTAATCAGCGTATTATTTCTATTGATGCGTTACGTGGAATTACCATTTTTGTAATGATTTTTGTAAACGAACTTGCAAGTATTAAAAATGTACCGCAATGGATGAAACATATGCCCGCTGATGCAGATGCAATGACTTTTGTTGACTTGGTTTTTCCAGCTTTTTTATTTATTGTCGGAATGTCTATTCCGTTTGCTTTTAATGCGCGACTTATAAAAGGAGACAGTCCGAAAACAATCTGGACACATACTTTAAAAAGAGCGATTGCACTTATCGTAATTGGTGTTTTTATGGTAAATGCAGAATATGGCTATGATGCAGCCAAAATGATTATTACGCCTGCGTTTTGGGGACTTTTAGCGTACACAATGCCAATTCCGATTTGGAATAAATACCCAAAAGATTTTTCTGTTTGGTTAAAAAATGTGCTTCAATATGGTGGGATTTTAGTTCTCATTGCGCTTTATTTTATATATGTTCAAGATACTGGAGATCGCGGAATGACGCCAAAATGGTGGGGAATTCTTGGGCTAATAGGTTGGGCGTATCTTTTTACAGTAATTTATTATTGGCTGGTTTCTGGGAATTTATGGGCAATGATTGCTTTTTTAGTTTTTGCCGTCGCGATGAATTCTCTGAACTTAATCGAAAACTCTTTTGTTCAAAGCACTTCTTGGTTAAGTTTTATTGCTGGGCATCTTACGCATGTTTCTCTGACTTCGGCGGGAATAATAATCTCGTTATTGTTTTTTGATCGAAAAATCAGTTCCAAAATCAATTGGGCAGTAATCGGCTTTATTGTTTTATTTACGATTACAGCAATCTTGCTTCGTCCGTATTTTGGAATTTCAAAAATAAAAGGAACGCCATCTTGGACAATGTTTTCAGCGGCAATTTGTACAGTTCTTTTCTATTTTCTGTATTGGCTTATGGAGGTTAAAAAGCAAACCAAATGGAGTGAGTTTTTTATGCCTGCTGCCGCAAATCCGTTATTGATTTATATTTTGCCAGGCGTTATTTTTTATTTCAATAAAGCGCTTAATCTTCATATTCTGCCAGAATATTTTACAGAAGGAGTTCCAGGAATTATCTGGTCTTTGATCTTTTCTACGATTATGCTTTTTGTAATGAAAATTTTGAACCGATATAAGATTCAACTGCATCTTTAAGATTTAGTTTTCAGTTTGTAAACTGAGACTGAAAACTGCGACTGAAAACTAAAAACCGTGACTAAAAAACTTTCAAGCATAAAATTAACCGTTATTCTTAATAAAATTTTAAATTTGTAAGAATGGGTTTTTAAAATATTGTGCGTGAATAGTTTAAAAATTAAATACCTTTTAGTTTTATTTTTGGTTGGATCGTTTTGTCACGCTCAAAATGATAGCACGGCTGTGGAGAAAAGAGATATCTTAGATGTTATTCATAAAATTTTTGACAAAAAAGATACTATTCGGCCAGAAAGAAAAAGAAAACTAGCTTTTTCATTATTGCCGGTTCCTGTTGGCAATAATTCTGGAGAAGGTTTGGTCGTCTCTTTTCTGACTACTTTTAATTTAGGTGACTCAGAGAAAACCAAAATGTCACAAATTACCTTTTCGCCTTATTTTAGTTTCAGCAAACAATTTGTGTTTCCAATTCAGTCTTATATTTATACAAAAGACAATAAATGGAATCTTATCGGAGATTATCGCTATATGATTTATCCTCAAGATACTTATGGGTTAGGAGAGGATAATTCTAAAGAAGAAATGTCAACGCTAGATTATCAGCAATGGCGTTTTTATCAGTTTATTACGAGGCAGGTTGTAGGAAACTATCGTTTAGGGGTTGGTTTTCTTTTTGATAATTATAAAAATATTTCTGAAGAATCTTATATAGAAGGAGAAACGGATTATTACAAATATATGAATGGCGATTATTCAGACGAGACTTCGTTTGGATTTGCAATTCAGGGTTTGTACGATTCGAGAGAAAATATTATCAATCCAGAGCAAGGTTTGTATGTCGAAGCCGATTTGCGGCTCAATACCAGCGGAGTGGAAGGAGATAAGTGGCAGTCTATATATTTTGATGCCAGAAAATATCATTCTTTTAGTAAAACCAAACATAGAGTTTGGGCTTCTAGAGCATTTTTTTGGTCTACTTT
The DNA here is from genome assembly GCF_040538975.1 of Flavobacterium sp. UW10123. Taxonomy (NCBI): domain Bacteria; kingdom Pseudomonadati; phylum Bacteroidota; class Flavobacteriia; order Flavobacteriales; family Flavobacteriaceae; genus Flavobacterium; species Flavobacterium sp. UW10123. The sequence goes on from NZ_JBEWQE010000020.1 coordinate 88,867, forward strand.
TGGAGGGAAACCCCATTATTTGGATTTGCCAAGTATTGGTTGGGATCGCGAAGGAAAAACGGGTCGCGGTTTTACTAAAAATAGATACAGAAGCAACGCTTTAATTTATTTTGAAACCGAATATAGAACCGATATTAGTCGCAACGGATTTTTTGGTGCTGTTTTTTTTACTAATGTTTCTTCAGTTTCCAAACTTGATACTTACGAATTTAAAAAATGGGATCCTGCAGTCGGAACTGGAATTCGCATTAAATGGAACAAACGTAATGGCAGTAATCTAGCTCTAGATTACGGAATCAGTAAAAACGATTGGTCACTGCGTTTGGGGTTATCAGAAAATTTCTAACTTCGGCCAAAATCTACAGACTCAATATTTCATGCAATTATCGGTTGTTATTTTAAATTACAATGTGCGTTACTTTCTCGAACTATGCATTTTAAGTGTTCAGGAAGCAATCGCGTCAATCGATGCAGAAATTATTGTAGTCGATAATAATTCATCAGACGAAAGTGTTTTGATGATGAAAGAGAAATTTCCCGATGTAAAACTGATTGAAAACAAAGAAAATTTTGGTTTCCCAAAAGGTAATAATATTGGTGTTCGTCAAGCGAAAGGAAAGTATATTTGTATTTTAAATCCCGATACGGTTGTTGCAGAAGATACATTTGAAAAGATTCTGGCTTTCGCCGAAAGGCAAAACAATCTCGGAATTATTGGCTGTAAGCTGATTGATGGAACTGGAGCATTTCTTCCAGAAAGCAAACGCGGTATTCCGACACCTTGGGTAGCTTTTACAAAGATTTTCGGATTGTATAAAATCTTTCCCAAAACAAAATTTTTCAACCAATATTACGCTCAGCATTTAGATGAAAATGAAACCGGAAAAGTAGCTATTCTGGTTGGAGCTTTTATGTTTTTAGAAAAAGAAGTTTATGAAGCGTTAAATGGTTTTGATGAAAATTGCTTCATGTATGCCGACGATATCGATTTGTCGTATCGCGCTCTACAAATGCAGAAAGCAAATTATTACTTTCATGAAACCACAGTTTTGCATTATAAAGGAGAAAGTACCATAAAAGACGAAAAGTATATGATGCGCTTTCAGGAAGCTATGAATTTCTTTTATCAGAAACATTTTAAGAAATCGCAGTTCTTTAGTATCTTTATTCAAATCGGTGCTTTTTTGTTTTCAATAGCTAAAATGTTTCAAGGAAAATCAAAAGAAAACACATTACCAGAAAGTTATTTTTTATACTCCGAAAATGAGAATTTCGCTAAAAAACTGGCTTCGATTTTGGAAAATAAAGTTGCTTTTTTAAATTTCAAAGGAGAAAAATTGGTAAATTCGTGCCTGATTTTAAAGGGTAAAAAGGCAGAGATCATTTTGGATAATCACTATATTTCATTCAAAAAATGTATCGAAATCATAGAAACTCTTAAAGATAAGCGGGTTACTTTTAAAATTTTTCCCAAAAATACGGGTTTTATTATTGGGAGTAATTCAAGGAATGACAGAGGGCAAATCGTGAAAATTGAGTAAAAAATTATATTAAATGAAATTTATATTTAAAATTTTCATTAATTTCGCAATCTGAAAATCAAAAACATCTTTTAGATTAACAATATGGCAAGATTTGAATTAAAGCTTCCTAAAATGGGAGAAAGTGTCGCTGAAGCAACCATTACAAACTGGTTGAAAGAGGTTGGAGACAAAATTGAGGCTGATGAAGCCGTACTCGAAATTGCAACAGATAAAGTTGACAGCGAAGTGCCTAGTGAAGTGTCAGGGATTTTAGTTGAGCAATTGTTTGGTAAAGATGATTTAGTGCAGGTAGGGCAAACTATTGCCATTATTGAAACTGAAGGAGGAGAAACAGCAGCTCCAGAAGCTGTAAATACAGTTCAAGAAACAGCCGCTCCTGCAGAAGTTGCCGAAATCGAAAAAACAATCGAATCGGTTAAAGAAACGGTAACGTCTCAAGATTTTTCAGGATCAGATAAATTCTTTTCTCCTTTAGTAAAAAATATTGCAAAAGAAGAGGGTGTTTCTTTAAATGAACTTGAAAGTATTGCAGGTTCAGGAAAAGATGGACGCGTTACGAAAGAAGATATTCTGAAATATGTAGAAGATCGCAAATCAGGTTCTGTTCAAGCGCCTCAAGCGGTAGAAGCGGCTCCGAAAGTAGTTGTAGAAACTCCAAAGGTTGAAGCTCCAAAAGCAGTTGAGCCAATTGTTCAAAAAAGCCAGCAAGCAGTTCCTGTTTCTGTAAATGGTGCTGACGAAATTGTGGAAATGGACAGAATGCGTAAACTGATTTCAGGTTACATGGTAGCTTCGGTTCAAACTTCGGCTCACGTACAATCTTTTATTGAAGTAGATGTTACAAATATTGTAAAATGGAGAGATAAAGTAAAAACAGCTTTCGAAAAAAGAGAAGGCGAGAAATTGACTTTTACTCCAATTATGATGGAAGCAGTTGCAAAAGCTTTAAAAGATTTTCCTGGAATGAACATTTCTGTTGACGGAGATTATATCATTAAAAAGAAAAATATCAATTTAGGAATGGCGGCAGCGTTGCCAAACGGAAATTTAATTGTTCCTGTAATTAAAAATGCAGATCAGTTGAATTTGGTTGGAATGGCAAAAGCGGTTAACGATTTAGGAAACCGTGCAAAAGCTGGAAAACTAAAACCAGACGATACGCAAGGCGGAACTTATACGGTAACAAACGTTGGTACTTTTGGAAGTGTTTTTGGAACGCCAATTATCAATCAGCCACAAGTGGGAATTCTAGCGCTTGGTGCAATTCGTAAAGTACCTGCGGTTATTGAAACTCCAGAAGGTGATTTTATCGGAATCCGTCAGAAAATGTTCTTATCGCACTCTTACGATCATAGAGTTGTAGATGGTGCATTAGGAGGAAGTTTTGTGAAAAGAGTGGCAGAATATTTAGAAGCTTTTGATGTAGATAGAGATTTCTAAAATTCAATTTAAAAATAAATTCAAGTCCGATAGGTTTAAAACCTGTCGGATTTTTTCTTTTGTAAGAAAAGAATTAAGCAGTAATACGTAGACTTATTAAGTGCTTATTTTTCAAAAGTTAAAATTGCATAATTGAAAGCAATTTTTGGCAAAAAAAATCAGAATAAGGGAAGATATTCCGCTTTAAAAATTACATTTGTAAACTTATAAAAATTAGAAATGGAATTAAAACTTAACAAACCAATTTGCTTTTTTGATCTCGAAACAACGGGAATTGATATCGGTAAAGATAGAATCGTAGAAATTTCAATATTCAAAGTTTTTCCAAACGGAAACAAAGAAAGTAAAACCTGGCTGGTTAATCCAACAATTCCAATTCCTCCACAAACAACTGCAGTTCATGGTATCACTGATGAAAAAGTGGCCAACGAACCTACTTTTGCAGAACTTGCGCCACATATTCACAATATGATTAAAGATAGTGATTTGGGCGGATTTAATTCAGATCGTTTCGATATTCCGCTTTTGGCAGAAGAATTGCTTCGCGCAGGAGTCGATTTTGATATGAAAAACAAAGTTTCTGTAGATGTTCAGACTATTTTTCATAAAATGGAGGAGCGCACTTTAAGTGCTGCTTTAAAGTTTTATTGCGGAAAAAGTTTAGATAATGCGCATTCGGCAGAGGCAGATACAATGGCGACTTACGAAATCTTGAAAGCGCAGTTAGACCGTTATCCGGAATTGGAAAACGACATGAAATCTTTATCAGAATTTACAACTCGTAAGAAAATTGCCGATTTTGCTGGAATGATAGCTTTTGATCAAGATGACGAAGAAATTTTTACTTTTGGAAAACACAAAGGAGCAAAAGTGGAAAAAGTTTTAGAATCAGAACCTGGATATTTCAGTTGGATTCAAAATGCCGATTTTCCGTTGTACACTAAAAAAGTTTTGACAGCAATTAAATTAAGAAAATTAAATACCAAATAAGTTTCTAAGATGCTAAGGTTCTGAGATTCTAAGTTTTTTAGATTCTTAGTATCTTAGCATCTTAGCATCTCAGTATCTTAGCAACTTAAAAAAGAATGAAAATCATTTGTGTCGGCAGGAATTATGCCAATCATATAGAAGAATTAAAAAACGAGCGTCCGAGTGAGCCTGTTGTTTTTATGAAGCCTGATTCTGCTGTTTTACTGAAACAGCATCCGTTTGTTATTCCTGAATTTTCAGAAGATGTTCATCATGAAATTGAAATAATCGTAAAGATTAATAAAGTCGGAAAATATATTGAGCCTAAATTTGCTTATAAATACTACGATGAAATTAGTGTTGGAATCGATTTTACAGCACGAGATTTGCAAAGTAAATTGAAAGAAAAAGGACTTCCGTGGGAAAAAGCCAAGGCATTTGACGGTTCGGCAGTTATTGGAGATTTTTTACAAAAAACTGATTTTGTTTCTATGGAAAATCTTAATTTTGAATTAAGAAGCAATTCAGAAACAGTTCAAAAAGGAAACTCGAGTATGATGCTTTGGAAGATTGATGAATTAATCTCTCATGTATCTCAGTTTTTTACCTTAAAAATTGGAGATATTATTTTTACAGGAACACCGGCAGGTGTGGCGGCTGTAAAACCAAATGATGTTTTAGAAGGCTTTTTAGAAGATAAAAAATTATTCAGAATACAAGTAAAATAATGGCTTTAAAGTACAACCTTTCGAAAGTATATGCGCTTTCAGATAACGATCCTGAATTTGTAAATCAGATTTTAACTTTATTTGTTACAGAAGTTCCAGAAGATTTAAAACAAATCAAAGAAGGAATTAAAAAGAAGGATCATAAATATGCCTATTCATACGCTCATAAAATAAAGCCAACATTAGATTTGATGGGATTAAATGTGGCTTTTGAAGAAATCTTGCAAGTAGAAGCATGGACAAAAGCTGAGGGCAAGAAAAAAGATATTATCGAAACTTTTAAGAGTATTAAAGTACAAGTAAAAGAAGCGATTAAAGAAATAAAGAAAGATTTTGATCTTTAATATAAAATTTGTCTTATTCCTGATTTCTTTAAATTAAGGAATAAGTCAAAATCATTTTTTAAATTTTGTAAGCGGCTTATAGTCTGTAAAAGCTGTCAATACCTTCCTCCAAGACAAAATCTAAATTTTCTACTTATAAATCATAGTCTTGCTTTATGTGAGACACAAAAATATTTCACTGATATGAAAGCAGCAATTATTACTATTGGAGATGAAATCTTAATTGGTCAAATCGTAGATACAAATTCGGCTTTTATTGCTAAATCACTCGATAGAATTGGGGTTGAAGTAGCAGAAATGCTATCGATAAGCGATGATAAAAAACATATTTTAGACACTTTTGCGCAATTGCAAAACAGAGTAGATGTTGTTATTGTGACAGGTGGACTAGGTCCAACAAAAGATGACGTTACCAAGAAAACATTCTGTGAGTATTTTAATGACGAGTTGGTTGTAGATCAAAAAGTTTTAGCTCACGTTACAGAACTGATAGAAGGTTTTTATAAAAGGCCAATTTCTCAAATGAACAAAGATCAGGCTCTGGTTCCGTCAACTTGTACGGTGTTGCATAATAAAGTGGGGACGGCGCCAGGAATGTGGATGAAAAAAGAAAATACGGTTTTTATTTCGCTTCCAGGAGTTCCTTACGAAATGAAATATTTGGTTGAAGAAGAAGTAATTCCAAAAATCGTTCGCGAATACAAACGCCCTTATATTATTCATAAAACCATTCTAACTTATGGACAAGGCGAAAGTTTAGTTGCAGAACGTATTGAGCAATGGGAAAACAATCTTCCTGAATTTATAAAATTGGCTTATCTGCCAAATCCAGGACGAGTTCGTCTCCGTCTGACAGCTCGCGGAACGAATAAGGAAGAATTAGAAGAGGCTATAGAAAGTAATGTGCAATCATTGGACGCCATAATTCACGATATAATTGTGGGCTACGACGAAAATGAAACTATCGAAACCGTAATTGGCAAATTGCTTTCTAAACAAAATAAAACAATCTCAACTGCAGAAAGTTGTACAGGAGGAAGAATTGCTTCGTTGCTGTCGTCTGTTCCGGGTTCGTCAAGCTATTTTAAAGGAAGCGTTGTTTCTTATGCAACAGAGGTCAAAGTTAATGTTTTGGGAGTTGCACAAGATTTGATAGATCAGTTTTCAGTAGTTAGTGCTGAGGTCGCATCAGTTATGGCTTTGAATGTTAGAGGATTGCTGAAAACCGACTATGCGCTAGCAACCACGGGTAACGCAGGGCCTTCAAAAGGCGATTCTGATGCCGAAATTGGTACTGTTTTTATCGCTTTGGCGACACCAGATGGAGTAATTGTAGAAGAATTTAACTTCGGACAACCGCGTGAAAAAGTGATAGATAGGGCATCTGTTAAGAGTTTGGAAATATTACAGAAAGAAATTTTAAAATTTGTGCAATAATTTTTTGCTACAATGGTTTATTTTTCTTTTCTTTGCACCCTGATTTTGAATAACGATAAAAGATAAGTATAATGTCAAGAGTTTGTGACCTTACAGGTAAAAGAGCGATGGTAGGAAATAACGTTTCTCACGCTATGAACAAAACTAAGAGAAAGTTTTCTGTAAACTTAGTTAAAAAGCGTTTTTATCTTCCAGAAGAAGATAGATGGATTACTCTTAGAGTAGCAGCATCTACGATAAAAACAATTAATAAAAATGGAATCACTGCAGTTTTGAAAAAAGCGCAGTCAGAAGGATTTATCAAATAATCTTTTCCTAAATAAATATATAGCAAGATGGCAAAGAAAGGTAATAGAATCCAGGTAATTTTAGAATGTACTGAGCACAAAGCTTCTGGTGTTGCAGGAACTTCTAGATATATTACAACTAAGAACAAAAAAAATACTCCAGACAGATTAGAGATTAAAAAATTTAATCCAGTTTTGAAAAGAGTAACTGTTCACAAAGAAATTAAGTAATAATTAGAGATTTTTATAAATCTCAAATGGTTTAGCCATTTCGAGTTTTATGAAAAACTTCAAATAACATTTGAATCATGGCAAAGAAAACCGTAGCATCGTTACAAACAGCTTCTAAGAGATTGTCAAAAGCCATCAAAATGGTAAAATCTCCTAAAACTGGTGCATATACATTCGTAGAATCTATTATGGCTCCTGAAGAAGTTGATGAATTCTTGAAAAAGAAATAATTGCAATTACAATATATAGAAAAGCTACTTTCATTCGGAAGTAGCTTTTTTATTACCTATATTTGTCTAAAAATTTAAAGAATCGTAAGAATTGGCTCTTTTTAGAAAAACAATTACGCTTTCTTTAAAGATTTGGGTTTCTTGTCAAGAAATCTAATAATCTAATAAACTACAAAAAATGAGTTTTTTTAAAAAATTATTCTCTACCGAAAAAAAAGAGACTTTAGACAAAGGTCTTGAAAAAACAAAAACTACTTTTTTCTCGAAGTTAAGCAAGGCAGTTGCAGGAAAATCTAAAGTTGACGATGATGTTTTGGATGATCTTGAAGAAGTTCTGGTAGGTTCTGATGTTGGGGTAAATACAACATTAAAAATCATTGAAAGAATTGAAAAACGTGTTGCTGAAGATAAATATTTAGGAACTGACGAATTAAATCAAATTCTTCGTGATGAAATTGGGGCTTTGCTGTCTGAAACGAATACTGGTGAAGCAACTGAATTTGAAGTTCCGAAAGATAAAAAGCCATATGTTTTGATGGTTGTTGGGGTAAATGGAGTTGGAAAAACAACTACGATTGGTAAATTGGCTTATCAATTTAAAAAAGCGGGTCATAATGTGGTTTTAGGTGCTGCAGATACCTTTCGTGCTGCTGCGATTGATCAATTGCAAGTTTGGGCAGATCGTGTAAATGTGCCAATTGTAAGACAGCAAATGGGAAGTGATCCTGCTTCTGTAGCTTTTGATACATTGCAATCTGCGGTTGCTCAAAATGCCGATGTTGTTATTATTGATACAGCTGGTCGTCTTCATAATAAAATCAATTTGATGAATGAGCTTACAAAAGTAAAACGCGTAATGCAGAAAGTGGTAGCAGATGCACCTCATGATGTACTTTTAGTTTTAGACGGATCAACAGGACAGAATGCTTTTGAACAAGCGAAACAATTTACAGCAGCAACAGAAGTTACTTCGTTAGCGGTAACTAAATTGGACGGAACTGCAAAAGGTGGAGTTGTAATTGGTATTTCAGATCAATTTCAAATTCCAGTTAAATACATTGGTGTCGGCGAAGGAATTGAAGATTTGCAAGTCTTTAATAAATATGAATTCGTTGATAGTTTCTTTAAATAATTTGTAATGAAAAACATATCAGCTTTAACATTCTACTTTGCCAGTGTACTATCTTTTGTTTTGGCAAATGTTTTAAAGGATAAGAATCTCTCAGTATATTATAGTCTTCTGGTTTTAGGAATTGTTTTATTCTTTTTGGGAGTTCTTAAAAGAATAAAAACTAACCGCTAGTTTTCTTATATATTGTCCTAAAATATTTGAGTTTTTAAATAAAAATCTAATGACTTTTGTTTAAAAACTCTTTCTTTATTATGAGGGAGCATTAATTTTCTCCGATAAGGTTTTGTCAAAATCAAATAAAGCTGTATTTATATTATCTGCAGTATCTCTCATTTTTATAATAGATATTTTTTTGTTTAGAATAGCACATGTTTTCTTCTTTCTTGTAAGACCATAAAGATATCACTTGGTCCGGTTGGAATTAAATTTCAACGAAAAAATTAGATACTTTAGCTTAAACTCTAATGAATTTATTGTTGAATGGTTTTGTTGAAAGAAAAATCGTCTTCAACTAATTCCCATATTGTGCCATCTTGATAAACAATATAATATGCTCTTGTTTTAATAATTTCATTTGCATCTGTTGAAAAATCTTCCCAATATTGAGTTTTAGTTTCGTTAGATTTTATTAATTCAGTAGAATTTTCTCTGAATCTCCCTTCGCCGTAAAAGTGTCTTCCGTGTGCGGGTTCATTAAAGGAGTTTAGGCAAAACCATTCAAATTTTATTGCTTTTATGTTTTTCTTGCCCAAATTCTTATAAGTTATTTCTATGTCTTTGTGATTTGAATAATGATTTTTCACCAACTTAGCTTTTATTATTTTTATGCAAGAGTTCAGTGGGAGATTTTCTTTCAAATATTTTTTTTTTGCATTGTGGTGCTATCTTTAAGACTAATATTGTTTTTCACTTCTTTAAAAGCTATTTTATTTTCTTTTTTTGGATAATTGCAATTAAAAAAGAATATGCCAATAAGTATAATTGCTATTTTTTTCATTGTATCTAACTGTGAATCAAAACGTTTTGAGTTTTGTTTTTTAATTTTTGTAAAGACATTTTTTCTGTAAGATAAAAATGATTCAAAATTCAATATAAATAAATATGATTTATGTCTTTGTAAGTTATTATTGTAATAAAATAGGGTTGATTTTATATGAAAAAATAATAGGACAGAAAGTATTTCTTTTGATGATTATAAGGCTATCTTTGTTGTCCAAGGAAAATTTCTTTTGAAAACGGGAGCCCTAGCCCTGATGGGAGCGGCATCCTTTTGTTTTTTTCTTTAAAAAACAAAAGATACAGCGGACAGCAGGATTCAGCTCCTAAATCTTCGACTTCATTTAAAGGAAAAAAGAATAATTTTTAATATTTTTATTATGAAAAACATTTTTGCGATTTTGTTTTTTGCACTTTTGGTTGCAGGCTGTAAACAAGAAATAAAGCCAGCAGATATTGTTAAATTGAATGGCTATTGGGAAATTGAAAAAGTGGTTTTTGAGAAAGGTGAAGAGAAGGAGTATAAAATGAACGAAACTTTTGATTTTTTTCAAATTAAGAATAACAAAGGGCTTCGAACGAAGGTGATGCCACAGTTTGATGGAACTTTCTTGACAACAGATACTTTTGAGAATGTTTCAGTTCGTTTTGCAGACGAGCAGGTTTTCCTAGATTATAAAACGAAGTACACAAAATGGAGCGAAGAGATTATTTCGCTTTCGGATGACAAATTAGTGGTTAAAAATCCACAAAAAATAGAATATCATTATAAAAAAGCTGGACCAGTAAATCTTTTGAACGATGGCGAAAAGACTAAATAACGAATCTACTATTGGAGCTGTTTTACAGCAAATTATTCAGGTGAATAAATTACAGCCTGGAATGGATCAAATTGACGTTCGTGAGGCTTGGAGACAGCTTATGGGAAATGGTGTAAATACGTATACCAGAAATGTGATTTTAAAAGGAAGTACGCTTTATGTAGAGTTAGGTTCTTCGGTTCTACGCGAGGAATTAACACATGGAAAATATAAAATCGTTAAGATGATTAATGAAGAGCTAGGGCGAGAGGTTGTGAAGGATGTTGTGCTTCGCTGAGATTTTAGATTTTAGATTTTAGATTTTAGATTTTAGATTTTAGATTTTAGATTTTAGATTTTAGATTTTAGATTTTAGATTTTAGATTTT